>JAZRNR010000143.1:0-19763 GCA_045648305.1 Acutalibacteraceae bacterium
TCCAGCGCGCGTCTTAAGATATTCAAAAGCACCGTCTGCACGTTTGAGCACGGGCGGATTGTGACCGGCGTTTGCAAACTGCAATTTTCCAGTTGTCAGATCCAAAATACCCATCCACGCAGTAACAAACATTCCCGATTCATTATTTTCACAAAGCTTTTCATTAGCAAGGGTGAAAATTTCATCAACGGGAAGTCCTCTTTCTGCAAGGTCTTTGATGATTGTTTTTGCAGTCATCATAAACATAGCGGCAGGTATTCCCTTTCCCGAAACATCAGCTGCAAGGAAGAACACTGTATTCTCATCAAGAGTATAGAAATCGTAGAAATCGCCGCCTACTTCTTTTGCAGCTATCATCTGTGCAAATATCGCATAATCTTCCGTATCCGGGAAGCTTGACGGAAGAGCTGAAAGCTGAATCTGTTTTGCATATTCAAGCTCTTTATCTATTCTTGCAGCAGCTTCACCGATATATCTTTTCAGGGTTGCCACGGTTGAGTTGATGTCGTCAGAAAGTGAGGAGAACTCAGCGTTTGAACGGACGTCAACCTCAACATTAAGATTACCTCCTGTTATTTCAGAAAGCGAACCGTTGATTTTCTGCAGATTGTTGATAATAACTTTTTTAATCAGGAAATATATAAAAATAAACAACGCTGCAAAAATCAGTATCAGCATAAATATGCTTGTATAAAGTGATGCATCTCGCATAAGCATTGCTTCAGCCAAAGGCATTGCGGCAATTATGCAATAACCCTCAACAAAAGTAAAAACATAAATATATTCTTCACTGTAACCGTTTTCACTGTTTATTATGTTGGTTTTATAAAGCTGACTTGCAGTTTTTCCTTCAAGCATAACTTTGTCGGGAGTTATACCTATTGTTGAAACGTGATCCCCATTTCGGGCTGTGTGAGTAACAAGGTTTAACTTTTCATCACAGACAGCAACAAAACCGGAACTTCCGACGTGACGGTTTTTGGTAACGTCAACGACAAAATCATCAAGGATATCGTGGAATTGATCTGCATCATATCCGACCTGAATAAATCCACCGTCATCCAGGCTGACACCGCCATACTTCCTCATTGTAACCCCGTCATAACCCTGAGGGCTGTACAACTGCACATGTTCAGTTTTATCGCCTGTCAGCACCATAAATTCCTTTGACTGTTCAGTACTGTTCATATCGAACTCGCCTATAAGCGAATCTAAGGTTGAATTGATAACCAAGCCTTCAGAATCAACAACATTAATCTCAACAACATTGTATTTCTTCGCAAGGTCATCAAGCGAAACATCGTTGTTATTTTCATATTCCGAACGGATATTTTTTGTTATTGTTAAAAGATTTTCGTCAGACTTTCCTCGTACGTCTGCGATAACATCGGTCATTGCGGAAGTAAAAACTTCTCTTGTTTCAATTTCAGCCATTCCGCTCTGAAGAAAATATGTAAAAACACTGGTTATTACACAAGCGATAACAATAAGCACAAGAAGTCTTCGTTGAAAAGTCTGAGAAATTCTTTCTTTATTTTTACCGTATTTTCTTTTACCGTGATTAATCAAGGAAACGACCAGAAGAGAAACTCCGACAGCAACAGCATTTCCGATTATCATCGGAAGAGTTGCAGCCTTTACAAACTCGAAAGCATATGCCGAATCTTTCATATTTGTGAAGAAAATCATAAGCATATGAAGAACTTCGCAAACAATCGTTATGAAAACACCGTAACTCCACGTAGGCCTTTTGTTATCAAACATAAACCTTCTGAGAACAGCTGCAATAATACCCGCAAGAATTGTTGAAACGGTACAAGCCAACCTTGTATACATTCCACCGCCCCAGTAAACCGAAAAGAAACGGTACACTCCGCCTATGATTCCCGAAATAACACCTGCAGGACCGCCGAAGATAAGGCCTGCACAAAGCGGTGCCGCATCGCGGACATTTGCAACCGTGCCGAGAATTTCAACACCGTATCCGGACGCAAAAGCAGATAACCCTCCGAACACAATACCGATTAAAATTTGTTTTGAAGTGAACTTAAGGTTTTTGAATCCCGTTTTCTTATCCAACAGATAAAAAGCGGTAACAAAAACACAGTTCAGAAAAATCGGAACTAAAAGCTTCATTCTGTTCCCCCACTATCTTAATTAATGCATAATAAGCGCATAAATTGCTTTCATTGCATCCCACATCATTCCACCCAAAGCATTAAGAAAAACTATGATAAACATATACACAAAAATGCTTATGGGACTGACTGCGTTTCTGGATACATTCAAGTAGAAGTTAAAGTGTCCCTTTAAATTATCCTCTCTGTTTTGTTGCCATTGGTATGTAACAACGTTTCTTGCATCAAAATCAGAAGGAAGAAAATCCTTGTAAAGCTCTTCCTCAAGACGTCTTATCCTGTAACACGATACATCATTTATTTCATAGCCATCAGAAATAGATATTGTTACCGCTGCTTTTTTCAGCTTCTGTCTGTGGAAAGCTCCAACACTGTTAATTTCTTTCGGAAGAAGTCTTGCTTCATTGATTCTGACTGAATATCCGTAGCTTTCGGAAATAATCGGTGACATAATCAGATCTCTGAATCGTGTTAAAAAGCTACCCACTTTTTTTCGCTGTCTGAAAACTTCAGAAACAGATTTATGCGGAATACGAAACATAAAATAAACTTCATCATTGTCAAGATATTCAAATATACCTTCAAAAGGAATATTCATCAAAGTTCCTTTTGAAACAGGCTTTATCGTATATTCAACAGACGAAATATGAACTATATCCACAGTTTTGCCGTTGTATGCAATTTCAGAAGCAACTTCGTTCTTTTTATAGTCAACAACACACATACTGCTGAAAATTGCACGTGAAAGATTTTCATCATTGAAGTGAAGAGAAACATCCTCGACTTCGCTCTTTTCAACAGCAAACGGAAAATACATATTAAGAGATTTAGTTTCTTTTATACCTCTGATATGTATTGCTACATCCACATAGCTTGTTCCCTTCGGATTTAACCAGTTATTAAGGTATATTGTGCTGGTATCGTCACCGTCAACCCAGAATGCCCATCCGTCATCGGCAAAAAATTTGTTTCTTTTACTCAATTTAATGTCCCCTTAATCTGCACTAAAGTTTTATTTATCAATGTAATCAAGGATTAAAAACTTAATAAGATATTTTAGCATATTTCTTTATATATTTCAATGTTTTTGAAGTTCGGACTGTTGATTTAAATTACAATATGCAAATTTCTATCGAATAAATTTTGATTATCTTCATAATGTTTAATCATCGAAACCGTCGTTTGAGAGTCGACGGTGGCGAACTGTCAGGAAAATACGACGACAAAAAGGACAGTGCGTTTGCACTGTCCTTAGCTAATTATTTGTATGGAACAGGGATGCGGGAGAGAATCTTTTCGATGATTGCTTTGATGAAGTTCATAATCATTTCGAAGAAATTTGTTTCTTTGTTTGCATCCTGCTCGGGAGTTGTGTCTTCAGTTTCTAAATCAGCTTCGGGAGTATCTGTTTCGTCCTCAATCTCGGGAGACTGATCGATGAGCGAGATATACTCAACATATTCTGATGATGTTTCAAGAAGAACTTCGGTCGGTTTAGTCTGATCGACATTTGCAAGGAGTGTACCTGCCTGATTGAGCAAAGCAACATCAAGCCCATCAATCACTCCGTCGTGGTTGCAGTCAGCTGCCATATAAACAGCTTCACCTACATCATCCTTTGTCAGCATTCCGTTTGCAAGGCAATCTACAATAATTGCATCCTGACCGTCGTACCAGCTGTCACCGTTGACATCACCGTAGATAAGAATTGTGTATGCATCAACAATTTCGTTGTCTCTTTCAACATAAACAATTGAATCTGTGCCGAGTGTTGTGTAGCTGAGATTGCAGCTTGAATCCGTCATTGTGATCAAGCCATCAAGAGACTTTGTGTTTGAATAAAGTCCTGATATAATTCCGCTGTCAAAGTCGATGCTAAGGCTCGACAGTGCTTCGATACCAACAACCTTAACCACACAATAATCTCTCATCGTTCCGTCTTTTGAGGCTACAACGACAACTGCTGTGCCTGCTTTTATGCCCTTGATATTGCCAAACGAGTCAACAGTTACAATCGTCTTATCTGTGCTTTCCCATACAACGCTCATATTGTCTGCAAGATGCGTATTCAGCGAATACGTTACCTTTGTCTGTTCGTTCGGAGCAAGATAGATAATACTATTGTCAATACTGAGAGTGATATATTCAACATCAATATTGTGTGTCTGCGCATACTCATCAGCGTAAGAACCTGCATAACACCAGATTGTAACATCATCGCAGCCATTAAAAGCAGTTGCACCGATTGAGGTTACACTCTGCGGAATGTAAACAGATTTAAGTGCAGAACAATTTTTGAAAGCATTGTTATAAATAACATTGACGCTCTTTGCGATTTCAATATGTTCGACTGTTGAGTTGCCTTCGAAAGCACCGTAACCGATCTGATTTACAATAGATACAGAAACATTTTCTGATGCACCTCTGTATGAAACAAGAACATTGTTTTTGATTTCAAAAGTGGGAATTTTCGAATCGTCAAGAAGACAGAACCTCATTCCGTTTGAAGAAGCGTAGAAATGCAACCACGAATTTTCTTCACAGCAAATCATTGCTTTTGGGCTACTATAGAAAACCTCTTCACCAAATTCAATTATACTATCACCGTTAAAGATAACCTCTTCAAGATTTTTGCAATTGCTAAAGGCATTTTTTCCTATACTTTCCACACTACCAGGAATTGCGATACTTGTCAGACTTGTACAACCACTGAACGAATAAGAACCAATCCTTGTGACTCTATCAGAATTTTCTATATTTGCAAGACTAGTGCAATTATAAAAAGCCCCATCACTAATACTTGTGACATTGTCAGGGATTGTGATGCTTGTAAGGCTTGTGCAATAGCTGAACGCATAATTACCGATGCTTGTCACACTGTTCGAAATTGTGATACTTGTAATGTGCGTGCAGTATTCGAACATATTATCGCCTATACCAATAACACCTTCTTCAATAATTACCTCCGAGCAACTTGAATTATTCCATGGTGCATAACCAGTGCCGCTATCATAATCAACTACAGTTCCGTTTCCTTTAGTTAAAATAACCTTTTTGATGCTGTTACATCCATAAAAAGAAAAACTATCATATCTAATCTCAGCAGATATAGGCATCGTAACTTCAGTAATACCTGTGCATCCTTCAAAGGTGGAATAACCAATATACGAGACACTATCAGGAATTATTACACTTGTAATTTCTGTACAATTTAAAAAAGCGTAATTTCCTATTTTCTCTACGCCATCCGGAATAACAAATTCACCCGTCAGCAACGCACCTTGAATATATAAATTATCACTATAGCACATCGGATTAGAATAATCTCCCCGATAATTAATTCCACACCATCCAGCTATCTCTCCCGTGTAATACACATCTGTAAGGTTCACACAACCATCGAATGCATAATAACCGACGCTTGTGACACTGTCAGGGATTGTTATGCTTGTAAGACTGTCGCAATATCGGAAAGCATAGTCACCGATGCTTGTAACGCTATCGGGAATCGTAATGTTTGTAAGGCTACTGCAATACTCGAACGTGCACGCGCCGATATTTGCCACACCATTGCTGATTGTCACATTTTCAATTAACTCATGGTAATCGCGCCACGGTGTATAATCACCATCCGAATAATAATCATAATTATACATCTCACCCGTTCCACTGATAACTAATTCACCGTCAGCATATAAAATCCAATCTATATCATCACCGCACTTTCCGCTATTATAGTACGGTCTTTCGGAATTGCATTCTAAAATAACTTTGTACAAAGGAAGTCCATGCCAGTAACCAAGAACAATCGAATCCCACTCAACTTTAGTTCCTGTATAATATACTTTTTCAATACTACTACAATTCTCGAACGCATTATCGCCGATGCTTTTGACTCCGTTACCGATGGTAATACTTGTTAGATTTGTGCAACTGCTGAAAGCTTGATAACCAATACCCGTCACACTATCAGGAATTATGATATTTGTAAGACTTGAACACCATGAGAACGCTTGACTGCCGATGCTGGTGACACCATTACCGATCGTTACACTTATAAGGCTGGAACAACCGCCGAACGCTCGATGATTGATATCTGTTACACCATTTGGAATTGTGATATCAGCAAGATTTTTACAGTCATCAAATGCATAAGAGCCAATGCTTGTAACACTGTCGGGGATTGTTACGCTTGTAAGATTTGCGCAACCTGAGAACGCACACTTCCCGATATTGGCAACTCCATCATAGATTATGACAGCTTTTATTGATGAAATATAATCGTTCCAAGGAACAACTTCATAATAATAGTCTATCATTTCACCCGTACCGCTAATGACAAGTTCACCTGTAGTTGTGTCAAGCGACCACGTAAGGTTGTCACCGCACTTGCCTGTCTGAATAAAATGAATGGTCGCTGAAGTTAAGGAATCGTTACCTGAACCGACTGTAATTGCATTCCACTGCTCCTGAGTTCCAGTGTAATAAACATCTATAAGGCTCATACAATCTTCGAACGCAGAATAGCCGATGCTTGTCACACCGTTACCTATGCTCACATCTGCAAGTCCACTACAGTTCTGAAATGCATAATTGCCGATGCTCGTGACACTGTCTGGAATTGTGATATTTGTAAGGCTTTTGCAACCGCTGAACGCAGAAGAGCCGATGCTTGTCACGCTGTCGGGAATTGCGATGCTTGTAAGGCTTGTGCATTCGTAGAACGCACCATCGTCGATGCTTGTCACACTCTCGGGAATTGTGATGCTTGTAAGGCTTGTGCAATAGCTGAACGCACAATAGCTGATGCTCGTAACGCTGTCGGGGATTGTGAAGCTTGTAAGTCCTGTGCAATCACCGAACGCATTGGCACCTATGCTTGTCACACTATCAGGGATTGTGATGCTTGTAAGGCTCGAGCAAATATAGAACGCACCATTGCCGATGCTTGTCACACTCTCGGGGATTGTGATGCTTGTAAGGCTTGTGCAACCTTCGAACACATAAGAGCCGATGCTTGTCACACCGTTACCGATTGTGATGCTTGTCAGGCTTGTGCAATAGCTGAACGCATCATCACCGATGCTTGTCACGCTGTAGGGAATTGTGATGCTTGTAAGGTTTGTACAATAATAGAACGCATAATTTCCGATGCTCGTGACACCGTTACCGATTGTTACCTTTTCGATTGATGAACGGTAGCTGTACCAAGGTACGGATGAGTATGACGAATAATCCGTCATCTCACCCTCACCGCTGATGATGAGTTCACCTGTACTTGTATCAAGTGTCCATGTAAGGTTCTCACCGCAGGTGCCGTTGTATGTAGCTGCACTTGCTTTTGTGTTGAAATCAAGCCAATCAAAACTGAGCCAATCAAGGTTCAGCTCCATTCCTACAAATCCGCTTAACGGTGCGGCGGTAAGTACCATAACCGCAACCATTAGCGAGGCAAAAAATCTTTTAAAAGTTTTCATTTACAATTTCTCCTTAAAGTACAAGTTATATATATCGGAATCTTATTCGTAAAAATATACACGTTTCCATTTTTTACAGTTTAATTGTACTACTTCTAAAAATATAATTCAACCATAAACTGTACCAAAAACTAACACTTATTTTCTTACAGTTTTTAGTTGTTGTGTGTCGTCTACGTTCGGCTGAAACGGACAGGACTTTAAGTTATTTCTGTTTTTGTTTTGAAAAGTATGGATCTGTTTTCACGATATATTCATATATTGTAATTAACAACAGGTGTCCGATTTCTTTCATACAATATCATTCAGTCTTGCTCTTTTCGGCGGTATGTGCTACTATAAACTCAAACAATAAGAAAGCAGGTTTTCGTATGAATATAGTTCGTTGGTTTGAGTCCGTGTTGATTATCTTTTCTTTGCTGTTCACATCAATAACGGGATTCTTTAACGGTACAAACAAAGACGCTCAATTGCTTCAGGAAAATATTGGCGGATACATCTACGGAGTCTGCCATCCTGATGAAAACTATGAGCGTATCGATGAGCTTGGTCTTGGCTGGGTACGTTTTGACATTCCGTACCCGTATAATGCAGACGGCAGCATCAGCACCGCTTATACTCAGTTCAAAGAAAGAGCAAAAGGTTACGCTGATCAGGGAATTAAGGTTCTGGCAATCACGCCTTACCCGAGATCATATTTTGATATTGGCGGTTTTGACCCATCCGCTGACGAAAATGCAGATCGTACTAAAGAAATTGCCGTATTCCTCTGCAATGACCTGCGCGATATTATAAGCGGAATACAGATAACAAACGAGATGGGTGTTTCCAACTTCACATATCCGCTGACAATGGAGCAAGCTGCAAAGTTCATCGGCATTCAGGCAGAGGCTCTCAGCGAAGTCAAGGGTGATCTTATAATCGGTTATAACTCCGCAGGTGTAATGGAAGAACTGCACTACCTTATGAAACCTTATCTGCAGTATATGGATTATGTCGGCGTTGACCTTTACTACGGTACGTGGTACGGTGGCGAGCTGCACGACTATGTTTCCGCAGTCCGCAAGGTAAACCGTATAACTAAAAAACCTATCATTGTGGCAGAATTCGGTTTTGTCAGCGCCGGCGAACCGAAAAGTGATGCGGAGCGTGCCGAAATCCTTGCACGTTACGGCTATGATTCCGAAGATGCAGCACGTGCGGACATTGAGAATTTTGTCGCAAAGCTGCCGGATGCGCTGAAATCGCACGTCTATGAGGAATACCCCGACCCTGCAACGTGGGGAGATGCTGTTTTCGAGGCTATGGATAAGCACTTCTACTGCTATCTCGATGAAACACTCACAGGTATAGCCCATACTCCTGAGGGTCAGGCTGAGTTTTACAGAGAACTTTTGCCGGCTTTGAAAAAGATAAACTGTCTTGCAGGATTTTTCGTTTTTTGCTGGAAGGATTCGCCTTCTTGCTGGTACTGCGGACAGTCGGACTGTCCATATGAAACTGCCTGGGGAATAACAGACATCAACGGAAATCCCAAGCCTGCATTTTATGCAATAAAAGATGCTATGGCTACTTTCGAAAAATAATTCATTAAAACAACAACACCGCAGTCGGTACGAAATGTATCAACTGCGGTGTTTTCATTGCGGTAAATTTTACAATATGCAAATTTTATCCTTCAGAACATCTTACAACTATTCTTGCTACACCTCGGTATGTGCAGGTGTAGAGGATGAGGTCGTCGCCTGTGTCCTTGACTTTGTCGGAATCTGACGGTTTCAGGTTCTCGATTGCCGTAACGGTGTAGGTCTTTTTTTCGCCTTCCATATCGGTAAAGGTTACCGTGTTACCCGGTCTGAGGCGTCCGAGGTAGCCGAAATGGCTTCTGTAATTATGAGCAGCAACAACGAGATTATCTGTTTTTGTTGAGCCGTAATATCGGCACGGAGCGATTTTAAGTCTGCCGTAATCCCAATCTGACATAACGGGAAGATTGCGGTTAAGGTCAGGGATTGAAAGATAACCGATATAACCGTATCCATCGATTTCTACAACCTTCATTTCTGTATCGAACGGATCCGTTTCGTCAGACATATTCTGTCCGATTGCATCCGTGATAGACATCATTAACGCATCGGACTGTTCTTGTGCCTTCTTATTTTCATAATTATTATACAAAAGGAGAGCCGCCGCAGAAAAAATCAGCGCCAAACCTAATGCTATCAGCGTAATACCGATTTTTCTTTTCATTGATTGCTCTCCTTTTTATTTATTCACTTTCTTTTTTGCCGAGGTTGAGTATCGCCCAACCGATGCTGAAAAGCAGAAGGCCTGAAATCGCAAAAACCGGAACAGGCCAATTCAGCTGACCTGTATGAATAAGGTCATCACCCGGATCAGTTGTTTCTGTTGTTTCAGTTGTTTCCGTCGGCTTTGTTGTCAATTCGCCTGTGCTCGGTTCTGTACTGGGTTCCGTTGAAGGCTCATCAACGTCATCGTCTTCGTTGATTATTGTTACTGTATTGGATGATGTTTCGTAATAAACCTCATATCCGTCGGGGACCTGCGATTCAACAACGCTCCAGATGAAATCCTTTGAAAGGCCGTCCCAGCGATAATACCAATTATTATCTTCATTCAACTCGACTTTTTCAAATTCTTTAAAATCGCGAAGAAGGACAACTGTAATTTTTTCGGGAAGGTCTTCATCTGTTTTCCACTTTTTAACAACACTTATATAAGTATCCTTATCCCCGTCAGATGTACCACCGATAATTTTGGGAGAAGCATCAACATCGAACACCCACCTTTTATTTACATAGTCATATTCGGGAACGCTTATAACGAACGGTGTCGGCATATAATAACCCTCTATCTCCTGAGCAGGAACGATGAGATACAATCCCGGTGTAAGATCTTCAAAAACAAGAACTCCGTTATTATCCGTGAGTTTCTCTGTATATGGCAAAGAACGGGATTCTGCGAAATATGCAAGATGAATAGGCAATGATGCGTCCTGCAGATCGTCAATTCCGATTTTACTTTCGTCATACGGCGGAATCAGCTCGTATCGGATTCCGTTTCCGCTTTCGTATGCACGTGCAACAAAATAAAGGCGGAATGCTACGTTTTTCAGCGGTGTATCCGTTTGTGAATCCGTCATACGGATAGTTATACTTCCGTTTTTGTCAAGGAAAGTGGCAGCTTTCGGAGACAGAGTAAACACAACAATAGTGAAAGACAAAAGTATTGCAACAAGCGATACAAGTTTTTTGATTTTCATTCCTTTAGCCACCTTTCTTTTGAAATTATTTTTCATTCTTTTTATCTTTTTTTGTTTTCTTTAATTTCTTTTCTTTTTTCTTCGGTTCTTCCGGAAGTTCCTGACCGTTGTTTTTAACCTTTTCTCTCTGCTTTGCCTCGTTAATTTTCTTTTCCTTAGAAGATTTGATCATAAGGAAAATGAGGAGAGCACCGAGTATCGGAGCTGCAACGGCAGGCGTAACGATAAACGGATCAATCTGATATGCCTCGGTGATAACATTGATTTTCTTTTCTTCCTCAATGTTTTCAATTCTTGTTCCTCGCACGAGCATGCGGTGAGTATTGATTCCGTAAGGCGTACAGGTTACAAGAGTACAGTAATCCTGCCCTTTTTCAACATAAAGGTCATTAATCTGGTTCGGCAGAACAATAAGAACCTGGTCAACCTGATATGTAATTGTACGGTCAAGGATAGTTATTGTAAAAATATCACCGACCTCAACCTTATCGAGGTTGGTAAACAGCTTTGCAGACGGCAGACCACGGTGTGCAGAAAGTACACTGTGGGTATTTACACCACCGACAGGAAGACTTGAGCCTTCCATATGACCAACCGCAGAGTTGAGAACCTTGTCACTGGTTCCGTGGTAAATAGGGAGCTGAATCTTGATTTTTTCAATCGTGATGTACCCCATCATTCCGTCACCATTGACGTCGAGAGTTGAATAATACTGGTCATCAAGCTCGCTGTATCCGACAAAAGGAAACGAAATTTTTCTGAGCTTTCGGTTATAGTCATCAGCCTTATCAAAATACGCCTGAAAGTCTTCGGGGGTAAGGTTTTCGATTAAACTGTCGTAGTTCATAACAGCCTTCGACTGCCTTTTCTCGTTCCAGAAATCACTTATCGTCGGATAAAGCAAGACACACAAACCAACAAAAAAGATAGCAACCAGAGCTATAGTCGAGCTCAGACCGCTTTTCTTTTTCTTATTCTTGGTCTTTTTCACTTTTTTCTTTGTGTTTTCTTTCATAATCTATCTCTTGATTCTTTTAAAATTTTCAACGCCACAACCGACATTCGGTAACAGCGGTCAAAACTTTAACTGTGTCTCAGGATTACCTCTGCCGGCAGGGGGCCGGCAGAGGATTTTTAGTTTTTACTGTGCAGAATTTGCCGCGGGAATCTTATGATTCTTCGGAGTTGTCAGAATCTTCTGATTCCTCGGAATCGTCAGATTCTTTATCCTTTCAAGCAAATGTAGCCATTCTCTTCTTTGAAACAAGAATTACGAATGCTGCAAGCATAAGGAGACCGCCAACGATGTAGAAGATTGTTGTACCGATGCCGCCTGTTTCAGGGAAGAGACCACCGGTCTTGTTTTCTACTTCGATTGTTGCGGGTTCTTCACCGTTGATTTCATACTCAGCTGTAAGTGCAGCGTCATCGTATGTGCTTGTGATAATTACTTCAACATCCTCAGCAAGCTTGTTATAGCCTTCGGGAGCTGAAACTTCGTGAAGAGCGTATGTGCCTTCGTCAAGGCCAACGATGATAAACTTACCGCTTACATCAGTTGTGATGTCTGTGATTGTGCCTTCAGCATCTACCTTATAAGTAGGAACACCACCCTCAACTGTTACATCTGAGAACTTGATAGGAGTACCGTCCTTGTCGAGGAGCTGGAATACAGCACCTGCAAGAGTTATCTGGTCGTCGCCGTCCATTGTGTACTTCAAAACATCCATTTCCCATGTGTATGTAGATGTCTTGTGCTTCTGTGTTTCCCACTCGCTCTTTTCGCCTACTGAAAGGTAAACTTCGTTGTCGTTACCGTCTTCTTCGCCGATTGTTGCATCCTCGTTAAGAGTAGCTGAGTAGTAAACTGTGATTGTGTCGTCCTGCTCAAGAGTTTCGATATAGCTGTCTTCGAACACGATGTCAAATGTGTGACCATCAGCAGGAGAAGCAACTACTGTGTAGTCAGAAGGATCAACAACACCATTCTTGTCTTCTACACGTACAGAATCAGGATCAAATGTAAGGCCTGCTTCCATTGTATCGTGCATGATGTAGTTAACAGCACCGAGACCAACTTTGATTGTTGACTTGTAGTTAACAACCTGGTCGATGTCAGCATCGTTTACCTTGCCCCAGCCTTCATCAGCGTTATTCATTTCGCTGTCTTCCTGAACATACTTGTCGATGTCAGGCATTTCGTTCTTTTCAACTGCTGTAAGCTCGTTGCTTGCTCTTGTAAGAGCACCCATTGTACCAACAGTTGTGTCGATTGCATAATAACCAAGGTCAAGACCATTAAACTCAACTGTTGCGCTGTCAGCTGTTGCTGTTGCTGTTGCAGCGATGTTCTTATCTACTGCATAGTTGAGAGCTGCCTTTGCAAGAGCCTGATCAACTTCAGTAACGTCCTCTTTAAGTACAACTGTTGTCTGTCCATCGTTAGTAACGACATCAAAGTAATCAGTTGCAGGAGCTGCTGCGAAGAAATCTTCCCAACCAGCTTCGATTGTGTAGATACCCTTATCACCAGCGTCATTTGACGGTGTGAAGTCGAGCATCTTGTAGATCTTGTAGTCAGCACCGGAAATCGCGTTTGTAATTGTGATTTTGCCGGCATCTGCTGCAAATGCGAATGTTGTTCCCATAGTGAGAACGAGTGCGAATGCTACTAAAACTGCAAATAATTTCTTCATAATCTTACTTCCTTTCTATAATTTAATTTGCAATTTTGTTTTTTTCATCATATTCGGGTCAGCATAGGGAAACAGTTAAAATCCGAGCCCGTTTTCAGCCGGATTTTCGCCGCCCCTTCGGCAAAACACAAACAACCCGAAAGGATTTATTGTGTTTTGCCAAGATTAACAACCTAATTAATTTCTGATAAAATTGTCCCCCTGAAACAAAGTTTTCAGAAATTTCAGTGGCTTAGGGTACAGTAAACCTTTTTCTTTTCAAACCCGATACGTCCAAAAAGCCGATTCAAGAACGACTTTCAGACGGGTTCGGATTTGTACTGTTTCCCTAGCCAAGGAGGTTTTTAAACCTCCTTTCCCGTTTACGACGAATCAAACTATACAAAACCGGAACTGCCGTTATGGCAAAACCGATTGTTGCCAAGAAAAATACCGTGCCACCCGTTTCGGGAATCAGGAAGCTTCCCGAGAAGTTTTCAATTGCGATAAGGGTGGTAACGCTTTGGATAAAGCCGTCCGTATCCGTATCGTAGAAATAGAAATATACGGGCTTATCCAAAAGCTCATACCCTTCAGGTGCGACAAGCTCAACGAACGCGTACGGTCCACCGGGGGTAAGGTACTGCGATTCAACGTTGACTGAGCCGTCTGCGCCTGTTGTGTAAGAACCGATATAGGTGAGTGTTATGCCGTCTTCGGTGACTATCGTCCTCGGAACACCGTTCGGCGGTACTGCACTTGAATCACCCATCTGGCCGTAAAGTGCAAATTTCGCATCCGGCAGTCGGGCGTTTGTCAGTCCGTCCTGCTTGAGGAGCATAATCTCGTGGTTTGAACCCGAGGCGTCGCCGCTGTGCTCTTCTACCTTGAACACCGCATCGACCATATCTGTAACCTCCGCCTTACCATCAACAACGATTGAGTTGTTAACCGAAACGTAGCCGCTTTCCGTTATAAGCGTTTGATAGTCGATGATAATATGAAGCTCATCGGGGACTACGAACGTCAGCTTGTTGTTAGCAGGGTCGTAGGTAATATCATAGGTATATCTGCTCTGCGCCGAGTCGAAATCAACCCAGACGTGGCTCTGCTTGTCATAATACTGAAGCTTGATTGAATCCCAGTATACGGAAAGATTTTCCGTCATCGTATCTTCAACCGTCAGCGTTTCCGAGCCCTCGAGAATATCCAGTGCTCCGCGGTTGATATGAACGCCGAAGTCGAGCGTTGATTTATCCTGCACAACATGCTTGTCGAGGAGTCCCGTTTCAAATTCGACCATTTCATCCGCAGGACCTGAGGTTTTGTCCGCATTCCACGTCAGCTCAGCCACATTATCAAGCTGTAGCTTAGAATAATCGGTCGTGTTGATGTATTCATCCTTAAGCTTAAGCTGATAGGTGTAAATGTGCCTACCGCCTGCACTGACCATTTTGTAATACTCTTCAAAGTTCTTGGTTTTTTTAATATCCGTCCAGCCTACTTCATCGTTGAAATCATAATAAATCAGCTCATTTGCAGGAATTTCAAGAGTGTTACCGTCCGCCGTACCGTAATATTTATATTTCGCATACCATCGGTTATCGTTCCATGGGTCATACGCAGTCAGCGTAAGCGAATCCTTGACATATTCAAGCTTTTCGTCAAAGGTGTCGTTGAACACAACGTTCCATGTGCCGCTGTTCAGGTATCCCGTGTTACCACCCGAGCCGGGAACTGTGTTATTGAACACAACCGTGTAATCAATAGTGCCGTCCTCATTGACCTGCGCCTTCTTGGTTATCATCGGAGAATACTTATAGTTTACACTGGAAACCGCTGTGATTGCCTGCGTAAAATTGAGGTAAGCTTCGTTTGCTAAAGAGTAGCCCTCAAAAAGCACATCCTCTACCGTCTTCTCTCCGTTCAGCTCCCCTGTCCAGTTGGTTCCGGTTTTTGCATCGAACGGAAGCTTGTAGGTTATCTTAAGAGTTGCATCCTCGTCCAGTAACCATTTTGACGATTCATACGTCTGGTCCGCTGTGTTGAACAGTATATTGAACGTGTGATGCAGATCTCCGATTCCGGGAGCAACGAGCATATACGTGTTCTCCGCAGGTTGACCTTCAATATAAGGCGTAAAGGTTATTACCTGTCCGCTTTTTGTTGTTGCGGTTATCACGAGGTCTTCGGGGAAGTTCTCCACGTAGAGATATCCGACTTCGTTGTTGTAGCTCCAGAATGCCGCAAGGTCAGTCAGGTAGAAGTAACCCCAATCCTTGATTGCCTTGGAAACATCAGCCTCAAGTGTAAAGTTGACATATTCGCCGTCGTCACCGCTTGCGCTCTTTTTAAGTTCGGGAACAAAGCCGATAACATCTGCCGTACCGTATGTACCCTCGGGCTTCGTATTGATTACCGCTTCAACCCGGTTTGTGTGAGTTGCCGTCTCGCCTTCATCAAGAGGCGGGAAGGTCGTGTAATAAATAAGATCAAACGCATATCCCGAAGGTAGCGGGAACTGCATCGAGGTTTTACCGTTGGTGGTTGTGATTGTGACATCATTCCAACTGAGGTATGAATCGGGAAGCTTGTTGCCGTTTGCATCATAACGTTTGATAATAATCGGCTGATCCGTATAATACGCAAGACCCTCGCCAAGTGTATCGATAACGACCGTGCCCTGAAGGTCTTCTGCAGTCTTTCTGATACCTACGCCCCATTCGATAACGGGGATTTTGTTGCCGTTTGCATCCTCGATAACAGCCATTTTACCGTCCTTGGCGATTTTGTTGAACTCAACCGAAATCCAATCGTCATCCCATTTCGGCTCGATTTCTCCGCCTAAAGAGTTTTTACCCGTAGCGTTCGCCTGGTTCCACATACCACCGGAATCCTGGGTGAGAATATCATCGTTGAATTGTGATTTATATTTAATAAGGAAGCCTTCACCGACTGAAAAATCGGGGAATCCCGAAACGGCAAAGCCTCCGGGCGCCCATTGGTCAGGGTGATCACTTATTGTAGGCTGAGGAACGATCGGATTACCGTCAAGATCGGTTACCACTATCGTGTCTCTTAATGCATGGTGGTCTTTCCAGATATCGTCCTGAATAACAAGATCCTTAACAAGACCATGGGTTGCCTCAACCTTAATGGTGAAATCAACCGTAGCATCCTCGTCGTTATATTCGCCGTGTGTCTTTTCAATCGACACACCCGCATTACCGTCAACATTGAGGTTAATGTGAATATCGTCGTTAAAATCAACCTCTGTCTTGTTTCCCGACTGCGTTTCCGCAACCGTTGCACTGAAATCAATTACGAAGTCAACGTTAGAATATTTATCAACGAAGTTCACTCCGCTTGCATCATCGTAGAACCTAACCTGCAAAAGTCCGTTTTCGTCAACAAAATATTCACCGACGTCCTCAATCATACCGTTTTCTGTCTTTGCAGAAATTTTATGCCAGCTGTCGAACCTGTCACAGTGAAGATTTGACGGAATCTGATAAGTCAGCACGCCGTTCGCATTATGCTCAAACTGAATCCACTTATTACCCGTGTTAATTTCGCTGAATTCGAGAGAAACGATGTATGACTGTCCGATATAAACTGTACCGTTGTTCTCGATAGGGTTACCTGCCGTATCCTTGAACACAGCGTTTGCAAGCTCACCTGTAAGGTCAGATGTGTAGGTGATGTTACTGTTTGATGCCACCATCATTACCAGTGGTTCACTGTCATATATGCTCTGTACAGCAGAACGCTTGAGATTATATGTAGTACGGGTTGCCTCGTTCGGGATATAATGCACAAGCTTACCCTCAAGCACGGGGCGGATTGTACCCGTTTCGTTTTGATTTTTTTCAGCGTTTGTGATGTTTTTCGCCGCAGAAAGCACACTCGTTTTGCCGTAGCCTAAAACATTTTCGGCCTTCTTCGTGACAACGCTTTCAACCTTGCCGTCAACATCACCCTCTATAAATCCGAAGAGCGTTGCCGATTTGTAAGAAACAATGCCCGTGCGGTCAGCCCTGCCGTCCGCATCCGTATCGAAGAAGACGACGTCACCTCTCTGTCCGTCATAGCTTTCGGCAGAGGCATAAGCCAATCGGTTCTCCCACGCAAGTCTCAACGACTCGGCAGATGCACTCGACAAGCTTTCTGCACCGTTGATATTCGCATGACCGATACAGAAAGAAACAAACATCGTGTTCCATTCGCCGTAAGGACTTCCGTACCATTCACCGTAACGGGTGTAATTATTCTTTTCAGCGAATGCATTGTATTCATAGTTGCGGTCGCTTTCGCTGTATCCGACCTGCGACGTTGCAACAGCAACAAGATTTTCTGAAAGATTGTTTGTGATTGTTATATGTTCTAAGGTTTTCAGCCAGTCTGCTGTTGTTTCCATGTCAACTGTCTTGTCAGGGAAGCATTCTGCAGTATGAGTATGCTCAGGCTTAAGGCAGACAAGCTCGTCACCCGAATAACAGCTGCTGATATGAGTATGCTCCTCAAGCTCGCACAATGCGTCACTCGTAATCGTAATACCGACAAGCTTAAGACACCAGAAAACTGCAATTGCAACAATAACAGCAATAACAGGGAACAAAGCAACTATTCTTTTGTTGCGCACTCTGAACAACTTATGGTCTTTGAGATATTCATGATTCACACCTGACATAATTGCTTTCCCCCTTTCTGTTATTTTTTCAGCAATTTACTCCCGGGTTTTCTGTTCATCAGGATTTTCGATATTTTCCTGATATTCTTCATAATCTATGTCGCCCATCTTCTCAAAAGGCCAGATTCTGAAGAATATCCTGCCGACAATCTGTTCGGAGCTTACAAGTCCTACAACTGAGCTTCGGCTGTCGATTGATGTAGAACGGTGGTCACCGAGAATGAAGTAGTGATTTTCGGTTACATGAAACGGAAAATCGATATCACATTCACCGAGAGCACGGTCAAGAATGTACGGTTCGTCCAGCAATTCATCATTAACATAAACAAAACCTTTTTCGTTAATGAGAATTGTATCTCCCGGTATACCGATTATTCGTTTTATAAGAAGTTTGTTTTGATAAGAGAAGCAACAAAGCTGTCCCCTTTTCAGGTTTGGTGTTTTTATAAGAACAACAATTTCTTCGTCATTAAGCGTCGGTTCCATACTGCTTCCCTGAATCTGAAGAACAGGCAAAGCAAGCGTTGCAATAAGCACGGCGATAGCAGCCACAACAATAAGCGAAGAAAGAGTACTTTTCAGCACCTTCTTGTACTTACGGCTGTATTGCTCTTTAGCAATCGCTTTTTCGATTTGCATCGACGTGGGAAATTGAAGTTCTTTTTTCTTTCTTTTGAATGCCATTTACTAAAATTTCCTCCGTAAAGAAAGTAGAAGAATTCAAATCATTTTGTTTTTGATTTAGGTTTATTTTTCTTTGAACGTTTGGTCACTTTCTGAACTTTTGAAAAAAGATTAAGAATTGCCGGCTTTTTACCATTCGGTTTCTTCAGAGCGACAAAATTCTTTTTCGGTTTTTGAGCAGAGCCTTCAGTCATCACCTTAACACTTTGTAATGCTGTTTCCAATTGCTTTGCGGTTTCATTAAGAAGCACTGCACTTTTTTCTATGCTGTTTTCCTGTTTTGCTTTTTCAAGTTCTTCTCTGAGTCTTTCGTTTTCACGGGTCTCTGTAAGAAGAAGCTCCAGCAATTCAAGTCGGCTTAACCTTTTTAATTCCTTGTCAGTCACAAAATCAACGTCCTTATATACTAATA
Source organism: Acutalibacteraceae bacterium (assembly GCA_045648305.1). GTDB lineage: Bacteria > Bacillota > Clostridia > Oscillospirales > Acutalibacteraceae > CAG-488. Next base: position 19,360 of record JAZRNR010000143.1, read on the forward strand.
AATAGAAATACCCATTCAATAGTATCATAGTCAGGACAAATTTTCAATGAATTTTTTTCTTTTTTTGCAGAACATTTTGAATTAAATGACAAAAAACTTTGGAAATAAGTACTTTTCATTTGGAAAGTATCGTGTTTTATCAATTGCAGAAAATAAACGAAAGTTATCTTTTCAATCGGAACGATTTTTCTGAAAATATAACCGTGCATTTTATACTTGATTTTTTGTCCGTTTGTATGGTAATGTCTACTTATGTAACAAAGAATACTTTAATTGCCAACAAGCCATAAGGTTTTGAAAGGTATATTTTCGCCTCGACTTCGTTAAAAATCCTTGAAATACGTCAGTATATCTGCAGATTTTTGCCTTGCCGAGTCAAAAATCTCCTCTTTCAAAACTGCTTT
>JAZRNR010000144.1:0-10447 GCA_045648305.1 Acutalibacteraceae bacterium
AACAGCGAAAGCAAGACGAACAAACATACCGCTTGAATAACGCTTAACCGGTGTGTCGATGAATTTACCAACCTCAGAAAATTCGAGGATTTCGTCAAATTTTTCGTCAATTTCCGCTTTTGTCATGCCGAGAATTGCACCGTTGAGGTAAACATTTTCGCGACCGGTAAGTTCAGTATTGAAGCCTGTACCGACTTCAAGCATTGATGAAATTTTACCGAGCATTTCAATTCTGCCGTCCGTAGGCTCGGTAATTCTTGAAATAATTTTGAGAAGAGTTGATTTACCGGCACCGTTTTTACCGATGATGCCGATTTTTTCGCCTTGTTCAACGTTAAAAGTAACGCCTTTGAGTGCCCAAAAATCCTCTTTGTTTGCATTCGGATTTATAAAAGATTTTACGGCTGCTTTGATTTTTGCAGCTTTTCCTTCAGCGTTTTTACCGAGGTGCTTGATTTTATAACGCTTTTTGACGTTTTCTATCTTTAAAACCACAGTTTTTTCGTTCATAAAAACTCCTCCGATCAGACGATGTCAACGAATGTACGTTCAGTTTTTCTGAAAAGATGTAAGCCGAGAGGAATAAGCAAAACTGTCCATGCGAGTGCGATGAGGAAAGATGTCCAGTCAAAGGACATATCCTTGATGATACACCATTTGAACGCATTGATAACACCTGTTGCGGGGTTGAGAGAATAAAGAAGTCTTAATTTTTCGGGGATTGAATCGATAGAATATGCCACAGGAGTGAGATACTGACCGATTGAGAGAGCAAAAGGAATAATCTGTGCAAGGTCACGCCATTTAACATTGAATGAAGAGAGAAAAAGACCGAGCGCTGTTCCTAAAACAAGGCAGATAAGGAAAAAAACGGGAAAAAGAAGAAATTTTACTGACGGATAATAACCCTGAATAAACATCATCACAATAAGAACACTCATTGAAACAAGGCTATCAATAATGTGGGCAACAGCAGAACCTATCGGTGAAATTATTCGGGGAAAATAAACCTTTTTCATAATTGCTGCATTGGTAATAAATGTGTTTGCAGCAGATGTAAGTCCTTTTGAAAAAAGTCCCCACGGAATGGTACCTGCATAAACCATTATGTAATAAGGAGCAGAACCGTCGGATTCAAGTCCCGCAAGGTTTCCGAAGATGAAAGTCATAACAAAAACATTGATAATCGGAGAAATAACGGCCCAACCGAGACCGATTCGTGTCTGCTTATAGCGCACGGTAACATCTCGCTTTGCAAAATTGAAAGCAAGCTCTCTGTAGTGCCAGATATCTTTCCAATACTGGAAATTCCTTCCGTTAGGTTCGATAACAGTTTTTCTCAACTTTTCTCATCCTTTAATTTTTATTTGCACAACACATCAGTTTATAATACCATAAAATGATATATTTAGTCAAATGTAAAAAGTAACAAGATATTATTTCCCATAAATGTTATGAACAAACCCGAGAACATTGAAAAAACTGTTATTTTCCAAAGGAACATCTTTATATTTTAAAAAATATGTTTTCTATCCGCTTTGTTATCGGGTTTGGACACCATTTTAAAAACTGTGCAGATTTTAATTACTCTTCTTGTTTTGTTCTTTTCTTTTTGTAAATTACCACTGCAACGGCAATCGGAACGGCAACAGCGATGAGGATTGCGATATACTTCGGCGGAATTATTTTAAGAACGTCGTAAAGTCCGTCGCCGAGGATTGTGAATCCGATAACTCTCGGTGCAAGTCCGAGCACGGAAAAAATGAAATACGGAAGAAACTTAAAATCGAATGCACCCATAAAAAGCGACGAAAAGTCAATCGGGAAAACGGGAGCAAGGCGGATGATAAACGTTGCAATGTTTTTGTTTTTATCCTTCATCGCAAGGAGCTTGTCGCCGCCCTTTGTGCCGTTGAGCCTTTTTTCAACTGCATCCTTGCCGAGAAATTTGCCGAGGAAGTATGTTGCCGTGACTTCAATAACGATGCCGAGCATATTTATCAGAAGTGCTGTTTTCCAATCAAGTGCAAGACCGACGGAAATATAAATCAGCGAAGCGGGAAGGACAAGGAGAATTGCCTTCACAAAATAAACACCGAGAATAATTCCTGCCGCTATGTAAATGCTTGTTGCCGAGGAAATCAGCTCGCGGATGTCGAGAGTTGAAAGCGTTTTGTAATTCACGGCAGCAACAGTTATCAGTGTTACGGCAAGAAGAATTTTTATTATATTAAGAACTTTATCTTTTTTCATAATCCACCCCGAATTTCTTTTCGCTTTCAGCATATCACAAAACATTCTGAATGTACACAATAAAAAGAATATATTGCCAAAATTTTGAACGGTTTGTAAATTGTCGTAATGTAGAAGCAAAACATTCGCAGTCACTCTTGATTTTAACTCGTTTATAATGTATATTTATTATATATGTATTATGAGGAAGTTTGCGATGAAAAAAACGTTCAATAAAATTCCGTCCCTGCCGAAGCTTCATCAGGTTACGTGGTGGGTCTGCAGAGGGCTTATACTTATCTGGGGTATCGTGATGCTCTTTTCAGGCTACACGACAGAGTTTCTTGAAGCCGTTTTCGGTATAATTTTTACCCACCTCTGGGATCTTTTCCAGTGGCTCGGCGGTAAAACATTCATAACTCAGGTGCCCTACCGTCTGCAGACGATGCTCAATCTGCTTCTTTGCTTTGCGATTGTTGTCGGCACGACGATAAACAAATTCACAACGCTTGATATTATCGACATTCCCGAACATTTTATGTCAGGCTATATCGCAACGGCAGGAAGCTACGAGCTTGCAGTCATTCTCCAGGCTAAACGACCGAAGGATAAAACACTCAGCCCTGCACTTGCGGCAATGTTTGCTTTCGGCTTCGGTGTGGCTTTGCTTGTCGGTTGGGAATTTTACGAATACACAATGGACAGGCTTTACGGACTTAATCTTCAGCGAACAGCTTTTGATACGGAAGCAGGTCTTATTGACACAATGGTTGACCTCATCGTCGGTTCGGCAGGCTGTCTTCTCAGTATGTTTGTAACCGCATTCAGTAAGAACAGGAAAGGTAAGAAGGAAAATGAGCAGTAAAACAGTAAGAATAGTTGCTTTTGTACTTGCGGGACTTCTCTTTTTCGGTGCGGTATTCGGAGCAGTAACATCAATTTTCTTTTAAGATATATTCACAGAAAGGCAGGTGGGTCGTATGGCAGTAAAATTAAAAAGAATTTTTTCGCTGATGCTGGTAGCGGTTATGCTTGCCGGTATGTCGGTTGTTGCCCTTGCGGCTTATCCTGATAATTATCCGAACACCCACCGCAATACGGGAAGAAACATTGCTGACCTTATTGCCGTTGCAAGAACGCAGATAGGTTACGCTGAGCTTAATCCGTCAACGGGTGTACCCCTTGCTGAAAAATCGCAGATTGCAGGTTATACCAAATACGGCGAGTCCTTCGGATATTCTACAGGCGAATGGTGTGCATATTTTGTTTCGTGGTGCGGACGAAAAGCAGGTATACCTACTTCTGTCCTTCCCCGCCTTGGTAACTGTGCGGCTTCCGTTTCGTGGTATAAAAAGAATTCGGTGTACTACCCTGCAAGCTCGGGCTATGTGCCGAAGGCCGGTGATATTGTTTTCTTTAACTGGTCGGGCGGTTCAACGGCAAAGCACGTCGGCATTGTTACAGGTGTCAGCGGTAACAGCGTTTTTACAATTGAAGGAAATACAGGTCCCGGCAGAGGCAATCGCTGCATGGCAAAGCAGAGAAGCCGTTCGGCAGGATATATTGTCGGTTACGGTGTGCCTGCTTATAACGATTCATCATCCTACGGCGGTTCGCATTCATTCGTCGGAGTGGGTACGGGCGGTTCATACTCGGATTCAATCAGCTATTCATCCTCTCAGCTTGCGGTTGTAACAACCTCCGCAACGGAGATTACGGCAACAAACGCGATGCTTCACGGCTCCGTTACAAACAAGGGCAGACTCTATGTTGCATCGGCAGGCTTCCTCTTCGGAACTGATAAGCTTAAGCTTGATAAGTATCAGGTGTACAAAGCCCTGACTTATCCTGAAATAAAGCTCGAAATGGACGTTGCTTCAACCGTCGGTGAGCTTAAACCGAAATCGACTTATTATTACCGCACCTACGTCACAATTGACGGTGTGGATTACATCGGTCCGACTTATGCACTTGTTACGGTTGACGATGTTCCGAAGGAGATTGTTCTTCAGGACAGCACGGTTCACGTCGGTGTCGGTCAGACTTCGGAAATTGTCTGGTCACAGCTTCCTGCAGGTTCAACGGATAAGGGTGTTACCTGGGTTTCTGAGGACAAGCGAATTGCAACGGTTACGGGCAACGGACTTGTTATGGGCATCAACTACGGCAGAGTTAAGGTTTCGGGAAAGACAAATTACGGTTCGGCAACGGCTGAATGTGTTATCGAAGTGCTTATTCCGACACCCTCAAACCTGCAGTTTGCAGACGTTGACGAAAAAAATATTACCGTAAAGTGGGATGCTGTTCACGGTGCAAAGGGTTATGTTCTTTACCGCAATTCGGATATTGATTCCGAACCGCAGAAGCTTGCTGAGCTTGATTCGGACGAAACGGAGTTCAGGGACACTTCCGTCAAGGCTGGCGAAAAGTATTATTACCGCATTATGACTCTTGCGGACAAGGACGAATATAACAGCGACATTTCGGAAGTTATTTATACAACGGCGAAGCTTCCTGCACCTGAAAAAGTTACTTCTTCGAAAAACGGTGTCTGGATTAACGTTGAATGGTCTGCGGTTGAAAAAGCAAAGAGCTATCTTGTTTTCAGGTCAACCTCGGAAAACGGACTTTATACAAACATAGGCAAAGCTTATTCGGAAAAGTTTATCGACCACGATGTTCTTTCGGGACAGACTTATTATTATAAGGTTGTTGCAGAAAACGGGAATGATCGAACACGAAGCGATTTTTCAGCCGTAACCGCAACAAAGGCAAAGGTTGTTACAAAGGCGGAAGCCTCAAAGGACAGCATATGTATGGCGGTTATAACACCTGTGCCTGTAAGACAGAAAAACGCGGAAATTGTCCGTTTGGGTATTAAGGAGTTTACACCATCGTTTTAGCTGAAAAGAGGACACAAAAAAGTGTCCTCTTTTTTATAGGGTGATTCAATGAATAAATCAAAAACAAAAGATCTTGCCACGGTGTCGCTTTGTTCGGCTCTTATGTGTGTCTGTTCGTGGATTCAGTTTCCGTCTGCGGTGCCTTTTACCCTGCAGACCTTTGCGGTGTTTTTCATTGCGCTGACATTCGGCACAAATAAAGCACTTACGTCAACAGTTATATATATTCTTCTCGGTGCTGTGGGTTTGCCTGTTTTTTCAGGGTTTCAGGGCGGTATCGGAGCGTTGCTCGGTGCAACGGGCGGTTTCGTTCTCGGTTTTATCCCGTCGGTGATTGCCGTAAGCTTTTTGGCACGTAAGTTTGCAAAAAGCTTTTTGTCCTCTGCTGTCTGCTGTCTGCCGGGACTTGTTATCTGCTACGTTTCAGGATTGCTTTGGTATGTTTTTGTTTACGGCAGCGGAAACCTTAAGAGTACATTTTTTGTCTGTGTGCTGCCGTTCATCGTTCCCGATGTTCTTAAAATTATCCTCGCGTCAACGGTTTCGCAACGTGTTTATCGTATAGTGAATAAGTAAAAGCGGAAGAAACTTTTCAGTTTCCTCCGCTTGATTTTTTATACTGTAAAATCTGCGACCACGGGAAGATGGTCAGCAATAACATCGTGAAGAGTTTCTGCACTGTTGCATTTAAGTCCACGGTAGAAGATGTAGTCAATCTTCTTTTTCGGATTAATTGACGGGTAGGTGAGTTCCTTTGCACTGTCTGAAATATCTGCGGTGTCAAGAAGTCTGTCACGGATTGGTACAAGCACCTCACCGTCAGGCTCAACGTTGAAGTCGCCCATAAGGATGATGGGCATATCTGTCTCGTCAATCAGTCGGCAGATAACCTCGACCGCATTCGCTCTTTCAAGCTTCGCAAGACCCATATGGCAGACAAGCCAGCAAACGTCAACGCCCTCAACCTCGACAATCGCTTTGATAACACAGCGGGATTCGTAATAAGTAGGTTCGCTTTTATCCTCGGGGTCGGGAATTGCAACGGTTTCGGCAGATTTAATCGGATACTTTGTAAGAATTGCATTTCCGAAAGGGTTGTTGCCGTCAATCAATGCACCGAGCCCGAAGTAACCGTTCCAGCCGAGCTTTTCGCTGAAAAACTTAACCTGATCTGTATATTCTTCGTCGTCGCCCTCGTTCATAACCTCGTTAAGACCGAGAAAATCGGGGTTAAGTCTGCCAAGCTCCTTTGCAAAAAAATCAAGGTCAATAACCTGGCGGACATAATCCGTTGCGTGCTGAATATTAAAGGACATAAATTTCATAAAATCACCTCATGAAGAAAGATGTCAATAAAGAATAAACGGGAACTGAAAAGCTCCCGTTTATTAATGTGTGAATTTTAAATTACAAAAATTCCGAGAAGAACAGCCACAATGTAAACAAGAAGGCTGATTGCATATTTTTCCATAAATGCTGAAACGATGAAGTAAGCAGACGGAATAAATGCAAGAATCTTCACAGCGATGTTTGTTTTCTGCTCTTTGCCGTAAAGCATATCCCAGTTGTAAAGTGCATCCTCATAAAGCGGAGCGTTGTTACACATAAGAGAAATGCCGACGTAAAGCATTGCAAGGTAAACCCAGAAAATTGTATCTTCGGAGCTTACTTCAAGATAGAAAAGACCGAGGTAACCGCCGATGAGCATACCGTAGCCGAAGAAACGGTTCATCAGACCGGGAAGGTAACAGATAAGGAAGCTCTTAAGCTTGCTTTCTGTAAAATCGTGTTCAATGTGACCGCAAAGCTCAGTCGAGTTAAGGTAGCTTGCATCCTGTACGGGAATGCCGAGGATGCGGCAGAAAACCTGCTCCCAGAGAGCCTTAAGGGAAGCACCGATGATTGTGAGATACTTTGAAATTACGTATACAATTGTCATCAGATATCACCGTATCCTTCCATAAAGATTTCTTCGAAAGTGATTTCGCCTTCGATACACTTCTTAACCTTTTCGTCAAGCTCTGTCGGCTCCTGGCCTGCTTCAAACAATGCCTTGACATTTTCGTAAGTTTCTGCGTCGTCGCAAAGCTTACCGATCAAAGCGATTGTGTTAAGGATTTCGTAAGAAGCCTGACCCTGTGTGCTTACGGTAATAATTTCGTAAGCTGTCTTGGCTGCGTCAAGTGCGCCTGCTTTATCGTCAAGAAGCATACAGGAAATTGCCTGCTGATTGTAAATTGATGCATCCTGCTCAACAGCAATACCCTTCTTACAGATGTCGATTGATTCCTGATACTTGCCCATACGGCGAAGGATTTCTGCCTTGACAGTATAGTAATCAATTGCTTCGGGGTTGTCCTTGAACATTCTTTCGCAACGCTCGTCAGCCTTTGTGAAATCACCCTGAAGGATGTTTGCCTTGATTGAGTAGTAGTAAGCATCTGTTGCGTTGATGTTTGCTTCGTAAAGACGGTCAGCAATAACCTCAACTCTGTCATAATCCTCGTAAGTCCATGCTACCTGGAGATAGATGAAATCGAAGAGGTATGAATACTCACCGAGATCCTCAAGGAGATTGTCGAAAATTTCAAAAACAACTTCCTTGTCCTTTTCTGCAAAGTATGCAGCGATGTATCTGTAGTAACCGTTAAGGCTCTTCTGTGCGGGAGTGTCGTTCGGGCAGGTTTCAAGGAATGCGATAGCCTCGTCATACTTGATTTTCTGCTCGGATGTTTTTTCGTCCGTGTACATGAACGTGTACCATGTCGGGCCGATTTCGTTGCTGTAAGAATTAACTTCAACGCAGTAATCGTAAATTTTCTTGATTTTTTCATACTTGCGTGTTTCAAGCTTATCCTTGTCAACCTCAACACTTACGATGTTTACGAACTGAGCAATCTGCTCCTGACTGAACGGAAGTGAATCCGCATATGCATCAAGAAGGATTCTCATTGAACGTTCACCGTCAACAAAGAAATCAACAACATTCTGATTCTTGTTGAAGGTTGCAAGAGTAGCGTTGAAGCCCTGGTCAACCGTTGCAACGTCTGTGCTGAGAGCTTCAACTGCACCGATTGCGTCTGTATAACGTTTTTCTGAAATAAGGCTTTCAACCTTCATAAGCTGGGCTGAAAAATCAACCGTTGAAACGCAAACAAACCAGCTGAATGCTGCAAAGAATACCATTACAAAAGCAAGAACAACCTGCGGAATACCGAAGTGGGTACGAAGGTACTTTCTTGCACAGTCTTCACAGTAAAGGTCGTTCGGGCTGTTCTTTGTTGAATTGCCGCAGATAACACATTGTCCGTCAGCCTTCTTTTCAGCCTTTTCTTCCGTTTCGTTCTTTTCTTCTTTCTTTTCTTCCTTTTTCTCCTCTTCTGCGGGAGCTTCCTCTGCCTCTTCAGCAGGCTCTTCCTGAGCCTTTTCTTCCTCGGCAGGTGCCTCCTCTTTATCCATTATGGGAGCAAGGTCGTCAAGAGTGATGTCGTCGGTTTTGGTTTCGGGCACCGCAGCGTCCCATTTCCAATCGCCTTCAACCTTTTCCTTTTCATCTTCAGGAGTTTCCGGAATTATCTTTTCTTTGTTCTCGTCAGACAAAGCTATTCCTCCTTTTAATATACTGTAAATTAGATAATAACATAAAAAAGTTATAATTTCAATTCAATTATAAAAATTAACAAAATATATATATTTAACTTGACGAGCTGTTTCAATGAGGTTAAAATTTAAGAAAAACTTCAGGAGATGCTTATTATGGCTGCAGGTTATCCTACCTCATTAAAATATTCAAAGCTCCGTCAGTCACCGCTTCGATTCAGGGACGACGGCACATTCAGAATTTTACACCTTTCGGATATTCACGAAGTTTCGCCCGAAATGGATGACGACGAAAACCGCGATATTCCCGTAAACAAATCGCTTGAAACCGTCAACGTAATCGAAAAATGCATCGGGATGGCAGAGCCTGACCTCGTTGTTTTCGGCGGTGACAACATCAGCGGATACTGGGAAGAATATACATACGATTACCTTCACGAAACGATTGAAAAAATCGTTGCCCCGATAAAGAAAAGAAACATTCCGCTTGCCGTTGTTTTCGGAAACCACGACTCCGAGGGTGAGGAAAAAAGACCGTTTATCCGCCGTGAAAATCATATCAATATTTACGCTGAATATGAAAATTTCCGCGGAAGCTATAACGAAGAGGACGTATCGGGTTGCGGTAATTACAGCCTGCCGATTATGAGTGCAGACGGCAGAAAGGTTTCCTGGAATGTCTGGTGTATGGATTCAAACGATTATATCCGCGACGAAAACCACCGAGTGATTGAGGGTAAAGGATACGGAATCGTCCACCCTGACCAGATTGCTTGGTACGAGAAAAAATCCGCAAAGCTCCGCGAGGAAAACGGCGGAAATCCCGTGCCGTCAATCCTTTTCCAGCACATCCCCGTGCATCAGGAATTTGACCTTTTTGACTTCCTTGACGAAAAGGTTGAGGGAGCTGTTGAAAAGAACGGAAAATATTTGGTTGCTAAAGAGGGTGCAATAAGCGAAGGCCTTGTACGCGAAGCACCGTGCCCGCCCGAAACGGAGCGTTCACAGTTTGAAAGCTGGAAGAAGACGGGCGATATCGTTGCGGCATTCTTCGGCCACGACCACGTTAACACGTTCATCGCGGAGGTTGACGGAATTAAGCTTATCCAGACTCTCGGTGCAGGCTACCACACCTACGGAAAAGAAAGAGGCGGAAGGCTCATTGTCCTTCACGAAGATTCAAAAGATTTCGACACACAGACACTTGTTGTTGAAAGAATCACACAGACCGATTTTGATTGATAAAAAGAAACCGCGGAAATTTTTCTCCGCGGTTTTTTGTTTGTCTGTTATCAGAAATTGTAGTTCGGCTTAACAATTTTGCCTGTTTCTGCAGATTCAACAATTGCGAGGCAGACTTCAACAGTCTTTGCACCCTCGATTGCACTTGTTGCAACGGGCTTGTCGTTGAGGATTTCGTCAGCGAAAACTTCAAATTCCTTAACGGCATTGTGGTTGTTGAGCTCGATTTCAATTGTCTGCGGGTCCTGAGTGTCACCGTTTTCGTCAACTGTGAAAAGTGTCATTGTCGGTGATGTGTTGTCGCAGATGATTGTGCCCTTTGTACCGTAGATAACTGTACGCATTGTGTAGTCACGCTTACAGCCTGTTGAAACGAACACCTTACCTGCAAGGTTGTCGTCAAATTTCATAATTGCGATTGTTGCATCGTCGTAGCTTACTGTCGGAAGAAGCTTGTGTGTACCGTAAGC
>JAZRNR010000145.1:0-14506 GCA_045648305.1 Acutalibacteraceae bacterium
CTGCGGTGGTGGCGGAAAGAGCGAATTCTGGCGACAGATGCTCTGTGATATCTTCGCTGTTCCCGTAAAGACTGCAGAGTCAAGCGAAGGGCCTGCATTGGGTGTTGCTGTTCTTGCGGCCGTCGGTGCAGGAATCTATAAAAGTGTCGAAGAAGCTTGCGACACAATGGTTCGTTACAATTCGGGCGTTTCTTCACCCGACAGCGAAAAAACAGCACAGTATATGAATTATCATAAAATTTATACTAAGCTTTATTCTGATCTTAAGGATACATATAAAGCTCTGGCTGAAGTGTAAAAGGAAAAAGTTTTTACGCTTTACAAAAAATTTAATTGATATATAATAAAAAGCAGAGAGTCCGCTCTCTGCTTTATTTACCTCAAAGGAGGATTTATATGTCTGAAAATATTTTTCTTGCGGGTGCGGCACGTGAGGACACAACCCCTGTGCTTGGCACATTTCTTTACGGCTACAGACCCGACATAGCTTGTAAATCAGTTCACGACCCGTTGCACATAACCGCATTAGCTGTCAGTCAGTACAGTCAGACGGCACTTCTTCTCACAGCAGAAATCGGTGATATTCAGACAGAGCTTTGCAAAAAAATAATTGCTGAAATTTCATCTGTCAGCGGTGTGCCTGAAAGAAACATTTTAATTTCGTCAACCCACACTCATACGGCACCGAATCTTTCGGGCGTTGTCGGTTGGGGCGACATCGATGTTAATTATTATGAAAAGATTTTTCTTCCGTCAGTGCTTAAAGCTGCAAAGGATGCTGTCAGCAACCTTGTTCCTGCAGAAATTGCAATCGGTGTGACAGAAAGTAAGGTCGGCATCAACCGCCGTCAGCATTACGAGGACGGTGTAATCGGTCTTGGACAGAACCCCCACGCTTGTTACGACCCTTACATGACGGTTGTGTCAATCCGTTCAAAGGAAGACAAAAAGGGTATTCTCAATCTTATTCATTACGGCTGTCACGGCACATCCGCAGGACTCGCAGAAGCTGTTTCACGTGACTGGTCAGGTGTGATGATTGACCGCCTTGAGCACGAAACAAATACGCTCACAGCGTTCTGGAACGGTGCAATCGGTGACGTCGGTCCGCGTCTTACAAACGGTGAAACAACGGGTAACCTTTCTTATACGGAAGAGCTTGGCGGTGTTGCCGCAACGGATGCTCTCAATGCATACAAAAACAGGGGCGGTTACCATTCGGGCGAGCTTGAAATTTTAAAAGATGTTGTGCATCTTCCGTGCAAGAAAATGCCGACCCTTGAAGAGGTTAACAAAAAGCTTGAAAGATTCGAAAATCCCGAAAGCCTTATAAACATCGACCGTCTTGAATATGAGCATTACAAAGAAACAAAAGCCTTTCTTGAAAACGGTGACGGTGAAGTTAAAACGGAATACACATTTGAGCAGACAATTATTTCTCTTGGTGATGTTGTTTTTGTTCCGTTCCCGTACGAACATTTTTCGGAAATTTCGCTTCGATTAAGGGAGTATTCACCGTATCCGTATACGCTTACTCTTTCCTGTACAAACGGCTACAATGTTTACCTGCCGAGTGAAGATCAGCTCTGCCGTGGCGGATATGAGGTTGGTTGCTTTATGTACGGTAATCTTTTCCCTCTTGCAGACAATACGGATAACAATATCATAAGAGAAAACCTCAGAATCATAAGAGAGAATAAAGGAGAATAGGTTATGTTTAGAATCGGTCAGGAAGAAATCGATGCAGTTGCACGTGCGATAAATTCAAAAGATTTTTTTAAATGTAACGGCAGCGGTCAGGAAGTTTTTAATTTTGAAAACGAATGGAAAGAATACACGGGTGCAGAACATTGTATTCTTATGTCATCAGGCTTCGGTGCGTTGACATCTGCACTCATCGGACTCGGCATCGGACCGGGGGATGAGGTTATTGTTCCTGCTTATACATATATCGCAACAGCACTTGCCGTAACGGCTGTCGGTGCAATTCCCGTTATCGTTGAGGCTGACGAGGCTCTTACAATCGACGTTAAGGAAGTTGAAAAGAAAATCACAAAAGCAACAAAGGCTGTTATGCCTGTTCACATTCAGGGCTTTGCGTGTGATATGGACGCGCTTTGTGAAATCGCGGAAAAGTACGGCATCGCAATTGTTGAGGACGCCTGTCAGGCAGACGGCGGCACATACAAGGGCAGATTCCTCGGCACAATCGGTGATGCAGGTGCATACAGCTTCAATTATTACAAGACAATCACAGCGGGTGAAGGCGGTGCACTTGTTACAAACAGTAAGAAAATTTTTGAGCGCGGACTTATTTATCACGATGCTTCAGCCGTTGCTTTCTTCGGCAATCAGCTTGACGGTAATTCCGAGCCCGTTTTCGGCGGAACGGAATTCCGCGTTTCGGATATCACGGGTGCGATTATGCGCGAACAGCTCAAAAAGCTTCCGTCAATAATTGAAGACCTTGACAAAAACAGAAAGGCTTTGATGAATGCACTTGCAGACGATGTAAACGTGATTCCGTCACACGACGAAAAGGGCTGTCCGACAACACTCGCTCTCCGCTTTGAGTCGGCAGAAAAGACAAATGAGTTTGCCGAAAAGTGCGGTGAAAACGGACTTTCAATCGTAATTCCTATCAACACAGGAAAGCACATCTACACAAACTGGACGCAGATTATGGAAAAACGCGGTGCACTTCACCCTGCAATGGATCCGTTCAAAATGAAAGAAAACGAAGGTTTGCAGATGGATTACACAATGGATATGTGTCCCAATACTCTTGACTTTCTTGTTAGAACAGCGTATATTTCAATTGAACCTGATTGGTCTATGAAAGATGTTGTAAATATCGCAGAGATTATCAATAATGCTGTTTGAAAAAATATCAGTTTGATGGGGGAAAAGAATGAACAGATGTGTAAAATTTAACGAAAAGGGTAAACTGCTGACAGTTTTAATTATTTCATTGTTGGGACTGTTTTGTTTTTCTTGTTATACAAGTCCGTTGTATCCCAATCATTTTGGATATGACTCAGCTATTTTTTCTTTGTTAGGAAAAGGAATCGCTCAAGGGAAAGATCTTTATGTTGATTTATTTGATCATAAAGGACCGATAATATTTTTTATTAACGCATTGGGACATTTGCTTGGTGGCAGAAACATGATTTTTTTAATACAATGTGTTTCTATTGTGATTACAGTAAGCTTTTTGTTCTGTGCCGGAAAGTTGTTGCTTAAAAAGAATAAATATTCGTCTTTTTTAGAACTGATATTTCCGTTTAGCGGCTTTTTCACTATGTTTTTATTTACTTTTCAAAAGGGTAATTTGACTGAGGAGTATTCGTTGCCTTTTATTTCTGGTTGCTGTTATATGTTCGTAAAATACACAATCGGAATAAAAGATAAACCGGAACACCCTGTTAGTTATGCGTTTTTTTATGGAGTTGCACTTGCTTTTGTTGTGTTGTTACGTTTGAATAATGCGGTAACCATTGGTGCAGGAATACTTTATATTTTTATTTGTCTGCTGATTAACAAAAAGTATAAAAATCTTTTATATAATTTACTTGTCGGTCTTTTAGGAATGGCGGTTGTTGTTGTTCCGATTTTTCTTTATTTTTATGTGCATAATTCTTTGGATGAAATGATTTATGCAACCTTTATTCATAATTTTATAATTGCTGATAATACTGCTCATTCTTCGTCAGTTGTTCTTCCTTATATTCCGATGGTCATTTGTATGGTGATTCTCAGCTGGAAGGTTTTAAAATCACGAGCGATTGACAACATCGATGCAATATTAGCTATTATTTTAGTTTTGAACCTGACAGCTTTGCTGATAGCTAACCGTTTTGCTCATTATTTTGAGATTTTTACACCTGTATATTTTCTGTTTTTGTGCCGCTATGTGAACCCGCGCAAAGAGGTTGTATTTACTGCAGTAATAATACTTTCGGTTTTGTTGAACACTTATCAAGCTGCTGAGGAAACTATTTCATCTTTTAAATCAGTTTATGTCAATGGAAATGTTCGTTATTTGACTGTTTCTGAAGATATGGCGAAAATTCCTGAGGATGAGCGTGACTCGGTTATCGGTTTTGAAATACAGTCAGCAGACTATCTTTCGGGTAATATTGTTCCATGCTACAAATACTATACTTTACAGAACACGTGGAGTATAACCAATCCTGAAATTGTCAATGATTTTGTGACTTATCTTAACGATGAAACACCTGTATGGTTTGTAATGAGTAAAGACCACACCAACGAAGAAATTGGTGAGATTGTAAAAGAAAAATACAATTTTCAATTTGAAAATAAGTATATGACTTTTTATCGTTTGAAATAACAAAACGGTGGCGGATTTCCGCCACCGTTTACTTTTGCTTATTTTTTGGATATTGAAATATCCCTTATCATATCTCCGTTGATGATTCGTGTTCTCTTTTTTTCTTCAACCTTTATCCAGTTTTCTTCAATGGCAACGATTCTGCCCTGAACACCGACGATTTCGTTGAAAAGAGTTATTGTACAGTCCTTGTCGAGAAATTCCTTGAGCATTTCTGTCGGCATTTTTCTTTTCTCTCCTTTATGCTTTCTTTTAAATCTTTTCAGTGCAAACATTCTGCTGTAAAGAACGGAACTCCAGCAAAGTATGATTGCAACAATCAGTAAAAAATACGTAGTTTCCGTGAGGGGTCACCTCATTTCATCAAATCGTGTTCTTTGATAAAATCAACAACCTCGTCAACTGTTGTGAAAGCAAGTGCTACGCTTGTGTCCGCTGCACCGTAGTAGATTGCAATTTTTCCTGATTCGCTGTCGGCAAGTGCTGCACAGGGGAAAACAACGTTCGGAACGTCACCGACACATTCGTACAATTCGTGGGGAGCAAGAAGGAAGCAGTCAGCTCTGTGAAGCACCTTCCAAGGCTCGTCTTTGTCAAGGATAGCAGCACCCATAGCGTAAGTAAAGCCGTTACAGCTTGTAAGAACACCGTGGTAAAAAGCAAGCCAACCGTCTTCAAGCTCAATGGGTGTCGGGCCTGCACCGACCTTTGTCATTTCCCAGTTCTTAACGGGTGACATAACAAATCTGTGTTTGCCCCAATATGTAAGGTCTTTACTGTGGCTGAGGAAGATATCACCGTAAGGTGTGTGACCTCTGTCGCACGGACGGATAAGAAGAAGGAATTCGTCGTTAACCTTTCTCGGGAAAAGGACACCGTTTCTTGCAACGGGATAACAAGCATCCTCAAGCTGAGTCCACTCTTTGAAGTCAGTTGTATAAGCAATGCCGATTGTTGTGCCGTGCGGTGTAAGGTTAACCCATGAAAGGTAGTATTTGCCTTCGATTTCGCAAAGACGAGGGTCGTAGCCGCGGAAAATAACCTTTTCTTCAAGCTCCCAGTTGATTGCATCCTTACTGTAGCCGACAACGAGTGTGTGGTCACGGCAGATATCGTCTACTCTGAAAACGCCTGCAAATCCGTCACCGTAGGGAACAACTGCAGAGTTGAAAATGCTGTTTGCACCGTAAAGATTATCTCTTGTAATAACGGGGTTGCCGTCGTAACGCCAGACGGGGTATTTATATCCTTCGGGCTTGTCCTGCCAAGGAATATTTGGGATTGCCTGTCCGATTATTTTTGCCATAAAATCTTCCTCCGTAACTTTGATGGATTTATTATACAACACACAAAAAGAGATTTCAATATGATTGTTTTCGCTGTTGCAAAATATGACGGAAATAAGTATAATGAAAAACGAAAGCAGGTGTCGTTATGAATGAATTAAGCAGTTTGTTTCTTAATGTTAAGGATACAGAGTGTGTAACCCTCGAAAAAGGAAAGGTTTATCACGTGTTTCCTGAAGATTCTTTTGAAAAGATAGGCTATTTTTGCTCCAACACGGCAAAAAGACACGAAAATCCCGAAGGACTGAAATATTCTGCAATCTTTCTTGACGGTAAGAAGGGCGTTACGATTGACGGTAACGGTGCTGAAATAATTATTCACGGAAAAATGACACCGTTTTTGTTTGATAAATGCGAAAATATCACGATGAAAAATCTTTCACTTGATTATTTCTGCCCGACAATGACAGAGTTTAATGTCTTGTCGAACAAGGACGGAATATGTGAGCTGAAAATCAATCCCGAATGCCGTTTCCGCGTAACGGACGGTGAGCTTTTCTGGCGAGGCGAGGATGATTTTAACGGTGAAACGTATTGGGAAAACAGACCTCACGTGCAGGGCAGATACGTTAAGGTTTATGACCCCGAGAAAAGAATGTGCAGGGACTTTAACCGCGATGACCTTGATTTTGATAATGTTGAAAAACTCGACGAAACAACAGTCAGAGTTACTCTTAAAAATAAAGATGCGGATTTTGTACCTGGTCACATTTTTCAGACACGAAACATCGTCCGTGATCAGACGGGCGGACTTTTTAACCGTTGCAGAAATCTTCATTTCGAAAACCTCAGAATAAAGTTTATGCACGGTCTTGGTATGGTTTCTCAGTTCTGCGAAAATGTCAGTTATATTAACTGTGATTTTACTCCTGCAGAAGGCAGAACTATTGCAAGCACGGCAGATTTCTTTCAGTTTTCAGGCTGTCGGGGAAATCTTATCATCGATTCCTGCAAGGCTTACGGTGCACAGGATGATTATGTCAATGTTCACGGTACGCACCTGAGAATAGTTCAAGCTGACAAAGAAAAGAAAACAATCGTTGTCCGTTTTATGCATCCTGAATCCTGGGGGTTCCAGGCTTTTGAAGAGGGTGACGAGCTTGAGTTTATCAAGTGGGATACGCTTATTCCTTATGCAGAAACAAAAGTTGTTTCTTACAAAAAGCTGAACGATACAGATATCCTTCTCGATCTGGACAGAGAATTACCGCAGATTGAAATTGAAAAAGATGTTGTCGAAAATGCAACCTGGACACCGAATCTCTATGTCCGCAATTGCGATTTCGGCCCTACTTGCGGCAGGGGCGTACTCTGCACAACAAGAGGAGAGGTTGTAATCGAAAATAACCGCTTCCGCAACCTCTGGGGGCCTGCACTTCTGCTTGAGGATGACTGCAATTTCTGGTTTGAATCAGGATACACAAAGAGCGTTACTTTCAGAAACAATCTTGTTGAAAACTGCGAGTATGCAGAGATGTGGCAGGGTGCACCCGTAATCCGTTGCACACCCAAGGTTATGAAGGAAGATTCAAAGGAGTTTGTTCACTCGAAGCTTGTTGTTGAAAGCAATGTTTTCAAAGGGGCGAGATACGGCAAGCATCTTTTCTGGCTTGAATATATAAAAAATATTGAAGTTAAAAACAATGTTTTTGATGCACCGTACGATTTTTATAAAAAGTGTGTCGACAGTATCGCTGACGAAAACAATTTGGTTGTATAAAGCAGGTGAAGTTATGAAAGAAAAATGGGTACAGGTCTGGGGTCAGGCACATTCGGCTTTTTCGTTTTTCTATTATCCTTCGGGTAAAAGAACCTACAGATTGGTTGTTCAGTCTTATTTTTCGGGAAAAGGAATCCGACTCGAACTTTCAAATGAGTGTGCGAAAAATGATGTTTATGTTGGTGCGATGACCGTTGCTGTCTGCGACGAAGATGGTAATTTCAAATCCGATTGTAAGAAGATAACCGTTGAAGGAAAGGAAAGCTTTTGCATTAAAAAGGGTGAGGTTCTGAAAACGGATTCGGTTGATTTCAATATCGAAACGGATGAGTTTTTCTGTGTCAATGCATATGTCGAAAAGGGTGCGCTGAGAAGCGGAAATCTTATCCACGATGTCAAGCTTATAACTGTAAACGGTGATGTATCAAAAGAAAAGAATGTCATTAACCAACCACGTAAAAGAGACGCAGTCCGTGAGGTAGCTTCAAAAGTTCTCGGAATGTATTTCCATAAGCCGATTCCGCTGTTTCAGTCCGTCGAACTTCTGAACGAAACGGGTGCTTCGGCAATAACTGTTTTCGGTGATTCAATCAGTCAGCAGGGTTACTGGACAAATGCTTTTTCAAAACGAATCCGTGAGGAATACAAGGGCAGATATTCCGTTATCAACAAGTCGATTATGGGTAACAGAGTCCGGATTGACTTCAGCAAAAGATTTATATGTAAAGGTCTTTTCGGTATCAGCGGTATCAACAGACTTGAGCGAGATGTTCTTAATTATCCCGACACAGAATATGTTGTCTTTGCCCTCGGCACGAACGATTTTCTTCAGCCGGGAACGATTACTACACCCAAGAGGGAAAAAGCGACAGCACAGCAGGTTTGTGATGCTGTTGTTGCAATCGGCGAAAAGCTCAGAGAAAACTCAAAAAAGATGATTGTTTTTAACGTATTGCACTTCGGCAGCTGTGCCGATTCAAGAAAATATAAGATGAATGAAGTCCGCGAATATAATAAACTCATTGATAAAAACAAAGATAAATTTTATGCCGTCTATGACCAGGCAAGCCTCTGTGTGGACCCTGAAAAAACTGATTGTTCAAAGAAAGAGTATCTCGGCAAAGACAAGCTGCATCCCAATCTTGAGGGAGGACAGATTGTTGCAGACGGAGTGGACTTGGAAATTTTCAGATAAAAATAACCGGAAACTTTTTACAGTTTCCGGTTACTTTTATTTTATAGCCTCGTATTGTGTGAGCAATTCATCATAATGCTCATAATCCTTTGCCTGAGCAAGTAAAAGTTCAGCGTCGGTGTACGGTTTGATAGCTCTGCGGTAAACAGATTCTTTTTTCATATACCTGCTGATTTCTCTTTTTGTTTTCATGCTGTCGAGGAAGTTTTGGTGTTCACGGTTGAGCAGTTCTTCCTTGATACCGGCATCGGGTGCTGTGATGTTTTCCTTGCCGTACTTGCTGATGAGTGCAGCAGCTTCTTTCTTCACACGTGCATTTTTGATTGCATTGGAACGGATTTCTTTTTCCTCCGCAGTTTTATGCGGAAGCTTTTTTGCTTTGCTCATTTCGTCTTTTGCATTGCTGTAGGGACAAATCAGACCGTTTGCAAGGTCTTTTTCTGCCTGAAAGATTCTGTGTTTTCCCGTAGCGGTTGAAAATTTGTTAAGGTCTTCGATGATAATCGGAGCTCTTTCAATAGCAAGGTTTCTTTCTTTGGTTTCTTTGATTACGTTCTTAGCTGTTTTGATAGCTTCGGCACGTAAAGCTTTCTCTTCGGGTGTTTTTTTCGGCATACGTCTTGCTTCTTTAAGCATAGATTTATCAACGGTAACCTTTTCTTTGCCGCTGAGTTCTTTTGCCTGAAGAATTATTTCCATTGTTTCCTTAAGCTCTTCGTCACCAAGAAGACCGAGAGCGTGGTTTTCAAACATTGTACGGATTTTAAGAACGCTGACATATGCCTTGTGCTTGTTCTCTGTCAGGTCGTAGAAGAAGAAGGGGACAAGGTTAAGAAAAGCACCGAGAGCAGAAAGAAGAAGCAAAACTTCAAAAAGACTGTTTCTGATACTGTCGTTGTAAAGAACGCTGTAATCACCAAGAAGACCCATTTTTTCGTAAATAGCAGGGTAGACCATACCTGTGAAAAGACCGATAACCGTACCTATCATACCGAGAGGACCGAAAAGTCCGTCTACGCGTACACCTGTTTTCCATTGGTGATAGTCACGCATATCCGCCTGAAGATTGTGCTGAATAATGTTCCAGAAGGTGTTGATAAATGCATTGAAATACAAAAGAACACAGACAAGAACAAGGTTCTGATAAATCATATAAAGTCCGAGAATAACGAAAACATTAATTGAATTCATCAGAATAAGAAGATTTCTTTTGCCCAAAGCCTTGATTGCAAAAGGTGCAAGAAGCATCGACCATAAGGCCGCGTTTCCGATAAGTGTGTTAACAAGTCCGAGTGTCGCTTCGTACTTACCGCCGTAAGCGTAAACAAACGACCAACCAAGAATAACGCCGTATCCTCCTTCAAGGAACACAACCCAGTTTGCAGACTGGATAATCCAATAATATTTATTCTTTGCAACTTCGCGGATTGCATCAAACATACGGACGGGTTCAGGCTTTTTCTTCGGAAGAATAAGTCTTTCTTTAACCTTGCGGAAGAAGACTATGCTGAAAGCAAGACCTATAACGGTGAAAATCGGGTATATGATTCTGTAAGTCCAGATGTTGTCAAGGCCCCACGTAAAACCTGCAATAAGCGGAATTAAAAGGTTTGAAAGAGTCGGAGCCATAGAATAGACAACCTGAGAGATGCTCATAACGGTTGCTCTTTCCTGTGCATCGGGACTGAAAATTTGCTGAAAATAAGTATAGCTTTCGTTATAGAAACAAAGGAACACATTAAGTAGAAGGTACATTACTTCAACAACAACAGCCTTTGTTATGTAACTCATATGCTCATACGGAAGCCAGACGAAAATCAGCGATATAAGAACAATGGGTAACGCTGTCATCCGTATAAACGGAAGGAATTTTCCGCCTTTGAGGTGATGGTTGTCGTAATACCAGCTTCTGAATATGCCGAGCGGTATACCTATTATGTTTGCAACATTGAGCATAATCTGCAGGTCTATCGGCTTAAGACCGATACACGCACCGACAAGGAAATTTGAAGCGTTAAGACCGATTACAGAAGCAAGAAGCGTAGCCCAATGCACGCCGAATCCTGCACCGCTGAGGCACGCTATTTCTTTATATGTAACATAATTCCCTTTTGGTGGAGTGTTCCAATATGTTTTAGCTGTATCAAAAAGATTTTTCGCTTTCACGATAAAAGCGGGTTTTGCTTTTGCCATAAAACCACCCTTTAATAATGATGTTTTTATTCTAACAGATATTAAAGATTTTTACAACAACAAAAGCGACCTGAATTTTCAGGTCGCTGTGTCTGCTGATTCAATTAATTCTCACATAACCGCTTTTTTCGATAAGGCTCTGACCTTCGTCGGAAAGAAGCCAGTCGATAAGCACGGGAATGTTTTTATTTTCATTGTCTGCACGGTAAATTGCATAAAACTGTGCAACAACCGGATAGCTTGCATTACGGATATTTTCTGCACTCGGATAAACACCGCCCAGCGAAAGCATCTTGACTTCCTCGTTGCCGACGATGCCGTCCATATAATATCGGAAAGAAAAACCGATTGCACCGCCTGCGAAGGCGAGGGGAGATTTCGGCGCGATTTCACGTCCGCCCATAAAGGCATCCATCGCGGATTGACTTCCGCTTCCCTGCATTCTGGTAACGGGATTTATCACTCTGTCAGCACCGCCGACATCTGCCCAGTTTTTATATTTACCGCCGTAAATATCCCTGACCTGTTCAACGGTCAGGTTGTCAACGGGATTGTTCTTGTTGACGAAAAAAACAAAAGCCTCAAGACCGACAGGGACGTAGGCAAGCTCAACCCCTTTATCCTCGGCATATTTCTTCTGCTCTGCCGAGGGTGCGGCACAGAAAAGGATATCAGTTGTTCCGTCAACGATTGCCTGATAACCGCGGACGGTGTTTTTGTATTGCATTTTGCTGT
This sequence comes from Acutalibacteraceae bacterium, assembly GCA_045648305.1. Lineage (GTDB taxonomy): Bacteria > Bacillota > Clostridia > Oscillospirales > Acutalibacteraceae > CAG-488. The sequence continues at coordinate 11,544 of JAZRNR010000145.1, forward strand.
CCTCGGTGAAGTTTTCACCGTAAAAATTATCGTCGGAAAATTTGCCGCCCTCGTAGGTGACCGAGCCGACGGGGTAAACCGCATTGATAATTGAAGCGTATACGGGAACAAGTGCCGCCGCACCGTCAAGAATGGGCAGATTGTCCGTCAGCTTGAGTGAAGAGTCAATCCTTGCTAAATCTGAATCTTCTTCGTGCGGAAGATAACGGCTGACGTCAATCATTTTTGATTGTGATGTACCGCTGAAATTGTTCCAAAGCCGAACCGTCAGCAACGAGTAAATGCCGAGATTAAAGGATACAAACATAACAATGACTAAAAATACAGTCATAATTTGCTTGAATTTCTTCATATCACCACAGCTCCTTTGCGATGAAATATATTATTGAGCAGTGCTGATATGCATAAAAATCGTAAATGAGGTGCACAGCTGTCAGTACGGCACACACTGCGATAACTGCAATCAGAATTCTGAAAAAATTGCGTTCAGTCATATCAATTACCTCACATATAGGCGATGCCTACGTAGAACATAGCAATAACGGAAACTGTTCCTGCAACCATAAATGCAGCAAGGATAAAAGAAAGAGTAAAGCTTCTTTTTTTTGCTTTCAGCTCCTCTGTGCTTACAGAGTCCGGAATAATCTTGTGTTTCTTCAATGCAGAACTGTAGCTGACCGTGCTTATGATGAAATAAATAACCGAAAGAACGGGGAGAGTAAAAAATGCGCAGATAGCTAAATACATCATAGTTTAACCTCCTGTTATTTTTCTTAATTACATTATATCACATATTTCATATAAGACAATAACGAAAAAGAGACCTGAATTTTCAGGTCGCTTAAATAAAATTTGGTTTAAAAGATTACAGCTTCATTGCGATGTCCCAAGCGCCCCAGATAACTGTTCTGAGGTTGCCGACCTTAGCTGCGTCACCGATAACGTGAACGTGCTTTGCTTTCGGAGCAAGGGGAGCAGGTCGGTAACCGACTGAAAGGATAACGTTGTCTGCAGGAACGTCAATCTTCTTGCCGTCCTTTGTTGCGATTGTTACGCCGTTATCACGGATTTCAGTTGTCTTTGTTTCAAGGTATACAGGAACCTTGTTTGTCTTGAAGAAGTCACGAAGGAAGCTTGTGTTTGCAAGAGCAACACCCGGAGTTGTGATAAGGTCATCCTGCATTTCAACAATAACAGGCTTCTTACCCTGGAGGTAAAGCTCATATGCGATTTCACAACCTGTAAGACCGCCACCGACAACAACAACGTTGTCGCCAACTGTCTTTGTACCAAGAAGGAAGTCAACAGCTTCGATAGCCTTGTCAGCACCGGGAACAGGAATCTTGTTTGCAACTGAACCTGTAGCAACGATAACTTCGTCAGCACCGAGAGAAGCGATATCCTTAACTTCTGTGTTCATGTGAATCTTGATTGCATCGTAACGCTTAACCTCACGGTTGTACCATGCAATAAGGTCACGGTCTTTTTCTTTATATGAAGGAGCAGCAGCTGCGATGAATACACCGCCGAGCTTGTCGCTCTTTTCGTAAAGGTCAACCTTGTGACCGCGCTGTGCGCAAACGATAGCAGCTTCCATACCGCCGATACCGCCACCGATGATAGCAATCTTCTTCTGCTTCTTAGCGGGAACAATCTTGTATTTCTTTGACTGCATTGTCTTCGGGTTGATAGCACAACGTGAAAGACCCATTGTATCAAAGAGGTCCTGAGTATTAGCGTGACCCTTTGAAGAAGAGAAGTTGAAGCAACCTGCGTGACAGCAGATACACGGCTTGATGTCTTCTACTCTGTCTTCAATGAGTTTTGTGATCCATTCGGGGTCAGCAAGGAACTGACGAGCAACACCAACACCGTCAATCTTGCCTTCTGCAACAGCCTGTGCACCAACGTCGGGTTCCATTCTACCTGCACAAACAACAGGGATGTCAACGAACTTCTTGATGTGTGCAACGTCGTCAAGGTTACAGTTCTGAGGCATGTACATCGGCGGATGTGCCCAGTACCATGAGTCGTATGTACCGTTGTCAGCGTTGAGCATATCGTAGCCTGCATCCTGAAGATACTTTGCAGCTATTTCTGATTCAGGCATTGCACGGCCGACTTCTTTGTAGTCTTCACCGGGCATTGCACCTTCGCAGAAGCCCTTCATCTTTGACTCAACTGAGTAACGGAGTGAAACAGGGTAGTCGTCACCGCAGGATTCCTTGATAGCCTTAACAACTTCAACTGCGAAGCGGTATCTGTTTTCAAAGCTTCCGCCGTATTCGTCAGTACGCTTGTTGAAGAATTCGATTGCGAACTGGTCAAGAAGGTAACCCTCGTGAACAGCGTGAACTTCAACGCCGTCAACACCTGCATCGCGACAAAGCTTAGCAGTCTTTGCAAAAGCTTCGATGATTTCGTGAATCTGATGCTTTGTCATCTCGGGACAGATGATATCGGGAGCCCAACGTGCGGGCTGCGGGCTGGGAGATGCCAACTCGTGTGATGTATCAAGAATAGGCTTAACGAGAGCACGAGTAAACTTATTTCTGTGAAGAGGAGCAACAAGCTCTGTGATAGCCCAGCTTCTGCCCATACCTGCAGTAAGCTGAACGAAAAGCTTTGCGCCTGTCTTATGGATTTCGTCCATAAACTCTTTGAGTTCTTCAAACATCTTCGGGTTCTGCCAGAGCCATTTGCCCCAGAATGTATCACGAAGAGGAGCAATACCGGGGATGATAAGACCAACGTTGTTGTTAGCTCTTTCAAGGAAAAGCTTTGCTGCCTCCTTGTCAAAATGGCAACCGCCAAGTTCGAACCAACCGAACAGAGAAGTACCGCCCATGGGACACATAACGATTCTGTTCTTAATTTCAACATTGCCTATTTTCCAAGGGGTAAATAAAGCTTCATACTGCTGATCCATTGAAAAACACTCCTTAATATTAATTATATCAACA
>JAZRNR010000146.1:0-8912 GCA_045648305.1 Acutalibacteraceae bacterium
GCCTCCGACTTCAATGATTACGTCGAGCATAATGTTTCTGACTGTTTTATGTGTGCGGTCGTGCGGAGAAGCACTGACAACGAGTTTGTTATTCAAAGTCATTATTTTGCACCTGCCTCTCTTACGATTGCCTTTGCAAGACGCATATGCTGAACAAGCGGTTTCTTTGCAGGGCAGGAGTAAGCACAGCTGCCGCACTCCATACAAACCATAACACCGTCTTTAAGCAATGCATCTGTATCCTTTGCTTTTGTGTTTCTTACAATTCTTGTGGGAACAAGACTTAACGGACAAGCTGAAGCACAGCGACCGCAACGGATACAGTCTGTTTCCGTAAATACCTTTGCATCTTCCTTTGAAAAAGCAAGCAAAGCATTGTTGCTCTTTGAAATCGGATGGTCAAGGTCTGTTATTGCAGTACCCATCATCGGTCCGCCTGCAATGATTTTAACAGGCTCATCCTTGAAACCACCGCAGAAGTCAATAACATCGCTGATGCTTGTGCCAATAGGTACTCTGATATTTTTAGGCTCCTTGATTGCAAGACCGTCAACTGTGAGTGAACGGCTTACAAGAGGTTTACCAGTTTTGAGGTAACGTGAGATGAAAGCTGTTGATGCAACGTTCATAACCATACAGCCGATGTCTGACGGGAGCTTGCCCGGAGGAAGCTGACGTCCTGTTGCAGACTGAATCATCATCTTTTCAGCACCCTGCGGGTAACGTGATTCAAGCTGCATAATCTTGATTGCACCGTTAGCGCTGCTGTCACCGTCAACAATCTGCTCAAGGATTTTGAATGCCTCGGGCTTGTTATCCTCAACAGCGATAACAACGTTAGGAATCTCAAGGAATTCCATAATTGTTCGGATACCTGAATATATATCCCATGAGTTTTCGATACATTCACGGTAGTCAACAGTAATGTAAGGCTCACACTCAGCCGCATTTATGATGAGTGTGTCTATCTTTGCAGGTGCATTGAGTTTGATATGTGTCGGGAAACCTGCACCGCCAAGACCTACAAGGCCTGATTCTCTGATAGCCTTGATAAAATCTTCTTTCGTTTCAACGTGAGGAGGCTTGATACCCTCGTAAAGACGCATTTCACCGTCTGATTCAATTGTGACACCCTGAGCCATTGCACCGCCCGGAAGCTTTACGTTACCGATTGCGGTAACTGTACCTGAAACGGAAGCGTGGATTGGTGCACTTACAGGCTTGTCACTGTCACCGATAACCTGACCTACGGCAACTGTGTCGCCTACCTTAACTGTCGGTGTACAAGGTGCACCGATGTGTTGCTGCATAGGTAAAATAACCTGTTTAGGTTCCGGCATACGAACAACTTCAAGCTCTGCCGTGTTCTTGTGGTGAGCAACCTTAACTCCGCCACGAACTTTTTTCACAGCCTTGATTACGCCGGGAACGTGAATTTTACCCATTTGTTCAACCCCTTTCAATACTATATACGATTAATAATTTTATCCAAAGCGGGAAGCACCAGCTTCAGCGTTGTTCCCGTAACAAAACCTGTTGCAACGGCAAACAACATCAGTAACGGGCCGTAACCCGTAATCAACGCCCACGTACCTGAAAGAAAACAAGCTACCGTGAGCTGTCCGATATTATGACAAACGGCACAGATGATTCCGATACCGATATATCCGAAATTAATTTTTTTGCTTCGCAGAAGAATGCAGGCGGCGAGCGTACTGAGGAGACCTCCTGCTGCACTCATAAGCATTGCTGTGGTGCCTCTTGTAATTCCTGCAAAAGCAGCTTTAAGAAAAGTTATCGCAAATGCACTGCCGACACCCGATGAGGACGCAAGAAACATTGTAACAACGTTCGAAAGTCCGGGTTTAGCTCCGGGCGGTAACCCGGGCAGAGGAGGTATCAGCGATTCAAGGAATGAAAGTGAAAGAGCTAACGCTCCCATAATTCCGAGAAAAGCGATTCTTTTTGTTTTGGAATTTTTTGTATTCATAAACAATACCGTCAGTAAGTTATCATATCTGTTTTGTCTGCACCTTTGATTGTGATAACAATTTTTTCAGGCAGACAAGCTGCGGTTTGTCCTTTGGAGGAAAGCCAACCGCTGTTTATGCAAAGCTCATCTTTGCAAGTGGCTTCTGAAAAACAAATCGCCCCGTTTTTAACGGAAATAACCGTGCTTTCTTTCGGTGAAAAAGTGTATGCGTCATCGACTTCATCAAGCTTGATTTCTTCTGTTTTTTCACCGTCCACGTAAATCTGAGCGATAAGCTCATTGTTATTGAAAAGGTTTGGCAGAAAAAGCAGGAAGCTTAAAAGCAGAACACCTGCTATTATCAAAATATCTGCACGTCTGAAAAGCTTTCTCATTTTGCCACCACAAAGCTTTCGTCAGTAAGAGTGAAGCTGTCCTTGATTCCGTCCGTAACACGGACTGTTTTATCCTTAAAAACAAACACAGCCTGAGCATCATATTCGTTAAGAAGTTCAATGCTTTTATTGTAGCCGAGAATATAGCAGGCTGTTGAGAGTGCATCGCTGAGCAAACCTGAATCACAGATTACGGTTACGCTTGAAAGTCTGCTGTCAGCAGGGTATCCCGTTGTTGCATCAAGAATGTGGTGATATGTCTTTCCATCCTGTTCAAAGAACTTTTCATAATTTCCTGATGTGGAAACGAAGGTATCGGAAAGCTCGAGAGTACCCATTGAAGCCTGATCATTTTCGGGGTTAACAATACCGATATTGAAGTCTTTTTTGCCGTAAAGAAGAAGGCTTCCTCCAACAGAAATGACTGCAGAATCTGTATTGGTTGCTGAAAGAAGAGTTTTAACTCTGTCGCAAGCTGCACCTTTTCCGACTGCACCTAAATCAAGTGTCTGTCCCTCTGCAATTCTTACTGTTGTATTAGTGACTTTGATTGCGGAGTAGCGTACATCGCTGAGCTTTTCTGTAATTTCCTTTTCAGCCGGAAGACGTTGTTTGTCTCCGCCGAAGTCCCAAAGCTTTGTTACCTCACCGACGGTGATATCAAACACGCCTCCGCAACTTTTTGCAACATCAATGGATTTCGAAATTATATCAGCGGTTTCAGCAGAAACGGAAACTGCTGTGCCGGGATTGGTGTTGATTCTGTCAATGTCAGAGTTTTTCTCGTTCCGCGAAAGAAGGGCTTTTTCAGTTTCGTTTATATTTTCAATAACAAGCTCAGCGTTTGTTTTGCCGTCAGGTCCGAAGAGCCGCAGGTTTATAACCGTACCCATTGCGATAGCGGTGGCCTGATATTCTCTGCTGTTTCTGACAGAATCAAAAACGATGATTCCGACAATCAGTGCAACACAGACAGCAGCGGCAATCAAGGCATGTTTATTAACATTTTTCAGCTTCTCTGAAATTTTCAAAATATCACCTGAACCCACAGTAAACCATAATAACTTATTCTAAGTAATTATATACCTTTTTAATTTTTTGTTCAATAGAAAAACGATTAATTAATTATTTAACAAACTTTCTGTATTTGTTTAAGACAAAGAAAAACACCCGCTTTCACAGCGGGTGTTAAAGTTAGTTTTTAAGGATTAGATGTACCAAATCCAACCGAAGAGGATATAAACAATAATCCACTGGATTGTAGAATACTTAACAGTTACTTCGCAAGTTGCAGAAACTTTACCGTCGGGAGTTCTTGCAGTGATTGTAGCGTTACCTACACCTGTTGCGTAAACTTCGCCTTCTTCATTAACTGTTGCAACATCTTCGTTTGAAGATTCCCAAACGATATCGGTTGAATATGCAGCTTCTTCAGGAAGAATAGTAACGAAGAGACGTACTGTCTGCTTGAAGTTCATACCGAGCTCTTGCATGCTCATAACAAGTGACGTCGGATTTGCAACAAGCTGAGCCACCGGACGATCCTGATGAGAACCGCAGTTGTCACAGATTCTTCTCTCTATACCTTCCTTGCTGTATGTGGGCTTTTCAACAACCTTCCAAGCAAGCCACTTATGACCTGTTTTCTTAAGTGTTGTAGAACTCTTTACATCCTGACAAGCGGGGCAGATATTGCGAACATAACCGTCTTCTGTACATGTTGCTTCCTTACGGTCAATAATGTAGTTGTGGCCGGTTTGGGGAATTGGTTTTTCTGTTATTGTATTACCACAGTCTTTACATACTGTTCTGACATAACCGTCTTCTGTACATGTAGCGGGTTTCTTAGAGATTTCTGTTTCACCATGGCCTTTTGCTTTGATTGTAGTAGTTTTGATAACAATACCGCAATCTTTACAGATTACTCTGTCATAACCGTCTTCTGTACAAGTGGCATCCTTGTGCTCAACTTTAGTATTCTTGTGTCCTGTTGCTGCGATCGGAGTGTTGCTGATTGTTGCACCACAGTCAAGACAGATTACCTTATCGTAACCTGCAGATGTACAAGTAGCATCTTTATGCTCAGTTTTTGTGTTAGGATGATTTGTAGGAGCGATAGGTGTTTCTGAAAGTATTACACCACAGTCTTTACAAACTATTCTGTCGTAACCTGCAGCGGTACAAGTAGCATCTTTGTGCTCAGTTTTTGTGTTGGGATGATTTGTAGGAGCGATAGGTGTCTCTGAAAGTGTTACACCACAATCTTTACAGATTACTTTGTCGTAACCTGCAACTGTACAAGTAGCATCTTTGTGCTCAGTCTTTGTGTTGGGATGATTTGTGGGATCGATAGTTGTTTCTGAAAGAGTTTCACCGCAATCACCGCAGATTACCTTATCGTAGCCCGCTTCTGTACAAGTAGCATCCTTGTGATCGTTTTTCTTGTTCTTGTGCTCAGTCTTTTCGATTACTGATGTGTTAGCGATCTCGTTGCAGATTGTACAGTACTGAACGATTGTTCCTTCTTCTGAACATGTTGCATTTTTAATGACAGTCCAGGAACTGGAAGGTGTATGAACATGAGCCGTAGGAATATTGTTTTCAACAACTACAGAACCTGCAATATCGATGTTAGCCTCAGTGCCGTCGGTAGCATTAATAGCACAGTTGATAATATCTACAGTAAATTCAGAAGCTGTTATATCACCGACAACAGCACCTTCGCCTGTTGCTTTGGTATATGTGTATATAAAGATATCACATTCGGCAGAAAGAGGCTCTGTGGTAGCAAAGCTTGCTTTACCATTGCTGACATGGAAAGAGCCGGCTGTACCTTCTCCTGCAAGGAGAAGTTCAGCAGGTTTTTCGCCATAAGCAATCTTGGTGAGGGTAAGACCCTGACAGGTTGTTGTGATGGCAATATCGAATGAGTTGAAGCTGTTCTCCTTGAGCTTAAGGACGATAACAGCCTGTTCTGCAGTTTCGCTCTGCAACTCAAGTGAAAAAACAGGCGCTTTGGGTTCGGTTGATTCTGTGGGCTCATCAGCTGCCAAAACAAACGCAGGTGCAATTGTCAGGAACATCAACGTTGCAAGAAAAACTGAAAGAGCTTTTGTGAAAATCTTTTTCATTTCTATTACCTCCATTTAAAATATAAAATAGACATATCCTATGATAATCCTTTTTTCGAAAAAGGTCAAGATGTGTTTTGACGAAAAAAGAGATATTGGTTTGTTTAATTTCACATATTTTAACAAAAATATATTTTGTTTGTATAAAATGCTACCTGAATTTTTCGTGGAACGGTGAAAAACTATATTTACGACAAAGTATTTCAAGGGAGAATATATATGAGAAAACGTATGGTTGCTGTTCTTGCGGCTTTTGCTTTGCTATACGGCAGTGTTTCTTTCAAAATGTATAAAATTGCGACAGGCGAAACGGAGCTTGCTGACAGCACACGAAAAAAGTATACAATAACCGCAGGCGAGATAAGAGGAGACGTGCTTGACTGTAAAGGCATAAAACTTGTGTCGTATGATTATGAAAATATAGTTGCGACAAAACCTACCTATAAAGCGCTTTCTGCACTTGAGAAAGTTCTGGATACAAAGCAATATGAACTTCTGCGAGAAAGAATGAAAAAGTTGAATGCGGTTTCGCTGAGCGTAGGAAAACAGGAGCTTGACGAAAATTCCGATTTTGCGGTGTTGCGGAAATACTTCCGATATGAGGAAAATCAGATTGCTGACCATATAATCGGATACCTCAACGGTGAAGGTAGGGGAGTTAGCGGAATTGAAAAAAGCTTTGACAGCGTTCTTTATACGGGCAAGAGTCTTTCGGCAAGCTTCAATTCCGATGTTTACGGTCGGGTGCTCAGCGGAATGGAGATTACAGTAAATAATGGTGAACTCACAACCGGAGCTATAACTCTTACTCTTGATACGGACATACAAAAGGCTGTTGAAACTGCACTTGATAAAAATAACGTAAAATGCGGTGGTGCAGTTGTTGTTGAAATCGCAACGGGTGCAATAAGGGCAATCGCATCACGTCCCGATTTCGATGCAAGGAATGTTTCAGATTATCTTGACGGTAAAGATTCTCCGCTTCTTAACAGAGCGTTGAATCCGTACAGCGTCGGTTCTGTTTTCAAGGTTGTTGTTGCAGCATCAGCAATTGAACAGGGGTTCGGTTCTTTTGAATATGAATGCACAGGCAGTGTTGATATTGACGGAACAACATTTATCTGTAACAAGAACACGGTTCATGGTAAGCTTGATATAACAAAGGCTCTTGAATGTTCATGTAATACCTTTTTTATAGAGCTTGCGAAAAAAGTCGGGGCAAAGGCGATACTTGAAACAGCATCGCTTATGGGTTTCGGTCAGGAAAATATACTCGCTGACGGCATAGTTTCAAAAACTGGAGTGATACCGTCACTTGATGAGCTTGAATCAAGCGGAGCATTTGCGAATTTCTCCTTCGGTCAGGGTCGGTTTACTGCAACCATGCTTCAGCTTTGTAATATGATGTCAGCTGTTGCGGATGAAGGCAGATTCAGAAAGCCGTATCTTGTTGAAAGAGTAACGGGGGCTGACGGTACGGTAATTCAGTCGCACAGCGGTGATTATCCTGTGTATGCTCTTTCACCCAAGACTTGTGATAAGCTTAAACCGATGCTTGTAAGTGTGATAGAAAACGGTAACGCACAAAAAGCAAAGCTGAGAAACGGTGTTTTGGCTGCAGGCAAAACCGCAACCGCACAGACAGGCGTGTTCAGAGAAGACGGTACAGAAATTTGCAACACCTGTTTTGCAGGCTTCTTTCCTGCCGACAGTCCGAAGTACACGGTCGTTGTTCTTAAGGAGGGTGGGGCATCGGGTGCGACGGATTGTGCACCTATATTTAAATGTATCGCAGATGAATTTGCAGAGTATGAAAAAAATTCTTAAAAAGTTAAAAAAATGCTTGATTTGCTATATACCTTGTGTTATAATCTATCGGCAATCATTACACACGTAGAGTGTTTTGAGCGAAGTGCATTCAAAAAATGTCCGCTTTTTAAGCTCTGCGGAGGCAAAACTAAGGAGGAAAAAATTATGCCAGTTGTATCAATGAAGCAATTACTCGAAGCAGGTGTTCACTTCGGACACCAGACAAGAAGATGGAACCCGAAAATGGCTCAGTACATTTTCACAGAGCGTAACGGTATCTACATCATCGACCTTCAGAAGACAGTTGGTAAGCTTGAAGAAGCTTACATGTTCATCCGTGAGGTTGCTGCAAACGGAGATGAAATTCTCTTCGTAGGTACAAAGAAGCAGGCTCAGGATTCTGTTAAGGAAGAAGCTATCCGTTGCGGTATGCCGTACGTTAATGCACGTTGGCTCGGCGGTATGCTCACAAACTTCAACACAATCAAGAGAAGAATCAAGAGACTTGAGCAGCTCAAGAAGATGGAAGCTGACGGAACATTCGACCTTCTCCCGAAGAAGGAAGTTATCAAGCTCAACCTCGAAATCGAGAAGCTTGAGAAGTTCATGGGCGGTATCGTTAACATGAAGAAGCAGCCCGCTGCTATGTTCATCGTTGACCCCCGCAAAGAAAAGATCGCTGTTCTTGAAGCAAAGAAGCTCGGTATTCCGATCGTTGCTATCGTTGACACAAACTGCGATCCCGACGAAGTTGACTACGTAATCCCCGGCAACGATGACGCTATCCGTGCAGTTAAGCTTATCGCAGGCGCTATGGCAGATGCAGTTATCGAAGGCAGACAGGGTGAGCAGACAGCTCCCGAAGCAGCAGAGGAGGAATAATATAATGGCAGCATTTACAGCTAAAGACGTTCAGGCTCTCAGAGAAAAGACAAACGTTGGCATGATGGATTGCAAAAAGGCACTCGTAGAAGCTGACGGTGATATGGATAAGGCAGTTGAAATCCTTCGTGAAAAGGGTCTCGCAACTGCAGCTAAGAAAGCAAGCAGAATCGCAGCAGAAGGCGTTATCGGTCTTTACACAGACGGCAGCGCTTCAGCTCTTGTTGAGCTTAACTGCGAAACAGACTTCGTAGGTAACGGCCCCGAATTCAAGGCTCTTGCAAACCAAATTGCAAAGACAGTTGTTGAAACAAAGCCTGCTGACCTCGATGCTCTTCTTGCAACAACAATTTCAGACGGCAGCCTTTCAGTTGCTGATTCAATTCAGGAACTCTTCCTTAAGATTCGTGAGAACCTTAAGCTTCGTCGTTTCGCTCTTGTTGAAGGCACAGCAGTTTCATACATCCACGGCGGCGGCTCAGTTGGTGTTCTTGTAAGCTTTGATACAAACGCAGCAGAGAACGATGAGTTCGTTGCTATGGGTAAGAACATTGCTATGCAGGTTGCAGCAATGAACCCCGAATATTTAAGCAAGGAAGATATTTCAGCTGATGAGCTTGCAAAGATGAAGTCCATCACAATCGACAGCTCACTCAATAAGCCTGAATCACTTCCCAAGCCCATTCTCAGAAAGCTCTTTGAAAAGGCTTGCAATGAAAAGCT
>JAZRNR010000147.1:0-26512 GCA_045648305.1 Acutalibacteraceae bacterium
TCTTAACAGAACAGGAGAATTCATATGTTCTGCCCGGAACAAGAGTCATATAACCCTTCTGGGTGTTATTGTATGCTGTTGTGTAAGCGTCGCTCGTGTCTGCGGTAGTGTTGAGTGTAACAGTATTCTGTACGTGGTCAACGCTTGCTGTAGCACCGCTTGCACCTACCCAACGGAAAGCATCAAAGTCGAACTCGTTGCCGAAGATAACTTCACCGTTATCAATTTCATAGAAATAGATATATGAAATATCCGTATCGTAAGCATAGGGATAAGTTACCTGTGATGAGCTTCCGAATGTTGCAACCGTTGTTGAGGTTGAAACTGTTCCAAGCTGCACAAATGATGTTTTTCTATTATCAGTATTCTGCGTGATTCTGATATTCTGGCGGAAGTCGCCATTGGTTGTGTTAGGAACCGTAGACATATCGATATCGTACGATTCGTCAACGAGAGCATCAAAATTCATGTTACTTTCAAGCTTATACATACCAAGGAAATGATAGCCTGAATATGAATCTGCTGAGAAAGAAACCGTATCTCTGAGGCTGTATGGAATTACGGGATTAGATGAGCTCGTGATTTTAACTATTCTGTAAGAACCGTCTTCATTACGGATAACACCTGCGTTGTACTGGTAAGCAATACCTGACTTACGACAAGAATCCGTCTTTATTGCCGGAATTTTATTTCCGTTTGCATCCAACTCAAATGCCCCGGTCTGTCCGTTTGTCTTGTATACAAGATTACCGTTTGCATCTGTTTCGTACACATCTTTTTCTGCCTTAAGAGCAGCAAGAGCATTATTAAGGTTTGTTGCAAGAGTGTTGGGGTCTGTGATTGTTGTATTAACAGCTGCAAGTGCATGACAAGCTGTCTTATATGCATTTATGAAAGTTGTGTATGCGCCTGTATTGTTATAATAATGGCTGTTGTAGCTATTGTCATAGATACCAAGGAATGCAAATTCCTTCTGAGCATTTGAAACTGCTGCACGGAGGTTAGCCTTGTTGTAAGCTGTAACACTCATGTGCATAATCGTTGAAATAAGAATAGCATCTTCACCATCGTCATGGTTGTAGTTAGCCATCTTGACAGAGTGAGTCTTGGAGCCTGTGATTGCACTGTCCCAAGCGCCTGAATACTTAACACCTTCATACTCAACACCGCTGGGTTTGTTGCCCTGAGGATGGCCGAGACGGACAATAAAATTACCGTGGTCATTCCAGTTGTTCATAAGTGCTGTTGAGTAGTAGTCGGGTGAGTTCTTACCGTTATCGTTGACAGGCTGAGAGTTTGTTCTGCCTGTGTAGTCAGCAACGTACCATGCACCACCGTCTGATGCTGAGTCGTTGGTAACCATCATGCCGACGCCAAGGTTAGGAATCTGAGCAAGGTTAGAGTAACGAGAAGAGTCAACAACGATGCTTGCAACACCGTTGTTTTCAACGCAGACTGAACGGATGTTATCGTCTGAATCCATATAGTCGGATGTCTGCTTTGTGAATGTGAAGTTTTCAGGTGAGAATGTGGTTGAATTTGTAGGTGTACCGTTTGACGGCGGTGTATTCGTAGCGTGAGCGTAAGAGTCTGTTGACTCCCAGTTATCGGGCTTGTTGCCGTCCTGACAAGCCATGAAGTACGAATAGCTCGTATTCGTCGATGCGAAGTAGAGAGTATCCTGAGTTGCATATGAGCTCTTTTCTTCGATACGGTCTCCAAGATTCCACGACTGCATTGTACCTACAGCGCCAACAGTATTATCATTGATAGCTTCTGTTGTTGATCTTGTCTGGAAGGGCATGAAACCTGCAGCTCCATCAGATGCTCTTGAATAACGGGCAAACTTACGGTCTACCTTACCTGAAGAAGCGGTCTTAAAGGAGTGGAAGCCTGAAATCCACGAAATCTGACCGTTCCAGTGGTTTCCACCACCGGCATGTTCACCAAGACCACCTGCACCAATGGGAACTACATACGGCTTATATACATATGTATACGCAGTTACACTCTTATCGAGGTTATCTGCATTATCGTGGTACTTTACAGTCCACTCAATGTAACAGCCTGTATCAGAAGCGCCAAGATGCGGGCTCTTTGAGTTTGCCGCAATGATGGTGGTTCTGTAATAATTCTTACCTGACTCTTTGCTGAGAGTAAGGTTCTGATTAACGCCGACATCGGTTGAGCCGAGTCGGATTCCGTTACCGTCAAGGGTTGAAGACAATGATGAATTCAACCAACGGTAGTAAACCTGAACAGATCCATCCTTCGCATCACCATACTGGAAATATACATTACCGGTCGTTGGTGCGGAAGTGTTGACAGACGGAGAAGATAAAAGGTTCGCACTTCCGTCCGTTACAGTATTTTCAATAAAGAAATGGAAGGTAGAGGTTGAACCTATCGTCCATGAGTCTGAGCGCGGACGCAGATAGATTGCCTCAGGAACATAGAAGAGAACATCTTTATGTTCCGCTGAAGCAGGATTATTAATTTCTACCTTTGCTTCGGGTTTTGTGATACCGATGTCAAAAAAGATCATCGTCGTCATTACCATAGCAAGGCAAAGAATCAGGCTTAAAGACTTCTTTGCAAAGCGTTTGATAGACTTCATTTTTATCACCTCATTAAAAATTTTTGTATAGACAAAATTACCTATAGTGACACCTATACTTGTAAACATATTACCATAAAAATCACAACATTTCAAGAGGCTTCGTTGTTAATTTTTGGTTTTTCTCAAGATTTTTGTAATTTTATACCCATCTGTCAATTTTCTTCCCCTATGGTGTTAATTTTAAATTTATCCAACAAACCTGAACATGCAGAGTTGCTTTAACTATATATTCCTTTAATAAATTGTTATCGTCTATGATTGCAGTCCCTGAAACCGTACTCTGCGAAAAATCGCTGTTGAACTGAATTTTTCTTTGTGCTATATTCGTTTCAAGGGAAAGTTGTTATATTAAAAAAGAGGAATCTTTATGGATGAAAAATTTGTTACGATAACTGCAACAGACTATTATCTTGGCCTTAAGCCTTTTAAAATCGGCCGCAAGGTACGTCTTGTTAAAGAGAAAGAAAATGATTACGACAGCGAAGCAATCCGTGTTGAGCTTCCGTATATAGACACGATAGGCTATGTTGCCAACAGCATAAAAACAGTTTATGACGGAACGTTAAGTGCGGGCAGAGTATACGAGAAAATCGGTGAAAAGGCTGTTGCTCAGGTTATGTTTATAACTCACTCCGCTGTTATTGCTAAAATCCTCGAAGAAAAAGCAGACAAGGCTTTTGAAGAAGAGGACATTTAACCGTGGCTTAATCCGTCGTTGCACACCGACGGTGGCAAAAAGCTGAACCCTGCACAGTTCAGACTGACTGCCAAGCATATTTGAACCCTTCCGGGCATATCAATTTTGTGATGTGTATTCCGGGAGGGTTGTTTTTTGGATGATTTGACTCAATTGAGAGCTGTTGAAATCGGTGAATATATTGTAGAAAACAGGACTACAGTAAGAGTTGCCGCAAAGGTGTTCGGCATATCAAAATCTACAGTACATATGGATGTTACGGATAAGCTTGAAAAAATCAACCCGTCGCTTTTCAGACAGGTAAGGAGCATCCTTGACGAAAACAAAGCACAAAGACACATAAGGGGCGGGCTTGCCACAAGAGAAAAGTACAGAAAACAGATGAGGTGATACTATGTGCGGAATTTGCGGTCAGATATCCTTTTGCAGAAACCTTGAAGAATATGAGGATTACTTTTTTAATATGCAGAATGCTCTGCTTCGTCGAGGTCCCGACCAACGCGGCGAATACTTCTCACCCGAAGCGGTGCTTATGCACAGAAGACTTGCTGTTATAGACATCGAACGTGGAAAGCAACCGATGACTTATGCCGTCGGCAACGAAACGTTTACAATCTGCTATAACGGAGAACTTTACAATACCCTTGAAATCAGAAACCGACTTGAAAGCAGAGGATATAACTTCTTCAGCAGCTCCGACACGGAAGTTGTTCTGAAAGCTTATTGTGAATACGGAGAAGAATGTGTTGATCTCTTTAACGGAATTTTTGCTTTCGGAGTATGGGAGCATTCACGAAAGCGACTCTTCCTTGCACGTGACCGAATGGGAGTTAAGCCTCTTTTCTTCTCAATGGCAGAAAGCGGACTTGTTTTTGCATCCGAAATAAAGGCACTGCTTGAACACCCTGAAATCGATGCTGTGATGGATATAAACTCGTTGGCTGAAATAATGCTTTTGGGACCGGGCAGAACACCCGGTTGCGGAGTTTTTAAAGGGATTGAAGAACTGAAAGCAGGCGAATGTGCTTTCTTTGACAGCGACGGTTTAGCGATTAAAAAGTACTGGACGCTCAAAGCGAAAGAGCATACAGATGACTTTGAAACAACGGCAGAAACCGTCAAATTTCTTGTAACGGATTCAATAAGAAGACAGCTTGTTTCTGATGTGCCGTTGGGTACATTCCTTTCGGGAGGTCTTGATTCAAGCATAATTTCATCCGTAGTCAATGAAACCTTCAGACGTGAAGGCAAAACCCTGCACACCTTTTCGGTTGATTATGAGGACAACGACAAATTTTTCAGAACCAGCAGATTTCAACCTAATGCTGATGCTGAATATATAAGGTTGATGGCGGACTACCTCGATTCAAAGCACCACAGGCTTGTTATCGGAACGGATGACCTGACCGATGCTTTATTTTCTGCAGTCGATGCCCGTGACCTGCCGGGTATGGCGGACGTTGATTCATCGATGCTTCTTCTTTGCAAATCGATCAGAGAACAGGTTACGGTTGCATTGTCGGGCGAATGTGCGGACGAGATTTTCGGCGGATACCCATGGTACAGAAACAAAGAAATCCGCGATACAGACGGCTTCCCGTGGGCACAGTCGACAAAATACAGATTTTCTTTTCTTGAAGACGAATTTGCCTCAATGATAAATCCCGACGATTTTGTGTATTCACGCTATAAAAATACCGTACTGTCAGCACCCAAGCTTTGTAATGCCAACACGGACGATACAAGAATGTCAGAAATGATGAAGCTCAACCTCGACTGGTTTATGCAGACACTACTTGACAGAAAAGACAGAATGAGTATGTATTCGTCCCTTGAGGTAAGAGTTCCCTTCTGCGACCACAGAATTGTTGAATATCTCTACAATGTACCGTGGGAAATGAAAGACCATAACAACTGCGAAAAGGGTCTTTTGCGGTATGCCATGAGAGATTATCTGCCTGACGAGGTGCTTTACAGAAAAAAGAGTCCTTATCCCAAAACGCACAATCCGTCATACAGAAATGCGGTTTCGGAGTTGCTTCGCGAGATAATTGCTGATGAGTCATCACCGCTTCTTGATTTTATCAGAAAGGATAAGCTGAATGAGCTTCTTTTAACGGATAAATCCGAGCCGTGGTACGGCCAGCTTATGACAACACCGCAAACCATAGCATACTTTGTTCAGTTCAACTATTGGCTTCGAAAGTTCAATGTGAGGTTTGAATAAATTAAACAGTACAGTGCAGATATCACTTTCTTCACTGTACTGTTTTTTGATTTATCAGACAACTTCGCGTTATACAGTATTTTCGATTATATCTTATTAAAAACAAATTTATTGCTCTTATGATAAATTTTTCCACAATCCTATTGTCTTTTTTAGCAATTTGTTATATGATATTAATTATAAAAATTCTCCATAAAAAACAGGAGGTAATATTATGAAAAAGAGAATCAGCACAAAGTTAACTGCGTTCTTTGTTGCACTCACACTTGTCTTTATGATCGGTGTACCTGCTTTCGCGACACCCGATGAAGAAGTAATGACAGCGTGTAAGGGTCATTGCGGCCAGTGTCCGTCACTTGTTATTCCGGGTATCTTCCAGTCGGAAGTTTTCCTTTACGACGAAAACGGTGAAATTGCCGTAAATGCAGACGGAGAGCAGTATGCAGGTCCGTTCTATCTTGAATCAACAATGGAAATTGTTAAAGTCGCTCTTTCAAAGGCTCTTGTGCCGCTTATTATGGCTCTTGTGCTTCAGCGCGACGTAGCTGATATGCTCGCAACAAATGTCGGCGAAGCAATCGGCGAAATCCTTATGACAAATATCAAGTGCGACGAAAACGGTGATCCTATCAAGGATATCCGTGCAACAAAGTATCCGACAAGCGTTGAATACCTTTCAGAGCACGACCGTGAGCACATTCTTGATAACGTTCCTCTTCAGAAGTATATCGACGTTGCAGGTGCTGACCATCTTTATTTCTTCTCATACTACTCACTCGGCAATATGATTGATACAGTTGAGGAGCTTTACGATTACATTCAGTTAATCAAAAAGCAGACAGGTCACGATAAGATAAACATCGTTCCTATCAGCCAGGGCGGTTCACTCGCTAATATGCTTCTTCAGATGTATAAGGACAAGGGCAGAGATATTTCTGAAGATATCAACAGAATCGTTTATGTTGTTCCTGCAAAGAACGGTTCAACTCTTGTAGGTGAAATTATTGAATACGGTCTTCTTGACGATGACGAGGCAATTTACGGTTATATGATTCCGAAGCTTCTTGAAGGCGATTGGTACGGATACCTTATTAACCTTGCACTCCGCATTTTCCCGAAGGATGTTCTCAACAGCATTCTTGACAGTGCGGTAAAGGGTCTTGTTGACGGTCTTAAGTACAGTACACTCATCTGGGGTCTTTGCCCGAAGGAAAATTATCCTGCAGGTGCAGAGATGTATCTTTCAGACGAAAGCACAAAGGAAATCAGACGTCAGACAGATATCTTCTATCAGGCACAGTGCAACGCTGACCAGAATATCCTTGATGCAATTGCTTCAGGTGTTAAGGTATTTGACATCTGCGGTTATAACTATTCCCTCTATGCAATCGTTGACAGCTGGGATAACGTAAACGCTGACGGTATCATTCAGCTTGAATCAACATCAATGGGTGCTGTAAGCTACGGTGTTGACGTTGAGCTTCCCGAAGGTTACGTAACAGAAAATCCGCACTGCACAAATTATGAACATAATCACATCGATCCTCATAATATCGTAGATGCACGTGCAGGTCTTCTTCCTGACACAACATTCTATTTCTACAATCAGAATCACGAAAAGACAGGTAACAACGACGTTGTTATGAGACTTGCAGTTGACCTTCTTACTGACGAAAACTTTGTTGATGTTTATTCGTATCCCGACAGATATCCGCAGTTCAACACAGCAAGAAACACAAAGGGTATCAGCAATGATATCAAAGCTGCAAAGACTATGGATTTCTCAGCTATGGATCCCGCTGTTGCGGCAGAGCTTGAAGCTGCTATCGCCAAGGTAGAAGCTGAGCTTGAGGACACAGTTGTTGATAACGAATCACTCGACGCTGCAAAGGAAGAATTCTATGCAGCAAGAGCAAAGGCTCGCGGTGAACAGTATCCGGCAGAGAATGAAGACCAGACAAACGAGATTCTCGGCAAAATCTTCAAGCTCGCAAGCGATGTTACATATAAGTTCTTCGGTCCTCGCGGCTGGTTTGATATTATGATCTGACAATAAAACATTATGGGAGGCAGTTGAAAAAACTGCCTCTTTTTTTGAAAATTTTTCCTGAAAATGCTTGACAAAATTGAAAAATCGCGTTATTATGTCTTTGGTTAGCGAAGGCTAACTGTAATTTTGTATCATTCGGTTAGCTTAGGCTAACTCACAAAACGAGTACAGGATACTCAGGAGGCACGGGTATGAAAACACTTAAAGATATCAAAGTAGGCAAAAGAGCCACAGTTGTCAAGGTTCACGGCTCGGGTGCTCTGAAGCGAAGAATTATGGATATGGGAATTACCAAGGGTGTTGAAATTTATATCCGTAAGGTTGCACCGCTGGGTGATCCTATTGAAATGAATCTGCGTGGCTATGAGCTTTCATTAAGAAAAGCCGATGCTGAAATGGTAGAGGTTGAATAAACCGTAAGGGCTCAGCCCTGTTAATTTTTACTTTGTCGGTTAGCGTAAACTAACCAAAGGAGAATGATTATGTCAATCAAAATTGCTCTTGCCGGTAATCCAAACTGCGGCAAGACAACACTGTTCAATGCCCTCACCGGCTCTAACCAGTATGTAGGTAACTGGCCGGGTGTTACCGTTGAACACAAAGAAGGCTCATACAAAAAAGATAAAGATGTTATCGTTACAGACCTTCCGGGTATTTATTCGCTTTCTCCCTATACCCTTGAGGAGGTTGTTGCAAGAGATTATCTTGTCGGTGAGCGTCCCGATGCGATTCTTAATATCGTTGACGGTACCAATATTGAAAGAAACCTTTATCTTACAACTCAGCTTATCGAGCTTGGTATCCCTGTTGTTATTGCTATCAATATGATGGATATCGTCCGCAAAAACGGTGATAAAATTGACATCGCACTTCTTTCAAAAAAGCTCAGCTGTCCTGTTATCGAAATTTCTGCTCTTAAATGTGAGGGAATTCAGGAGGCAGCAGAAGCAGCAATTGCAGCAGCAAGAGCTGAAAGAAAAGAGCCTGCACATATCGCCCATATTTTCTCGGGTGCTGTTGAGCATGCGATTGCACATATCGAAGAAGCTGCCGTTCATAATATGCCTGAAGAACAGCAAAGATGGTATGCTGTCAAGATTTTTGAACGTGACGAAAAGGTGCTTAAAGACCTTAATCTTGATAAGAAAAAGCTTGAACACATCGAATTTGACATTCAGGATGTTGAAAAAGAAATGGACGATGATGCAGAAAGTATCATCATAAATGACAGATATACTTACATAGAAAGAATTGTTCAGGCATGCTGTAAGAAAAAGCACGCGGGAAGACTTACTGTTTCTGATAAGATCGACAGCATTGTTACAAACCGTATTCTTGCTCTTCCGATTTTTGTCGCAATAATGTTTTTTGTTTATATGATTTCAATCGGAACGGTTGGCGACTGGACAGTCGGATTTATGAATGAAACTTTGTTCGGTGAAATTATAATCCCGGCTGCTACAAACGGTCTTGAAGCGTTCGGATGCGAAGACTGGCTTGTAAGTCTTGTTGCTGACGGTATTCTCGGTGGCGTTGGATCCGTTCTCGGCTTTGTTCCGCAGATGGTAATTCTTTTCCTCCTTCTTTCTCTTTTGGAGGATTGCGGATATATGTCCAGAGTTGCCTTTATCATGGACCGTCTTTTCCGCAAATTCGGCCTTTCGGGTAAGAGCTTTATTCCTTTGCTTGTTGCTTCGGGATGCGGAGTTCCGGGCGTTATGGCGAGCCGTACAATTGAGCAGGAACGCGACAGAAGAATGACAATTATGACAACCTGCTTCATTCCTTGCGGAGCGAAGATGCCGATTGTCGGTCTTATTGCATCGGCATTTTTCGGAGGAAGTGCATTGGTTGCAACTGCAGCTTATTTTGTTGGTGTTTTTGCTGTTATTGTTTCGGGTCTTATCCTTAAAAAGACAAAACCGTTTTCAGGCAAGCCTGCTCCTTTCGTTATGGAGCTTCCTGCTTACCATGCACCTGTGCCGTCAAATATTATAAGAACAACAGCTGAAAGAGGCTGGTCGTTTATCAAAAAAGCAGGCACAATTATTCTTGCTGCAAGTATTATCATCTGGGTACTCAACAGTCTTTCTTTCGAAGGCGGATTCCATTATATAACTGAGGCTAATGCAGGCAAATCCATACTTGAAAATATCGGTAATGCAATTGCAATAATCTTTAAACCTCTCGGCTTCGGCACATGGCAGGCTGCAGTTGCAACGATTCTCGGCCTTGTTGCGAAGGAAGAGGTAGTCGGTGTGTTTGGCTCACTTTCATCAATGGCAGATGCAAGCATATTCGAAATTTTTGGTGGAAATTCAATTGCAGGCTTCTCGTTTATGGTGTTCAACCTTCTTTGTGCTCCGTGCTTTGCGGCAATGGGTGCAATCAGACGTGAAATGAACAATGCTAAATGGACTGTCGGAGCGATTTCATATATGTGCGTGTTTGCGTATGCTATGTCCCTGATGATCTATCAGTTCGGATCATGGTTCTTCGGTACGGGCAATATAATCGGAACGGTTGTTGCCGTTTTGGTACTTATCTTTATGCTCTATATGCTTGTGCGAAAGAACAAGTACGAACAAAAATAAAATCAAATTAATCGGAGGTGTTCGTATGAACGTACCTACATTTATAGTTTTGGCAATTGTCGTGGCAGTTTTTGTCGGAATTGTTGCTAAGATGATTGTTGATAAAAAGAAAGGCAAATCCTCTTGCTCCTGCGGTTGTTCGGGATGCGCGATGAAGGATTCCTGCCATTCGGCTAAATAAATTATCGGCTTACAGATTTTAACTTTCTGTAAGCCGATTTTTTAATTTTATTTATTTTGCTACTGTGCTGAAATTTTCTCTGATCTCAGTAGTGTTGCCTGTGGTCAGGTAATAATCATATTCGAACGGAGCGTAGCTTTGAAGAGCCATTTTACGGATAACTGCGATATATGACGTTGTACCGTCAATGGATGGGTCGTGGTTTGTAGTTTTTTCTCTTTCAAATACACCTGAAAGGAATTCTGTTTCACCCGTAACATAAACACCGATACCGAAGCTGTCATCAAATTCACCGATGAAAGCTGACCAGTTTTCAAGCGAATTGAATTTCGGATAACCTGCATCTGGCCAGAAAATCAGTTCAGGCTCGATTGAAAGAGTATCGTTTGTCCAAGGCTTGTCACCGCCGTAATAAACGTATCTGTTGAACGGCTCAATGCAGTAGAATGCGGGAATTTCCTGGTCGCGTACGTTTGCAACATAACCTGAAAAATCAGTGAATCTGCAGGAAACTTTCACAAGGTCGCCTTCTATTGCATATGTTGCTTCCATATAAGAAGGTGTGATGTGTTCTTTCTCTTTTGCCCAATCAAGCGGCTGACACTTGATGTAAATTGAATTTTCATCGTAACGAATGTCAACAATCTTGCTGTTTTCGTTAAACTGGTTACCGCCCTGAACAGGATTGTAATCCCAGATGTTACCCATATATTCGCCTTTTTCGTAGCCTTGTCCGTCGAAAGAGCCGTAGTAAGACTGCTGTACAAGTCGGCCTGTATCGGCTCTGTTGATGAGGTTTACGTTTGAATTGACAACAGGTGCGTTGTATCTTTTTCCTGCATCTGAGTCAACAAAAATACGTCCGTCCTTTTCAACCGCTTCAACGTTTGAGTTGAGGTCTTCCATATAGCTGAGGGCACCGCCCCAGAGAAGGTTAACACCGATTTTATAAGTGTCCGTCTGAATGAAAATATCCTCGTCAGGAATTTCACGGTTAAAAACTGAAAAACCGTCAATTCTGATTTTCGCGGTTTCTTTATCCAAAGGCTCAAAAGAAACGGAGCAGATTGCATTCGCTTTTGTTCCCTTAAGCATATTATTGATAAAAGAATAGAATGTTTTGTTTTCGCCCGGCTCGAGAAAGAAGTTTTCACTTTTTTCAACAGCACCGCAACGGTATACAAGTGTACCTTTGATATAAGCATCTGTACTGTATGCGATACCGTAATAATTGTACCAACCGTGTGTAATATCTTCCAATGAGATTTCCTTTTTACCGTCGAGTGTCAGAATCCCGTCTTCGATGATAACAGATTCATCGGTAAAAATTTTTTCATCACTACCGTTGAGAAAGATGCTTGTCTGACTGAAATTACCGTTCTCAATGTCAAAACAGTCATCGTTGAGTACGGGCAGATAGCTGAACGGGTATGAAAAAAAGCCGAAAACGAATGAAAGAACTATACTTAAAGCACGTCTTAATGTAATAAAAAACATATAATCACTCCGTACAAATCTTTTTTTATATCGTATCATAAGTACAGGTCTAAAAGCAAATATATTTTGGAATATTATTGTAATAAATGAAAATATCTGATATCATATCTGTCAAAGGAGAGTGTTAATATGTTTGGATTTATTACATTCATCAAGGGTATGGTAGCTGCCATACTGACGGTTTTACAGTTGTTTTTCGGAATTTTCTTCGGAGATTTCACAGCTCCGACCAAACCTCTGCAGGAGGATTGCAAGCTCAATTTTGCGGTGATTTCCGATGTTCATATGACAGAAGAAAAGGCTCGCGCAGATATGCTCCGTTTCGGACTTCAGGATATGCAGGAGTTTGAAAGTCCTCTTGATGCGCTTATCCTTTCGGGCGACATCACAGACCACGGTGAACGTGAGGAATGGGAAAACGTTGCAAGTGCATTTGCGGACTACACTCCCGCAAAGAATATTATTCTTGCTCAGGGTAACCACGACACATGGACAGGCGACGACGACTACGCTCTTTCAAGAGAAAACTTCTTTGAGTTCAACGAAAAAATTGCAGGTCGCGAAATTGACAACGTTTACTATTCAACAAAGGTAAACGGCTATACATTCATCGTGCTCGGCAGTGAAGCTGACCACACAAGCCAGACTGTCAGCGACGAGCAGGTTGCTTGGTTGGCAGAGGAAATGGAAAAGGCTTCGCAAGATGGTCTTCCGATTTTTGTTATCAACCATTGGCCGATCAACGAAAGCCACGGACTTCCCGAAACCTGGGGCGACGACGAGCCGATGCCAGATGATGGTGGTATCGGTGACAAATCAGCAGAGGTAGAAAAGATTCTCAAGTCATATAACAACGTATTCTACATCACAGGTCATATCCACAGCGGTTTCACAAAACCAGGTCAGGAAGATGTTTACGGATACCTCAGCGTTGAGTCTGACGGTTCATTCCATTCAGTAAATCTTCCGCAGTATATGTATCTTACCTTAAGAGGCAGAATCGCAAACGGTACAGGCTTCACCTTCGAAGTTTATGAAGATAAGGTCGAAATCCGTGCAAGAAGCTTCTCCGCAGGTGTATGGTATACAGACTACGACTGGTCGTTTGATTTGGTATAATAAAAAGTGCAACGTAAAAGAATTAGCAGACCTGATTTTTCAGGTCTGTTTTTCTTTTGAAAATATATTGATAATGAATTTACCAATTCAAGTTTGTCGGTTGATTGATACTTTACAAACAAAAAGCGTTGTGCTTTGTGAGCACAACGCTTAAATCTTTTTATCAGGCGGTTGCCGTCTTTTTCTTTGTAATAAGCTGGATTACAACAACCAATGCAATCAATACAACGCCTGCAATATCCGTAACAATGCCCGGAATAATCATACATAAACCGCCTGCAAGGGCAAGTATTCTCTGCCACCACGGCATCGGGCGAAGAAGATAACCTTCCATACCTGCGGAAACAATGAAAATACCGCAGAGAGCCGTTACAACAAGAAGTACGATTTCATACCACGGCTTATCTGAGCCGATGATGAGCATTTCAGGGCTGAACGCGAAGATATACGGAACGATAAACGCTGTGATAGCAAGTCTTGTTGCCGTAACACCGGTCTTCATCGGGTTTGACTTTGCAATCGCTGAACCTGCATATGCTGCAAGAGCAACGGGCGGTGTGATATCCGCAACGATTCCGAAATAGAACACGAACATATGAGCCGCAAGAACGGGAATGCTCAGGCTGTTCATAAGAATCGGAGCAACCATTGACGCCATAATAACGTAGTTAGCAGTTGTCGGAACACCCATACCGAGAACGATACACATAATCATCGTAAGAAGAAGTGCGAGGATCGGGTGGATTCCTGCTGCAGAATGAACGAGCGATGAAAGCACATTTGCAAGACCTGTCTGCTGAACCATTGCAGAGATACATCCTGCAACTGCACAGGCAAGAGCAACACCGATTGCATTCTTTGTTCCGTTTGCGAGAGAACGGAAATAAATTCCGAAGTCCATTTCGAACTTTTTGTGTGCAATTGATTTTACGATACCTTCAACAAACTTAACACCGATTGCAACAAAGATAGCAAGGATTGCTGACTTTGCGGGTGAATAGTTATTCATCGCAACAACAAGAGCAACAACCGGAAGAAGAAGGTAACCCTTTGAGAAAACAAGCTTGAAGAAATTAGGAATTGATTCCTTCGGAAGACCCTTAAGGCCGAGCTTCTTTGCCTCAAAGTGAATCATCATAAAGATACCTGTGAAGTAAAGAACAGCGGGAAGGATTGCGGCAATCGCAATCTGTGCATACGGCATACCCGTATATTCGGTCATAAGGAAAGCGGCAGCACCCATAATCGGGGGCATAATCTGTCCGCCTGTTGAAGCGGCAGCCTCAACAGCTGCGGCAAACTCGGGCTTGTAACCGCAACGCTTCATTGTCGGGATTGTAACGGAGCCGCTACCAACTGTGTTTGCAACGGAAGAGCCTGAATACATACCTTCCATAGCACTTGAGATAACAGCAACCTTTGCGGGGCCGCCTGTTGACTTACCTGCAATTGAGTTTGCAAGGTCAACAAAGAATGCACCGATTCCCGACTGCTCAAGGAATGAAGCAAAAATAATGAACAAAACGATGAATGAAGCACAGACATTAAGAGGTGTGCCTGCGATACCTTCCGTTGTATAGAAGAGCTTATACATAATCATACGCAACGGATGCTTTGTATCGTTCACAAGGAAAGCGTATATTATAAACGCCGCCGAAACGCAGACAATCGGAAGTCCGACAACACGTCTGCAAGCTTCGAAGAGAAGCAACGTACCGATAATTGCGATTGCGATATCAAGATCGTTGATTCTTGAAGCTCTGTCAACAATCGCCTGACAGTTTATTGCATAGTAGAAGAATGAACCTGCACCGACAGCTGCGAGAATATAATCGTAGAACGGAACATGGTTAATTCTTTTCTTTTCTTTCTTTCTTACGGGATAGATAATGAACGCCATAAAGACGATAATACCTATAAACCACGACATCTTCTGTCTTTCTTCCATTGTACCTGTCCAACCGTCGAACATTACATAGACAGAGAAAAGAATCATCGCGATTTTAATAATCTTTTCAAATATACCTTTGAAGTGACGGGTGTTTGACTCTTTGTCAAAGTCCGCCATCAACTGGTCAACGTCAATAACTTCGTCCTCATCAGCCGCCATGGTGATGGGCTTTGTGTTTACATCTGACATCTATTACAGTCCTTTCGTCAGAATTTCGAATCCTGTGACGATTTCAAAAACAACCCTTGCGTTCCTTCCGCAGGTATCGCGCAGGCTGATTTGTTCACCGTCAAGAGTAAGTATATGGTCAGAAACCGTTCCGACAATATACCTCAACGGGTCATACGTTATATCAAAACCCGTTATGATCATATTCCCCTCTTCGTCAAAGGTCATTTTCTGGTCGCCCTCAAGCGCCGTCTGCACCCCGGCACCGAAAGAACGGTAAAGAGTGGAATATGCTCGGATCTCTCCATTTTCAATTATATATGTATCTCTTAGGGGAGTCTGGTTTACGGAATGGATAAACTCCACCGAAAACATCATACCTTCCTCTGCCTTAACGGTTATATGAGTCTTTCCGGTATCAGAATCATATAAAACCAGATAATCAGTTGACAGAGCTTTGAAAGAAACAGCAGCCGCTGCAATGAAAATCATCAGAACGGCCGCTGCGATTAACTTTCTTTTTTTATCCGAAAGCTTTTGGCTCATTATTTAATAGCGCCAACCTCTTTGAAATACTTTTCAGCACCGGGATGGAACGGAACAGAAACGCTTGAAACTGCATATTCAAGGCTCATTTCCTTTGCCTTATCGTGTGCATATTCGTCCTTATTCTCGTAAATAGCCTTTGTAAGCTCATAAACAACCTGCTCTGAAAGGTCGTTGCTTACGATGAATGTTGCCTTAACTGCAACTGTTGTTGCGTCAGCGTCAACACCCTTGTATGTGCCTGCAGGGATTTTGTACTCAGCGTAGAAGCCGTAATCCTTCTGAAGAGCTGCAAGGTGTTCAGCGTCGATTTCAACGATAACGATTTCAGTTGTTGTTGCAAGGTCTGTGATTGCAACTGTGGGTGCACCTGCTGTCCAGAAGAATGCATCGATCTTGCCGTCCTTAAGAGCATCTGCTGATGCCTGGAAGCTGAGGTTCTGCTTGTTGATGTCTTCGAATGTGATATCATAAGCGCCAAGGATCTGCTGTGCGTTGAATTCAACACCTGAACCGCTGTCGCCTACTGAAACCTTCTTACCCTTAAGGTCTGCAATTGTCTTGATGCCTGAGTCAGCTCTTGCGATAACCTGACAAACTTCAGCATAAACAGCACCGAGAGTTGAGAAGCTTGTGAACTTGCCGTCCTTTTCGAAGAGAGATGTTCCGTTGTAAGCATAGTCCATAACGTCGTTCTGAACGATAGCCATATCAACAACACCGTCATCGATATCAAGGATGTTAGCCTTTGAAGCACCTGAAGACATAACCTTAAGGTTAGCGCCTACTTTTTCGTTAAGAGTTGTAGCAACTGTGTTACAGAAGCCATAGTATGTACCTGTTGTACCGCCTGTACCTACGTTGATTTCAACTGATGAAAGGCCTTCCTGCGGTGTTTCTGCTTCGGGCTCTTTGTTACCGCAAGCTGTGCAAAGAAGAGTTGCGAAAACAAGAAGAACTGAAACAACGATAGCTATTTTTTTCTTCATTTTAAAAACCTCCGTTTAAAAAATTTTCAAAGTCCCTCAAATGGACTTTTAAGATTTAAAGTATTATAACCTATTTTCGTATTTTTTGCAAGAGTTTCGCCCAATAAAGCGTAGATTCACCAATTTGAGAGGTTCGTTTTTGTGCATTGTGAACTATATAAGTGCTGTTATCAGCTTATTTTTCCTGTTCGGAAATATATCAATCAGATTTCAGCCTCTGCAAAGCCTATGCATTCCCGGCCGAGAATCGGATTCGAAGTGTCCCTTGCGTTGAAGTAAAGGCGGAGCGTATTACCCTGCTTCACGAGGTGGCTCGCATAAACAAACTGCTTCATCCAATCCTTGCCGTCAACCTCCTGCGGCTCAATAAGCATTTTTTCAAACTTAAAATCAAGTCCGTCAGGCGATGACATAAGGAAAATTGCAGAATGGCTTTTGCCGTCTTTTTCGTAAATTCCGTTCTGCACACCGATGTAACCGTCGCTGAGCTTATAAACCTTAAGACATCCGCTGCAAAGATTGAGATACGGATTGTTTTTGTCGGGAGAAATCAACGGTTTTTCGGCTGCGATATAACCGTCCGTTATTTGTCCGCTTTCCGCATAGCTGATATGTGTCGGCTCGCAGAATTTGCAGTCGTCAATATACGTCATTCCGCAGGAATAATAAAGACGGTTAATTCCGTCCTCCTGCAGAAGGAACGGATTTGAAAGTGCTGTGCCCCTTTTGCTGATTTCAAAATCCTTCGTATTGCCGAGAACCCTTTTCGGCTTTGACCAATTCACAAGGTCGTTGCTCTGAATAACAGCAATCTCCGATTTCCACCTGACCGCATTCACAACGTTCAGTGCATTCATAAAAAGCGGAAGCGTTCTTTCATAAAAAAGATAATATGTATCGCCTACACGGTTGATGTTCGGTCGCATCGCTCTGCCGACAACCTTCTGCACCTTTTCAAATTTTATGCCGTCATCGCTGATAAAATGATAGACAGCAAGCGTCGTGTGAAAAAACATATGCCATTTTCCGTCGTGGCTTACATCGGGGGTAAGAAGCGACGGATCCGCAACAACGAACGAGCCGTCAAACGGCTTCAGCACAGGACTCTGAGCACTCACCCTGAACTTTGCTTCAAGAATCTGATTTACAGTAAGATTTTTCATAATACACCTACTTTTTAGCCTATATCTATAAACAGCCCGCACCTTTTCTTCACATCGGTAGCGGAAAAATATGTTTTTTCAAGAGGTATCCATTCATTAAAAAAGCGTTCTGACTTATCAGGAGAATTACGTTTGAGAATTCTTTTTCTCTGCAAGTCTTCCGAAATATTAAGAAAAACAGAAAAATCGTAAAACTTTTCAAAATCGGGATGCATAGAGTATGCACCCTCAATCACCATCAGTTTTTCGGGTTTAATTTCAATCGGAGTCAGCAGTTTCATTTCCGAACAGTCAAACCTGCGGTAGCTGATATTTTCACCTTCACTCAGCGGTAAAAGTACCTCTTCAAGAAAACGTTCACGGTCAACATTTCCGCCAACCTCCGCATACCTTTCGGGAGTTCTCTGTTCAGGTCGCAGGAAAAAATCATCCGTATGAAAAACCGTACAGCCGTAAATTTCCTCAAGCATTTTCCCAAGCGTTGTTTTTCCGCTTGCACTTCCGCCTTCAACGGCAAGAATCAGTTTCCCTTGCGAAAGACGTTTGTCAATTTCTTCAAAAAGCGGCAGAAACTTCGGAATATCCTGTGGCTGAAAATACTTTTTCAACTGTTCGCTTCGTTCCATTATCAATCTCTCTTTTTCATAATTTTCGGGTTATCAAGAACCATCACAAGAATCGGAATCAGCACAAGCTGTACAATAATTCCCGGAATTGCATTTGTAAATGCACCTGCAACAAACGCAGCGAATGTGAACGCTCCGCCGCTGATTCCCATAACGGCAAACATCGCAACGCCCCAGACCAATCTTCCGACAAGCATCGCAATCAGCAACGAGCAATAAATATACACCCTTTTTCGCGGAAGTATTTTATGCATCAGCCCTGCAACCGCACCGTATGCTGCAAGCTCGAAAGCCATACAGACAGCGGTTGGGAAAAACACAGGCATTCCGAGTGTCAGCGAGCGGAACAACGGTGCAATAAATCCGACTGCGAGACCCCACGGCCATCCGCAGATGAATCCGCAAAGAAGCACGGGAATATGCAACGGACACAGCCTTGCTCCGATTTCGGGAACCTGACCCGTTATAAAAGGCATCACATAAGCAAGCGCAAGAAACAGCGCTGAAAGTATTGTTTTGAATAAATTATTTTTCTTCATAAAACGTCCTTCTATCAACCAGGATAACAGTAAAATAAAGTTACCATTTATACTGAACTTCTTCACCGTCAATTTCCCATACTGACGGGGTTTTTGTATCAAAAATATCAACAGGTTTTATCGTGTGCTGAGCGTTATATGTTCGGTATGCCTCTTTAAGGTCATCCTTGATTTCATCCGCTATCGTATCATTACACGAAACAAAAAGAGGTGTGTTCGACTTTGAAAGAAGATGCAACCACTGTCTGTTTTTCTCCCACGGAATATAATTTTCAAGAATTCCGACACAGTCGGCATCGCACATATAAAAAGCTTCATTCTGGGCAAGTCGGAACGCAAGAGTGTTTACGCCCATTTTCCTTGTTCTTTCCCATTCTTTTCCGCTTGTGTCGTCGCCTGTTCTTGAAAGATGAACCAAACCTGCAGAAAGGTGCGAAACCGTATTGCATCCGATTATATACATATCGCCCGCGGTTTCTTTAATAAGCTTGTAGAGATCAAGGACGATTTCGGCATTCGTTTTTGTCTTGTCAAAGAAATGCCAGTTTTCGTACTCAGTAATAACCGAATCAAGGTCTTTTCCCCAGCTTCCGAAAAGGTCAAAGGTTGAAAAATCATGTTTGATCAGCTCGAAGCCCCAGCCTTTAACTCTTTCAATATCCGCTTTGATATATTCACGGACAAACGGATGTGTCGGGTCAAGATACTGACGTTTACCGCCCTTGAGAATCCGCATTTCGTCGGTAATTTCGTTATCTCTGTTATGAAGAAGCCTCATCCATATTCCCGGTCTTGCACCGATTTCCTTAATCTCGTCGGCAAGCTTTTTCATATCTGCAAATTTTTCGTTCGGAAGCCACGGACCTTCACACGGATTAATCTGCCAACAGTCATCAACAACCTCAAACGGCTTGTTTTCAATTCCGTCTGACAGCTCAACCTGAAGCTTTGTGTCGGCAATTATCTGCTCATAACTGCTGTTGCCGTAAGCATA
Organism: Acutalibacteraceae bacterium; assembly: GCA_045648305.1. Classification (GTDB taxonomy): domain Bacteria; phylum Bacillota; class Clostridia; order Oscillospirales; family Acutalibacteraceae; genus CAG-488. The sequence goes on from JAZRNR010000147.1 coordinate 19,962, forward strand.
ATACCAGTTGTTGCCTCCGTACACTCTTTCTTTCGGAAGAAGAGGCTTGTCGCACATTTTTCTGCAGAAATCGCAGAGATTTTCATATACTTCTGAGTCGTTGTAAAACGCGCATATAAACGTTGCAACGCAAAGCTTTCTGCCGTTAAGATGAACACCGCTTCCACCGTTTCTTACATCAACCAAAGCAGTAATTCCCGTTTCGTCATATTTGAAGCTTACAAATGAATTTGTCTGCGTTCTGACACCGAAGCAGAAACAAGTCTTCTTATCTGTCGCGATGAAATACCACGGCATATATCTTTTGTTTTCAGACAGCTTTCTGAATTCCAGGTCGCCATAGCTTCTTTCCCAGGCATCGCCTAAAACAACAAAATTTCCGTCATCTGCCGTCTGCCAATGCAATTCAACAAACTTTGGCTTGTCCTCATCAGCACAGAGTAACAAATCCAATTCATTTTCTCTTGAAACAGTTTCAATTACGGTATCGGTCACTTGATTTTCGCAGATTATTCTGGCTGTGAATTTATTAATGTCAAAAAACATAAGCGAACCTCTTTTCAGGGTGAATTGCCCGGCAAATTTCCCATTTTTAATTATATTGATATAATAGCACATACACCGCCGATATGCAACGGAAACAAAAACAACATTGACACAAACATTACAATTGTATAAAATAAAAACATACTGCAGAAGAGGTGATTTCTTTTGAATATCAGATTAATCGGCTCACCGAAAATTGTTATGACGAACACAGAAAGCCACCACGCATATTTTGCCTGGCCGACAGTTGCGAAGCTTCAGAACGGAAGGATTTGTGTCGGAGCCTCGGGTTACCGTGTTGAGCATATCTGCCCGTTCGGAAAAGGTGTTTTAGCCTTCAGCGATGACAACGGTGAAACATACACAAAACCCGTTCCCGTTTTTGACACCGTGCTTGACGACAGAGATGTGGGACTCACCGTATTCGGTGAAAGCGGACTTATCGCAACTACATTTAACAACACTCTCGAATTTCAGCGGGAAAATATGCCTCAGACACAGGAATGCTTTGATTACATAAATTCCGTTTCTGCCGAAGACGAAGCAGAGGCTCTTGGCATCAGCTTCAGAATCAGCAACGACTGCGGAAAAACCTTTGGCAAGATATATAAATCTCCCGTTTCTTCACCGCACGGACCGACAGTTCTTAACGACGGAACCGTTTTATGGGTCGGCAGAAGGCTCGGCATCCACAACCACATTGAGGCACATGTCATCAACACCGAAACAGGTGAAATGACACTCCGCGGTGAGCTCGGAATTTATAAATACGACGAATTCAAGGATATCTATTTTTACGAACCCCACGCTTTACAGCTTGCCGACGGAAAAATAATCTGTCATCTTCGTGCAGAAAGCGATGACGATACATTTCTCTCCCTTTACCAGACTGTTTCGCTCGATAACGGTGTAACGTGGAGCAAACCCGTACAGATTATCGGAGACGACAGCGGTGCACCGGGACACTTGTTTATGCATTCTTCGGGCACATTGATTTCAACTTTTTCACACAGAAGCAAGCCTTACGGAATCTGGGCAATTTTCAGCGACGATAACGGAGAAACATGGAGCAAGGAAAGCGTTATCTTCGAAGGTCAGGACACCGACGATTTAGGCTATCCCTCTACCGTTGAGCTTGATAACGGAGAAATGCTTACCGTTTTCTACACAAGAGAAAACGATTACGTCCCCGCAGTTATAATGCAGCAAAAATGGGCATTGGATAAATAATTCGTTATAAATCAATACAGTTATATAAAAATCCGAACACATCACAAAACGGTGTGTTCGGATTTATCGTTATATTATTTTCTCCAAAAGATCTCCGAGCTTTTTCGCCATAGACGCGAATCCGAGGTCGTTCGGGTGACATCCGTCAACAGTTCCCTCTTCCTCAGCCATTTTCATTAGCTCTCTGCCGTCAATCAGATATACATTCTTATCTCCGTTTCCGATCGCGTTCTGATATGTTGCTTCAATTATCTCAAGGCGTTTTTCTTCCTCTTCGTTCAGCGTAAACTTCGGCCTTGAAAGCAAAACTATCGGCAAATCGGGATTTGCTTTGCGGATTGTCTTAAACATTTTTTTGTGTGTTTCTTTTAAGTGCTCTGCCGTCGGTGCGTTATGGTCATAGTCATACACAAACACAGACATATCAAGTCCGCTTATGTATTCGGCAATTTCATCTTCCGCTTTTGCACTGCCCGAAAACCCGAGATTGACATAATCCATATCGAATCTTTGGGATATGATGCTTTCGTATGAATTTCCGGGTCGGGAAGCACATCCGCCCTGTGTTATGGAAGAACCGTAATAAACAATCGGCTTTTCTGTTTTGTACGGCTCGGCAGAAGATAACGTCGCACCTTCGCTCACGCCGATATACAGCTGTGCAACCTCACTGTAAAGAGGCAAATTAACGGTTATATCACGCATCTCTGAAGAGTCAAAACGGATAACACTTTCGTAACCGTCCTGAATTTCAAACGGAGGAATAAAGGTTCCGTGATATTTTTTGCCGATATATAAATCGAATCCTGCTGAGCCTGTCAAAGCAATGTGAGGCATTTTGCATATGAACGGCATTTTTGTGTGAATTGTGACATAAGGGCTGTCAGTTCTGAACCTCACTCTGCCGCCTGCAGTATGAGCGTGCAAAGCGCAGACACCGTCGTTAACGTTTTTTGCAACATTTTCAGGAAGTCTTCTGAACTTCCCGTTTTCATAAAACACACCGTAAAGCCTGAACGGCAGCTGCCTGACATCATAAAACTTAATATCCTTGATATCCAATTCGGTCTTCACTTCAAAGTTGGAATCAACTGCTGAAACATTTTTCAAACCATCACCACCGATATAAATTTCAACACATCTTGAGGGTATTATACTCTTTTAACTTTCAAAAAGCAAACGTTCCGGAATAGAGTTGAATTTTTAAAATGGGTTTTTCAATTCTGTCCCTGTGTGAGAAATTCCTATAGCCTGTGACTTCAGTTTTAATATGTTAGAAATAAATATTTTAATAAAAAAAGAAAACCTGAAGCCATAAAGCTTCAGGTACAGAAAAAGGATGACAGATTTCTCTGCCATCCTTTTTGTTTAATTAAGATTTAATACCAAATCCAACCGAAGAGAACGATAACTATAATCCACTGCCACCACTTGTATTTAACTTCAACATTACAAGTGTCAGAAACGGTGTTGCCGTATTCGTCTGTTACTGTAACTGTGATTGTTGCAGAACCTTTGTCATTGGTGGTGAGTCTGCCGTTTGAATCAACCGAAACAACATCTGTATTCGATGATGAATATGTAACGGTATAATTCACACCGCTGTCGGCATTGATTGACGGTGTAACCGTCGCACTGTCCTTGTACGACATCGAAATATCGTTGATTGAAACAGAGTGAACCTTGCCTTTATTTTCGGGTTCGGGGGAATCAAACGTTTTTGGCGTTGAATTAAAATATGAACATCTGCCATCTGCCTCAAAGAAAGCATAATATCGGCTCGGGGTCTGTCCGTTAAAACCTTCATTAGTCTTTTTAACATAAATACAGTCACCATATTTCTCTATAATGTAGATTTCTTTTTCTACACCGCCGTATCCACCATACTCAGAAATCTCAAAAGTATATATGTCATCTTCTTCATTATAAAACTCTGATAAAGTTAAATCTACATTTTCAATATCAAAGACTTTTAACAACATTTCTTTAGCAATGCTGCCACTGATTTCTTTAGCGTAATAATCTGCTCCATATAAATAACCTACAAGATCTCTCGCTGTATACATCAATGCATCAATATTTTTTGCTGTCAGCTCTCCGCTAAACCACTCTTCTCCAAGAGAAAACATATCTCTTATATGTGTTGCCAAAGAAAACTCTAAACTATCACCCTTTAACATCGCAAAGGTCTTTTCTAAATCAGTGTATTGTACATAATTCTCGTCATATTCAGATACACCTAATTTCAGACCATAGAAGGTTTTGCTTGGTTCATAAAGGTTTGCATAGATATAAAAGCCCCAAAAGATTCCTATCCCTGTTTTATACATACCTCCATTGTAATTTGCGGGTCCGGCGACTGAGCAATGATCAAACTTTAAAATATATGTTTCATCAAAACTGCCGTCGGAATAAAAAAGTCTAACTTTAGCTCCTACGCCATTTGGATGATCCGGCTCCGAAAGTAATTCTGTTCTCTCAATCGTTTTATTCACAACATCTACAGCAAAAGTTGCTGAGCAATCCCGATATTCAAAAACATACGTGATTTGGTTTTCTTCTTCTTCATCGACAAACAAAATCCATTCAGTGCCATCAAGAATACCGCTATCCAAAGTCACAGTATAATAATTTTCTGAACTTATAGATATAATTTTGTTTGTACCGTCTTTAAAATAAACCTTGAGCCTTGCACCGGTAAGGTCAACCCATTCTTTATCAAGATACTCATCTTTTAACGGTAAATAAACAAACTCTATTTTACTCACTGGATTCGCTACAACCTCAACTTCATAGGAAGTTTCTTGTCCGCAAAACCTGATGATTACATTGTGCTTTCCGATGCTCCATTCCTCGCCATAATCTGCCGCTAAAACGCTAATATAAGACTCATCACACTCATAACCATCATATACATTTTCTAAAACTTTACTATCACCGTTAACATAATTTACCTTGAGCGATAATCCTTCTGTCGGGACATTAGAAAAATTATGATACCCTTCAATCAATACCGTAGTTTCAGGCAATTCGACGATTTCAATGCTTTCTACGGGACTTTCTTCTACAATAACTTCAAACGTTGTTTTTCTTCTGTAAAACTCAACCGTTACTGTGTGCTTTCCTGCTTCCCAAATCTCGCCATACTCCTGACCGGTAACATTAAATCCTGAATCCATATAATTCCAAATCTCATCCGTAATTTCAGATGTTCCGTTCGAAAAATTCACCTTGATTTTCAAACCTTCAGTCGGAATCCCGAACTCTTCATAATACCACTTATTAACTATCTCGTTGCCACTATCATCATAAGAGTATTCGTAGAAAGAGCTTACATAACTGTCTATACCTGTAACTAAAGTTGTTTTATCGGGAACCTCATAAATCTCTACACTTTCAATCGGATTTTCCAGAATCTCAACCTCAAAAGTGGTTTCATAACTACCCAGGCTAACTGTAACATTATGTTTTCCTGCTTCCCATATCTCACCGTAATTTTGACCTGTAACGCTAAAATATGAATCATAGACGCAATAATTATACAAGTTATCAACTATATCACTTGTTCCGTTTATAAAATTAACTCTAACTTTTATACCGTATGTATGAATATAAAACTCCTCATACTCATATTCTGTTACAATTTCGTTACCGTACTCATCATATGAGTAATCATAGTATGTAGAAATATAGCCGTCTTTTCCGCTTGTATAAGTTGTTTGGTCCGGTAATTTTACTATTTCGATATTTTTAACAGCAGGCCTTTCATCATATCCTGGTTCATCCGATTGAGTACTTGTTTCTGTCGTAGTCGCTGTGGTGGTTTGTGTCGTTGTCTCCGTTGTTGGATTTGTCGTATTTTCTATTGTCGGTTTCGTAGACGACTCGGTTGTTATCTCTATCACTGGTTCCGTTGTTCTTTCAGTTGTTGGCTCTGTCGGAACAACATATACTGGAATATTATTAACAACTTCGAAATCAGCTGAGCAGTGTGAAACATTAAAATCAAAGTCATCCTTTGAAATATCAGCACCTGCCACTTTTTCGAATGTGTAGGTTGCAATAACGCCACCAACCGTTTCATAACCACCATCTATATGACAACCAAAAAGACCTGTTCCAGGATTGTTTGCCAGAGCACCACCGTTAAGAACGATGTCAAGGTCAAAGTCGATCTTTTCGCACTTCTTGATCTTTGCAGGATTGCCTGTGATACCGAAATCAAGAGATTCAAAAGAACCGCTTTCTAGCTTAACTTCGATTATAACTTGAGTATCTGTTTCTTCTCTTAGATTGAGAGAAAAAACTGCTCCTGTCGCAGCTGCAATTTTAGTGAAAAATATCTCACCAAGATTAGGCAGTTCAATACCCACAAACCCACTGAGTGGTGTGGAAGTCAGCACCATAATCACAATAACCAACGATGCTAAAACACGTCTCATCATCATTTTCATATAATCAACTCCTAATAAGCTATGCATCAATACGTATTCAAACAAATATATATTTGTATGATAACATATTATTAGTTTAAATTCAATTGCTTAAAGCATCAAAATGTTTGTACCTGTTTGGTGCATAAATTGAAATGAAGTAAATATATAATTCTCCTACCCGATCAAAAGTGAGAAAGTGTCAACAGGGCTCGAACCTGTGACAATTACGGTCAGAAACATTGTCGCATGAACTCCTTGGAGCGGCGTCCATTGTTCTGTGTTTCTTCCTGTTCTCGGCTTGCTGTATCTGCCACCGGCAGCGCAAGCCTGCGAACCAGT
>JAZRNR010000148.1:0-16766 GCA_045648305.1 Acutalibacteraceae bacterium
TAATTATGCAAAGTAATACGGCAAGAATTTTTTTCATAAAATATACCTCCCGATTTTGATATAAAAATATTATACCTTTTTTGAAAAATAAAGTCAAATTTTCCCATAGACAGATTTCTTTCAGAAATTGCAGAAAATGACAAATAAAACATATGGAAGTTGCATCATAACCTTGACCTGAAGCAAAAAAATTGATATTATATCTATACTTTGATTACCAACAAGCCATAAGGTTTTGGAAGGAATATTTCCGCCTCGGCTTCGTTAAAAATCTTTGAAATAGCCTCGTATTACTGCAGATTTTTGCCTTGCCGAGACAAAAATCTTCTCTTTCAAAACTGCTTCGCATCTGAAATGCAACAGACTGCGTACAGTCGGGCAGCTTTTCGATGCAGGTATACGCGCGTATAGCAAAGAGAAAACTGCACGAATGTGCGTGATATGTGGTATTTCAGACTTATGTGTTGTTGGTAATCAAAGTATGCATATATTTAAAGAGAGGCTGTGGCTTTATGATTAAGATTGCACCGTCAATTTTATCCTGTGATTTTTCAAAAATCGGTGAAGAAGTTGCCCGTATGGACGCTTGCGGAGCTGACTATATCCATATCGATGTAATGGACGGACATTTTGTTCCGAACATCACTTTTGGCGCTCCTGTTATCAAGTGTTTCAGAAAGAATACAGAAAAGGTTTTTGACTGCCATCTTATGATAAGTGATCCCCTTAAATATGCCGAGGATTTCGCAAAAGCAGGTGCAGATATAATCAACTTCCACGTCGAAAGTGATTCACCCATCGACGAAACAATTGAGAAAATCCTTTCACTCGGCTGTAAGGCTGGTCTTACCGTTAAACCTTCAACCGCAATCGAGGAAGTTTATCCTTACCTTGATAAGCTCACGATGGTTCTTATTATGACGGTTGAACCCGGTTTCGGCGGACAGAAGTTTATGGCGGATATGATGCAGAAGGTTTCTGCTCTGCATGCTGAGGCTGAAAGAAGAGGGCTCGACCTTGACATTCAGGTTGACGGCGGAATTTCTCTTGAAACAGCACCCGTTGCGATTAAAGCGGGAGCAAACGTCCTTGTTGCGGGAAGTGCCGTTTTCGGTGCAGAAGACCCGTCAGCGATGATTGAAGCCTTAAGAGGTTGATTTGCACACCTCTTTCCAATGCTCGTGAGTTGCGGTAACGGTCAGATTGTCGTTGCCGATAAAAACACCGAATTCTTCAATAATATGTCGGTAAATTGCCGCTTTTTCTGTAGTTATTTCTGCACGGAACTTAATTCCGTCTGTGAAAATTCTTCCGTTGATGCTGTCAGCTCCGACAGCGGACATAGCATCAAGAAGATTGTCAGAATTTTTAAATTCAAAAATCTGCACAGAATTGCTTTTTGAAATAACCGTGCCGATGTCTGCACGTGAAACGGGAACAGTAAACATAAGAATACAGCCGTCCGAGCCGTCAGGCGACGCTTCAATCAACAGATTGCCCGAAGGGTCGATATCACGCCCTGTATTTTTTCTCACACAGTCAAGAATTGTCCATATCACGCGCCGTGTTTCTATGTTTGAATAATCCATGGTGTCGTATGTAATGTCAAGCTGCCGCAAATCATCGCGGCTCAGTCCGACTAAAAATTTATTACTGCCGATTGGCTGAATATCCACAAAAATCCCCCTCAGGTTTAGTTGTACATATAAAGTATATGTCCGTCTCCCTGTGTATTCAACCATCAAATAATGGCAGACAAGGTGATAAAATGGAAAACAACAATTACAATAAACGTCGCAGAAGCTATACGGAATTCCGAAAAACTTACAGCGATAATAAAAAATATTTCATCAGTACAGATAAAAGAGCAAGGTGGCAACCGTTAATCAGCTTTATCGTAATTGCTCTTATCTTTGTTTTTATCGCGTTTGCAAGCTTCATTATTACCGACGCTTTGCTTGAAATTTCCAAAGCTCCGTACGAGGAAGAGGAAATAACAACCGAAGCAACAACCAACCCTGCAGAAAGTTACTTTGAAAATCAGGTAACAATCCCTGCCGACGAGGTTGACGAAATGCAAAATAACGAGATGAAAGAGTAGTTTTTTAATGTACATTCCCTATAATTCAAGATATGAATATCACAAGAGCATCTACGGGGCAATCGAAACGGGAAAGACCGTTGTTTTCAGGATTGTTTTGCCCCGTGATTTTTGCTGTCACCACGCAAGGCTTGTTGTGAAAAAAGATACCGATGCGTACGAGCGTTTTTTTGAAATGCAATGGGACTGTATGCAGGGTGATTTTGAGGAATGGTGGAAAGTCAGCTTCAGCACGGAAGAAAGCGGACTTTACGAATACAGATTCGAATATGACACTCCGTGGGGTACAAGCAGGATTTTTAATTTCGGTGACGGAATCGGAAAAATACGCGAAAACGGTAATCCGTGGCAGCTCACGGTTTACGACAATAATTTCAAAACTCCCGATTGGCTCAAGGGCGGAATAATTTATCAGATTTTTCCTGACAGATTTGCATTTTCGGGTGAAGAAAAGGCAAATGTCCCCGACGACCGTGTTATGCGAGAAGACCGTGACGGTGAGCCTTATTGGCGACCCGATACAAACGGCAAGGTACTTAACAACGATTATTTCGGCGGTGACCTTAAAGGCATCTACGAAAAGCTCGATTACCTCCAGAGTCTTGGTGTAAGCTGTATTTATCTTAACCCGATTTTTGAAGCACACAGCAATCACCGTTACGATACGGGAGATTACACAAAGATTGATTCGCTTCTCGGCACTCAGGAGGATTTTGAAAACCTTTGCAAAAAAGCGGAAGAAAAAGGCATAAAAATCATCCTCGACGGTGTTTTCAGTCACACGGGATGCGACAGTAAATATTTTAATCAGTACGGAAGATACGATACCGTCGGAGCATATCAGTCGCAGAATTCGGAATACTACGGTTGGTATAAATTCAAAAACTGGCCTGACGATTATCTCAGTTGGTGGGGAATCAAGCTTCTTCCCGAGGTCATTGAAGAAAACCTTGAGTTTATTGAATATATAACGGGTGAAAACGGAATCGCAAGAAAGTGGCTGAGGCTTGGTGCATCAGGCTGGCGGCTTGACGTTGCCGACGAATTGCCCGATGTTTTCCTTGACAGCTTCAGAAAAGCAGTAAAGGCAGAAAATCCCGATGCACTTGTTATGGGAGAAGTCTGGGAAGATGCTTCCAATAAATTCAGCTACGGTCAACGCAGACGTTACCTTACAGGTGACCAGCTTGACAGCGTTATGAATTATCCGTTTGCGGGTGCGGTCATTGACTTTGTCCGTATGGGGATTGCCGAGCTTTTCTGTTCAAGAGTTATGTCGATTACAGAAAATTATCCCAAGCAGGTGCTTGATGTGCTTATGAACCATATCTCGACTCACGATACAATGAGGGCGATTACGGCACTTGCAGGCGAAAGCTGTGAGTACCGCGACAGATTTTGGCAAAGCACTCATTCGCTTAACGAAAAAGATTATCACTACGGTGTGCATCTTATGAAAATGGCGACCGCTTTGCAGTTCACTCTGCCGGGTGTACCGAGCATTTATTACGGTGACGAAACAGGAATGCAGGGCTACAAAGACCCGTTCAACCGTTGCTGTTACCCGTGGGGAAATGAAAATCAAGATTTAATCCGGTGGTATAAAAAACTCGGAGAAATCCGACGTACCAACAAATGCTTTGTTGACGGCAAACTTGAAATACTCTCTGCCGCTGCCGGCTGTGTTGCATATTCAAGAAGAAACGAAGACAACGCTGTGCTTGTTATTTCAAACAGCAATCCTCATCCGATAACCTACTACGTAAGGGATGAATGGAGCGATGCCGAAGACTTGCTCGGCAACAGTTATGTCCGCGGAACGCTTGTTGACGTGGGCGCAAAATCAACAGTAATTTTAAGAAGAATGTGATAAAATGTCTAAAAACCATGAATTCAAAACTTCAAAACAGGATAAGAGAAACGGTATAATGAAATTTGTTATATTTTTTCTCGTCTGTGCGGTGTTAATCGGTTCGGTTTCGGTTGCCGTAATCCTGAAGAACAACAATTCTTTGTTGAGCGATTTGTTTTCTCCGCATCCGACAACGGCAGAGCAGGAAACAACGGACAATCAGCTTGTTGAAATTGATGAGTCGCTTAACGGCAGGATGAGAATTCTTCTCTACTGCACTGACAGGGAGATAAGTGAAATTTATTTCCTTGCGATGGTCGATGCGAATATGAACAAGCAGTGTTTCGAGGTTCATCCATTGACTCCTGATAATCCTGATTATATCAAGGCTCTTGCCTCGGGCGGTGAAAAGGAGCTTGTTTCTGTTGTTGAGAAAACGGAGAAAATAAAAATTGACAAATATATTGCATCAAATGCGGATACATTCGCTCTTGCAATAAATGCGATGGGCGGACTTGAATACACGGTAGCTGAAAGAATCGAATACAGAACGGATGATTACACTCTCATTCTTACAAAAGGCGACCAGACAATCAAGGGCGAAACCCTTCTCAAATATTTCAGATATTGTAAAACTCTCGGTGCTCAGACAGGACTTCAGCAGCAGGGCGAAATACTTTGCAGTATGTTTGATAATTATGTAACCGAGAAAAACGTTGAAAAGGGCGACAAGATTTACGAAAAAGTGCTTTCAAATCTCAATTCAAAAAGCGATATTTCTTACATTGAAGCTTCAAGAGCAATACACAAGTTAAAGATTTTCTGTAATTCTGAAGAAAAACAGCCTGCAAAGGTTGTTCTTAAATAGGAGGTGCGTTTTATGAAAGAAAAGCCGATAAGAGGTTCACAGAAGCAACCTGACCATATTTTTATAAGCATTGCAGACGATGCAAAAACCACGATGAATGTTACGTGGCGTACCTGCACTGATGTTGCAGACGGATACGTTCTTTACCGTGAAGAAAATTCGCAGGATTGGCTCCGTTGTAAAGCTGAAACAGAGGTTTTCGAAAGCGATATCGATATCAGCAATATGTTCTGGGCAAAACTTAAGGGACTTAAACCGGGCACAAAGTATTTCTATACCTGTGGCGATGACGAAAACAGAAGCGAAGAATTTTACTTTGAAACAGAGCCTGAAAACCTGAAAAAGTTCAAGTTTATCTGTGTTTCCGACCAGCAGAAGGGTGAACCGCACGATTGCCCCGATTATTCATACTTTAACAACGTTTTGAAAGAAACGCTTAAAAAGCATCCCGATGCACGCTTTATACTCTCGGGTGGCGACAATACAGACTGCGGACAGCACGAAGTTCAGTGGAACGGTGCATTCAGCGGACTTAAGGGTGTTGTTGAACACATCCCGTTTATGATGACCCTCGGCAACCACGATAACCGCGGTTTCAAGGACTACAGAAACGGCATCGGAAGATATTATTCAGAGCCTGCAGAGTTTTTCGGCAAACAGTTCAAGGGTTCATATGCAGATAACGGCCCCGAAAACTGGAAGACAGAAAACTATACCTTTGATTACGGTAATGCACACTTTATGGTTATCGGTGTCAACGGTCCTGAAGAAGTTAACGAATGGATGATAAACGACCTTAAAAACTGCGACAAGCAGTGGAAAATCGGTTCTTATCACTTCCCGATCTGCTACTCGGGTTCAGACTGTCAGAATTACGATGCTTACCCCGTAATGCGCGAAGGCTTTGAAATGCTTGACCTTTGTTTCTCAGGTCACGAGCACAATTTCTCGCGTAGCTTCCCGATGAAAAACGAGGAACTTTTCGAACGTCCGTCAATGGGAACTGTTCATTATATGCTCGGAAACTCCAATCAGAATCCTCCGGGAACAAGAGCACTTGCAAAGGTATGGCACTCTGCTTTCTATACTCAGGAAGAGAATGTGTCTGTTATCGCAGTTGTTGAAATTGAGGGCGGTAAAATGACTCTTACTTCAACAATTTTTGAGGACGGAAGAATCGTTGACAAATGCACAATCGACAAGGATAACGACGAAATAACACCTTATGCGATTGCACCGAAATATAACCGCACACGAATGATGTTCAAGGGTGCTCAGCTCGGTCTTTGTCAGTCTGCAACACCTTGCCACGAAATCGACGGTGTATGGTATGCACCTCTCGGTGTTCTTGTGGGTTACATAGGCGGTGCCGTTACAAAAGAAAAGGGTAAAATTACCCTTGACATCTACGGTAAAAAGGCTGAATTTTTTGAGGACAGCGACGTTGCCGTTACAGAAAACGGTGAAGTAAAGCTTGAAGCTCCTGTTAAGCGTCTTGACGAAGGTCAGCTTTATATGCCTGCAAGTGCTTGTGAACTGTTTGATATGCGTTGGGCTTATGCAAAGAGAAATAATTTCATTTCCTTTGAGCACGAGAGTGAGGACAAGCCTGTTACCGTTCAGCCGTAATTGACAAAAATTAACCGTTAATATATAATCAAGTCGGAGTTGATGAAAATGGCAAAGAAAGATAAGCAGAAAAAAGAAGGCGAACTTAATCTTAACGACGTGCAGAAGCGTATGGATAAGTATTATAAAGCTTGCGAAAGCGAAAAGAAGGGCAAGGCTGCGGTTTTGTCTTTGATCGGCACGTCCGTTTTTATTCTTCTTATGCTTCTGATTATCGTTCTTAAAATGAACGGTGTCGGAAAAACAATCGTTTTCACAACGGACGACAGCGGAAATGTCAGCACATCCGTCGCAGATTCAGAAGACGTCAGCGGACAGAACCTCGCAGAAGTTATCGCAGACGAGATTGCGGATTAACAACATAGTAAAAGAAAACACCTTGGAATTGATTTTCCAAGGTGTAATTTTTTATTCAACCAAGTCATTCTCCCTGAACTGGAGGGAATAGAGCTTTTTATATGTTCCGTCGGCTTCGATGAGCTCGTCGTGTGTTCCGCGTTCACGGATTTTACCGTCGATAACAACTGCAATTTCGTCAGCGTTACGGATTGTTGAAAGCCTGTGTGCAACAACAAGCGTCGTTCTGCCCTTACAAAGCTCGTCGAGAGCGTGCTGGATAAGAACCTCCGTTGTGTTGTCGAGAGCACTTGTTGCCTCGTCAAGGATGAGGATTGCAGGGTCTTTAAGGAAAACTCTTGCAATGCTCAAGCGCTGTTTCTGTCCGCCCGAAAGCTTGACACCGCGTTCACCGATTTCCGTATCGTAGCCGTTTTCAAGAGTTTCGATGTATTCGTGAATGTTAGCACGCTTTGCAGCTTCTTCAATTTCTTCCTGAGTTGCATCGGGTCTGCCGTAAAGAATATTGTCGCGGATTGTTCCTGCAAAAAGGAAAACGTCCTGCTGAACAATACCTATATTCTGACGAAGCGAATCGAGAGTTATATCGCGGATATCCGTTCCGTCAATAAGGATTGCTCCGTCTTTTTCTTCAAGCTTATAGAAGTTCGGAAGAAGGTGGCAAAGCGTTGTCTTGCCGCCGCCTGAAGGTCCGACAAGTGCAACCTTTCTGCCTTTTTCAATCTTAAGGTTAACGTCGTGAAGAACACCCTTTGAAGTGTCGTAAGAATAATTTACGTTTTTAAATTCAATTTCGCCTTTAACGTTTTTAAGAGTCTTTGCATCAGGCTTGTCTGTTTCAGGCTCTTCGTCCATAATCTCACAGAAACGCTTGAATCCGCTGACACCGTTCTGGAACTGCTCCATAAAGCCGATAAGTGTATTTACAGGGTGAATGAACAGGTTAACCGAAACGATGAATGTTGAATAATCACCGAAAGAAATTCTGCCTGAGTAAAGGAAAAGTCCGCCTGCGATGAGGATGAAAACATTAAAAACTTCTGTAATAAAAGTTGTTGACGAATGGAACTTTGCCATCGCATTGTATGCACGGTATGATGAATCGACAAACTCCTTGTCGCCCTTTTCAAACTTTTTAATTTCGGTTTCGTAATTGGTGTAAGCCTTTGTAACGCGGATACCTGTTACGCTGCTTTCAACCGCAGCGTTGATTATTGCGGTGCTTTTTCTTCTGTCGTTGAAGGCGGATTTCATCGCTTTACGAAGCTTGATTGTAACAACGATGAGAATCGGCACACAAGTGAAAATGATAAGAGTAAGAATCCAGTCAATCGTAATAAGGTAACCGAAAGAAAGTACGATCATAATAGAACTGATAAGAACGTTTTCGGGACCATGGTGAGCAAGCTCAACAACTTCGAAAAGGTCACTCGTAAGACGTGTCATAATCTTACCTGTTTCGTTGTTATCAAAAAATGTGAAAGGAAGCTTTTCAAGATGAGCGAAAAGGTCTTTTCGCATCTGCGACTGCATATGCACGCCGATAACGTGACCGTAATACTGAACAAAATAATTGAGCGCCATTCTTGCAAAATAAAGTGCAAGAACAATTGCACCCGCGATAACAATGGTCGTATACATCTTGTTCGGAATGTACTCGTTGAGCATCTTGTTTGTAACAACAGGATAAACCATACCGATGACTGAAATCATCAGCGCGGCAAGCATATCAAGAGTCATCATCTTTTTATGCGGTTTATAATAGCTGAGAAAACGCTTTAACATAAAGTAACACCTCTTTTTTCCACAGTGTATTATACTTTTTTGTGACACTTTCGTCAATTAGTCAAATTAAATATTTGTATAAAAAATCACCCTGAGCAGTAACTCAGAGTGATTGATTTTTATTGAATCAGAATCCGCGGATTGCCTTAACAACCTTTGTGCAGTCTTCCTTGTCCATAATCTTCGGAACGGGATAAAGCGGATTACCTTCCTTAAGAGCTCTTTCAACGATTGTCGGGATATCTTCATCCTTAATGAAATCGAAGTGCTCGGGGATATCCATTTCTTCGTTCATTTTCTTAATTTCTTTGATGAACTTTTCTGCCTTTTCCTTGTCGCTGTCACCGTCAATGCCTACGATATCAGCAAGCTCTGCGAGCTTCTTATATGCTGTTTCACCGTAATATTCAAGAACGTGAGGAAGAATAACAGCGTTTGCAAGACCGTGAGGTGTGCCGTACATACCGCCAAGGTTATGAGCGATTGCGTGAACGTAACCAACGTAAGCTCTTGTGAATGCCATTCCTGCATAAAAAGAAGCAACGAGCATATTTTCACGAGCTTCGATGTTCTTGCCGTCTTCATAAGCTTTTTCAAGGTTTTCAAAGATAAGCTTTGTTGCCTTTTTAGCGTAATCGTCTGTGCTCTTAACTCCGCTCTGACCGATATAAGCCTCAACTGCGTGAGTGAGAGCGTCCATACCTGTTGTTGAAGTAATCTTCTTGGGAAGACCTGTTGTAAGCTCAGGGTCAAGAACTGCATACTTCGGACGAAGCTGCGGGTCGTTGATCGCATACTTTTCATGAGTCTGCATATTGGAAACAACAGCTGCAAGAGTTGTTTCTGAGCCTGTACCTGCTGTTGTGGGAACAGCAAAGAACGGAGGAATCTTTTTAACAACCTTAAGAAGACCTCTCATCTGAGAAACAGACTTGTTCGGGTTTGCAATTCTTGCACCGACAACCTTTGCACAGTCCATAGGTGAACCGCCACCGAATGCGATGATACCCTGACAGTCGTTCTTGAGGTAAATTCTTCTGCCTTCTTCAATGTTTTCGATTGAGGGGTTCGGCTGAACACCGTCATAAACAGTATACTTAATGCCCTGCTTTTCAAGAGCTTCGAAAAGGCTGTCAAGAAGATTAAGGCTCATAAGACCTTTATCTGTAACGATAAGTACATTTGTAATGCCCTTTGACTTTACGAGTGCGGGAAGGTCCTTGATTGCACCCGGTCCCTTAAGAAGTTCAGGCTCGTCCCAGTTGAAAACGGGCATAACCATTTTAAATGTTTTCTGATATACTCTGCAAAATGCGTTATTAAGGATTGCCATAATTAAGACTCCTTTATGTTTGATAGTAATATTTTAACAGAAACTACCTCTCTTTTACAAGAGGAAAATAAATTATTTATGATAAAGCTTTTTCGTCTGGTACTGCGGTTCACAAGTAAGATTTATACCGAATTTTTTAAACATCGATTCGTCACCGCTTGTGAGGATAACCGTTGCGTGAGCCTGCATACCGCGAAGCTTCGGAATCTGCTCAATTGCGAGCTTTGCTCTCGGGTCTGTAGCAGCTGAAACAGAAAGAGCAATAAGTGCTTCGTCAACGTGAAGACGAGGATTGTGGTTGCCCATATATTTCACTTTAAGCTCCTGTACAGGCTCGATAACCTCGGGGGAAATAAGAAGAGCATCCTCCTCTATTCCTGCAAGCTTCTTGAGTGCATTGAGCATCGCTGCCGCGCTTGCACCCATAAGAAGTGAGGTTTTACCTGTAACAATATCATTGTCACCGATTTCGATTGCAACTGCGGGACCGCCTGTTTCTTCGGCTCTGTTAAGAGCTTTTGCAATAACCGGACGCTCATCAACCGTAATGCCGGTCTGCTTCATAATAAGCTTAAGCTTTGTAACGGTTTCCTTACTGCCAAGACCTTTCTTAACAGCACAAAGCTCGGCATAATAACGGCGGATAATTTCCTGACGTGATGCTTCGCAACAAGCGTCGTCATCAAAAATACAGTTACCTGCCATATTTACACCCATATCTGTGGGGGACTTGTAAGGACATTCGCCGTAAATCTGGTCAAATGTTGCGGCAAGAACAGGGAAAATTTCAACGTCGCGGTTGTAGTTAACCGTTGTTTCACCGTAAGCTTCAAGGTGGAACGGGTCAATCATATTGACATCATTAAGGTCAGCCGTAGCTGCCTCATAAGCGAGGTTTACAGGGTGCTTGAGAGGAAGATTCCAGATAGGGAATGTTTCGAATTTAGCGTAACCTGCGCTGACACCTCTTTTATGCTCGTGGTAAAGCTGAGAAAGGCAGGTTGCCATCTTTCCGCTTCCCGGACCGGGAGCAGTAAGAACAACGAGCGAACGTGAGGTTTCGATATATTCGTTTTTACCGAATCCGTCATCGCTGACGATTTTTTCAATATCGGACGGATAGCCTTCAATCGGATAATGGCGGTACACCTTGATTCCGAGTGATTCAAGACGCTTGCAGAAAGCATCAGCGGCAGGCTGACCTGTGTATCGGGTCATAACAACGCTGCCGACGTAAAGGTCGATGTTTCTGAATGCGTCGATAAGACGAAGAACATCAAGGTCATAAGTGATGCCGAGATCACCGCGGATTTTATTCTTCTCAATATCCGCAGCGTTGATTACGATAACTACCTCAGCCTGATCCTTGAGCTGTTCAAGCATTTTGATTTTACTGTCGGGAGCAAAGCCCGGCAAAACTCGTGATGCGTGAAAATCATCAAAAAGCTTGCCTCCGAATTCGAGATAAAGCTTACCGCCGAATTTGTTGATACGCTCCTTGATGTGCTGAGATTGCAGTTGGAGATATTTTTCGTTGTCAAAACCTTGTCTGGTCATCTGAAAACACCCTCAATTTCAAAATACTTAAATATTATAATATAATAACGGAATTTTTACAACACAATTCCACAAAAATTTGCACAGTTTTTTTATTTGACGAAAGGACATATTCAATGTATAATAAACATAATATGCGGTAATTTGCGCACTAAATTTCCTTAGGAGGATTTGCTATGAGTACAAAACTGCACAAATGGGAAGACCCTTTGTTTTTCAAGGAGAACAAGCTCGACGGCCACAACCTTGCTCTGCCTCTTGATGCAAGAGACAAGGCTGCTTTTGACGAGTCAAAATATAAACTCAGCCTTAACGGTATCTGGAAGTTTTATTGGCAGATGGGAATAAAGGATGTTCCTGCCTGCTTTGAACAGCCCGGTTTCTATGATGACGAATGGGATGAAATTCCTGTACCCTCAGTATGGCAGAGTTTCGGATACGGCAAACCGATTTACCTTTGCTCTTTTATGCCTCCTCAGGTTTCAACTGTTGAAAGCGAAATTCCGAAGGTAAGCCATTGCAAAAATGAAATCGGTCTTTACAGAAAAACATTTACTCTGCCCGAAAACTTTGACGGCAGAAGACTTATTCTTCACTTCGGTGCGGCTAAGTCTGCTCTCTACGTTTATGTTAACGGAAAATACGTCGGCTATTCTCAGGGTGCTATGACTCCTGCAGAGTTTGATATTACAGATTATGTTGTTGAGGGAGAAAACATCCTTGCCGCAAAGGTAATGCGTTTCAGCGACGCTACATATCTTGAAAATCAGGATATGTGGCAGCTTTCAGGTATTTATCGTGAGGTTTATATCGTTGCTGAGCCTGAAACAACAATTGAGGATATCTATGCCGCTGCAACTCTTGACGAAACAATCACAGACGGTATTCTTGACCTTACCGTTACACTCAGCAAGGATGCTAACGTTACCTGCAAGGTAAACCTTGACGGTAAAGTGATTTACGAGGAAAAGTCAGACGGAAAAACAATCAAGATAAAGCATATTGAAAAGAATGCACGCAAGTGGTCAGCAGAAACTCCTGAGCTTTACAAGCTTGAGGTTGCGATTTATGATTCAAGAAAGTGCATTGTTAAAAAGCAGATAAGAATCGGTTTCAAGCGTGTTGAAATCATCGGCAATGTTTATTACGTAAACGGTCAGAAGGTTATCATCAAGGGTGTTAACCGTCACGACTTCCATCCTGACCACGGTTGGGCAGTGCCGAAGGAAACATTCATCACAGATCTTCACCTTATGAAGAAGGCAAACATCAATGCAATCCGAACAAGCCATTATCCCGATGATCCGTTCTTCTATGAGCTTTGCGATGAACTCGGCTTCTATGTAATGGACGAATGCGACGTTGAAACTCATGGTGTAAGAAGAAAGAACGTACCCGGCGATAATCCTCTCTGGACAGCGGCAGTTGTTGACAGAGCAGAAAGAATGATTCTCCGCGACAGAAGCCACGCTTGTATCTGCTTCTGGTCACTCGGTAACGAGGCAGGCGACGGCACAAACTTCAGCAGAATGAAGGAAGCGATGCTCGAACTCTGCGATTTGTATCCCGTTCACTACGAAGGTGACTTTGATTTTACGAAGTCAGATTTCATCAGCCGTATGTATCCGACAGAGAGAATCGTCAAGGACCTTGTAAATCAGCACGAAATCAAGACAACTCTTTTTGATAACGTTGCAAACGCTCTTGCTGCAGACAATAAGCCTGTTCCCGAAAGCGTTTTCAAATCACATCCTGTTATTTACTGTGAGTATGCCCACTGTATGGAAAACAGCCTCGGCAACCTCAAAGAATATGTTGACGATTTTGAAATGTACGACCATATGACAGGCGGTTTCATCTGGGACTATGTTGACCAGTCAATCCGTGTTGTTGAGGACGGTCAGGAAAAATGGCTCTACGGCGGCGACTTCAAAGAAGGCGGCTCAAGCTACTACTTCTGTGCCAACGGTATTATCGGTGCTGACCGTGTACCGCACCCTGCATATTACGAAGTAAAGCAGGTTTATTCAAACATCTGTGCTGTTGAACTTGATAAGGAAAAACAGATTTACGGCATTAATAATAAAAACTATTTTGACTCTCTTGATTATTGCTACGCTGTATGGGAAATCACACATGACGGCAAAAAAGTTGAAAGCGGTAAGCTTAACCTTGACGGTACAGCTCCGCAGACTCAGAAGAGTGTTGAAATTCCTTACAAGGAAAACTTCGGAATCGGTGAATATATTCTCACAATTTCCTTCCGCTACAAGGCAAAGAACGAGTGGCACGCTAAGGATGAGGAGATCAGCTTCAGCCAGTTTGTTGTAAGCGATATCAAGGAAGAGGACGCACTTCTTCAGGGTGTTGTTTCCTGTAAGGTTATTGACGGTGTTTATAACATCAAAGCAGGCGAAACAACAGCAAGATTCTACAACGGAGAGCTTGTAGCCCTTGATTTCGGCAAGGGTAATGTGCTTGATACAAGTCTTACTCTCCGTCCGAATTTCTTCCGTCCGCTTACGGATAACGACGTAAACTATTTTAACTTTGCGCCGATGTTCAAACGAATCAATCCGCTTTATACATGGGATTATGTCAGCCGTCTGTTGAAGCCGAAGCACTTTGAAGTATGGGGACTTTCGGGTTCAATTTACGCTCTTACAAAGTGGTCAACTCCGCTTGCAAAGGACGTTGAAACTCAGTTTATTTTCCACGTTGACGGAACAGTTGAACTCAGCCAGAGTATGACCGGTCTTGTTCTTCCGATGATTAAGACAGGCGTAAGACTCGGCCTTTCAAAGGATTTCACAAATGTAGAGTGGTACGGCAGAGGTCCGCACGAAGCATACATCGACAGAAAGACAGGACAGAAAATCGGTAAATACACAGCGACTCCTGAAACTCTTGAACACAGATATATGCGTCCGCAGGAAAACGGTAACCGTACGGATACAAGAAGCCTTACAATCACAAATTCACAGGGCTACGGATTCGAAATTTCTGCAGACAAGACATTCGATTTCAGCCTTCGTGAGTATTCACAGGAGAAGCTTGAAAGTGCAAAGCACCTTTACGAGCTTGTTAAGGACGATTATCTCACACTCAATATCGACCACCGTCAGAGAGGTGTCGGCGGCGATATGCCCGGTAACGCTTGTCTTCACGAGCCGTACAAACTCAAGGTCGGCACATACCAGTACAGTGTGAAGATTAAAGGCGTGAAATAAAAAGGAGAAATTCAGGATGGGCATTGGCATGATAATAGTTACTGTAATAGTAGCATTTGTGATAGTTTTTTCATTAGGTGCTGTCCCTGTCATAATCAAATCCTTAAAAGAAGCAAGAGAAGAAAAAGAATATCAGGAAAAGAAGAAAAATCAGAATAAATAAGCAAAGGCGAGTGCATCTGCACTCGCCTTTTAACTTTATAATGATATATTATTTTATTCTCTGTGCCATTTAACGCCCTGAGCTGTATCTTCAAGAACGATACCCATAGCCTTAAGTTCGTCACGGATTCTGTCTGCCTCAGCCCAGTTTTTATTTTTTCTTGCCTCTGTACGCTGTGCGATAAGAGTTTCAACCTCACTGTCAAGGTCTTCTTTCTTTCTGTTGTAAACAAGACCGAGAACATCACAAAGCTCGTCAAAAAGCTTTGCGGCAGCTTCGCAGTTACCCTTTACCGGTGCATCTGTGATAACATTTGAATTGATATCACGTACAAGCTCGAACACTGCTGAAATAGCATCTGCAGTATTGAGGTCATCATTAAGGGCTGCAATAAACTGTTCACGGCGCTTGTTGAGCATTGCTGTAATTTCTTCGCTTACCTCACCGTCAGCAGCATTTGAAAGAGCAAAATCAAGATTGTCACGGCAAGTGTAAAGTCTTGTGAGTGAAGCCTTGCACTGCTCAATAACATCTGTGCTGTAGTTGATGGGACTTCTGTAATGAGAAGAAATCATAAGATATCTGATCGGTTCATAACCGTAAGCTTCCGCAACATCACGTACTGTGAAGAAGTTTCCGAGTGACTTTGACATCTTCACGTTATCAACGTTGATGTAACCGTTGTGCATCCAGTAGTTAGCAAACGATGCACCGTTGCAGCATTCGCTCTGTGCGATTTCGTTTTCGTGGTGAGGGAAGATAAGATCCTGACCTCCGCAGTGAATATCGATTGTATTGCCGAGGTAACGTCTTACCATTGCTGAACACTCAATATGCCAGCCCGGTCTGCCGTGACCCCACGGAGATTCCCAATATGGCTCACCCGGTTTTGCACTCTTCCAGAGAGCAAAGTCCATCGGCTCTTTCTTAACCTCACCAACCATAATTCTTGCACCTGCTTCAAGGTCTTCAAGAGGCTGATGTGAAAGCTTACCGTATTCATCAAACTTTTTGGGGCTGAAATAAACGTCACCGTCAACCGCGTAAGCATAACCCTTTTCGATAAGGCTTGAAACGATATTGATAATCTCGTCAATGTTTTCTGTTGCCTTCGGGTGAACAGTTGCCTCACGGATGTTCATACCCTTAACGTCTTTCCAAAATTCTTCAATATACTTTTCGCTTACTTCTTTGTAAGTAAGATTTTCTTCGTTTGCACGCTTAATAATTTTGTCGTCGATATCTGTGAAGTTCTGAACAAAACGAACGTCGTAACCTGTGTATTCAAGGAAACGGCGAAGTACATCAAAAACGCAGAGCGGTCTTGCATTACCGATATGGATAAAGTTATAAACCGTAGGACCGCAGGCATAGATTTTTACTTTGCCTTCTTCGATTGTTTTAAGTTCTTCCTTCTGTCTTGTGAGTGTATTAAATACTTTCATTGTTATCTGCCTCCACTTTCTTTTTTAGTTTGTCTATTTCAGCACGTAATTTGCAAAGTTCCTGTGAAATCGGGTCGGGAATATGAACCTGATCAAGATCCTGCACACGTTTTCCGTTACGTCGGACAACTCTTGCAGGCACACCGACAGCTGTTGAATTTTCGGGAATTTTATCAAGCACAACAGCACCTGCGGCAATGTTTGTGTTGTCGCCGACGGTTATGGGACCGAGCACCTTTGATCCTGCACCGATGAGCACAAAGTCGGAGGCCAAGCGGTCTTAGGAAGACAAGAAATCTACTCAACTCCTTGGCTCACAGAACGACATGGCTACGATCCGACTTTTTTCGGGAATTTTATCAAGCACAACAGCACCTGCGGCAATGTTTGTGTTGTCGCCGACGGTTATGGGACCGAGCACCTTTGATCCTGCACCGATGAGCACA
>JAZRNR010000149.1:0-31898 GCA_045648305.1 Acutalibacteraceae bacterium
ACCGTTAACGGTAAGATTGACGAAGCTGAATCAGAGCGTATGCTCGACCGTGCTATGCAGGCAGGTGTCAATTACTATGACACCGCATATCCTTACCACGATGGTGACAGCGAGCCGTTCGTAGGCAGAGCCCTTAAAAAATATGACAGATCGTCATTTTATCTTGCAACAAAGCTTCCGATCTGGAAGCTTGACACAATTGAAGATGTTGAGCGTATCTTCAACGATCAGCTCAAGCGTCTCGATGTCGACTATGTTGACTTCTATCTTCTTCACGCTGTTGATATGGAGAAATGGAAGACTATTCTTAAACTTGGTATTCTTGATTACTGCGATAATCTTAAAAAGGAAGGCAAAATCCGTTACTTCGGTTTTTCTTTCCACGATGAATATGAGGCTTTCGAAGAAATTATTTCATACAGAAAATGGGACTTTGTTCAGCTTCAGTTAAACTACATCGACATCCGCGAGCAGGCAGGTTTACGAGGAGTTGAGCTTTGCAACAAGCTTGGTGTGCCGATTATTGTTATGGAACCTGTCAAGGGTGGTACACTTGCAAAGCTTCCCGATGAGGTTGAGGCAAAGTTCAAGGCTAAGGATGCAGATGCAACAACAGCTTCATGGGCTATGCGTTGGTGCGGTACACTTGAAGGCGTTAAAGTTATCCTCAGCGGTATGAGCACAATGGAGCAGGTTGAGGACAACCTTAAAACATTCGGCGAATTCAAGCCTCTTGATGAGGAAGAAAAAGCTCTTGTTAAAGACGTTGCAGATACCCTCAACAGCAGAATGAGAAACGGCTGCACAGACTGCCGTTACTGTATGCCCTGCCCTGCAGGCGTAAACATCCCCGCAAACTTTGACCGTTGGAACAAGTATGCAGTTTACGGAAATGCAGAAGATGCCAAAAACCGTTGGGCAAACTTAAAGGATGAAGAAAAAGCTCACAACTGCATTGAATGCGGTGCTTGTGAAACAAAATGTCCGCAGAAAATCAGCATCCGTGAAGACCTTGCAAAACTTCAGGTTGAAATGGACAGCATTAAGTAAAAGGAGCGATTTATTATGCCGATGATATCAACAAAAACCACAACACCCATCACAAAAGAGCAGGAGTTAATCCTTAAAGAAAAGTTCGGAAAAGCTATCGAAATCCTCCCCGGCAAAACTGAAGCCTGGCTTATGCTCGGTTTTGAGGATAACTGCAGACTCTGGTTCAGAGGTGACAATTCAGCTCCGCTTGCTTACATTGAAGTAAGTGCACTCGGAAAAATCAGCCCTTCTTCTGCAGAAGAACTTACAGCTGAAATCTGTAACATCTGCAAAGATGTTCTCGGAATTGACGGCAGCGGCGTTTACGTTAAATACGAAGAAACTGACAAATGGGGATATAACGGAGTAAATTTCTGATAAAATCTTATAATTTTATAAAAATATAAGCGGTAAAGTATTGACTTTACCGCTTTAAAGTGTTATACTGTCGGAAATCAAATTAAAGGAAGACCAATTATGCCTATTACAGAAATACTTGACAAGAACGCGGAGCTTTATCCTGATGATATTGCTCTGGTTGAAATTAACCCTAAAAATGAAGCTGACGGTGCGCGTGTTACATGGCGTGACTATTCGCTTATTGAGGCTAAACCCGACGAGGCTTACCGCCGTGAAATCACTTGGAAGGACTTCAACAAAAAGGCTAACCGCTTTGCAAACCTTCTTATGACACGCGGAATCAAAAAGGGCGACAAGGTTTCAATTCTTATGATGAACTGTCTTGAGTGGTTGCCGATTTATTTCGGTATTCTTAAGGCAGGTGCAATCGCTGTTCCCCTTAACTATCGTTACACAGCTGAAGAAATCAAATACTGCGTAAATAAGTCAGATTCAGAATTTGTTGTTTTCGGCCCTGAATTCATCGGACGTATTGAAGAAATCTGCCACAGAATGCCCAAGGTTAAAATGTGGCTTTATGCAGGTGAAGGATGTCCGACTTTTGCAGAGAGCTATGAGTCACTCATCCAGTACTGTTCAACTCACGCTCCGAAGATTGACATCACCGACGAAGACTACGGTGCAATCTACTTTTCATCAGGTACAACAGGCTTCCCGAAGGCAATCCTTCACAAGCACGAAAGCCTTGTTCACGCTGCACGCGTTGAGCAGAACCACCATTCACAGACAAAGGACGATGTTTTCCTTTGCATCCCTCCCCTTTACCATACGGGTGCAAAGATGCACTGGTTCGGCTCTTTCCTTGTTGGAGGTAAAGCAGTTCTTCTTAAAGGTATTAAGCCCGAATGGATTTTAAAAGCTGTTTCGGAAGAAAAATGCTCTATCGTATGGCTTCTTGTGCCATGGGCTCAGGACATCCTCGATTCAATCGACCGCGGTGACATTGACCTTTCTGAATACGAGCTTTCACAGTGGCGACTTATGCACATCGGTGCACAGCCTGTTCCGCCCAGCCTTATCAGACGTTGGAAGTCAATTTTCCCGAATCACGACTACGACACAAACTACGGCCTCAGCGAATCAATCGGCCCCGGTTGTGTTCACCTCGGTGTTGAAAACATACACAAGGTCGGTGCAATCGGTAAAGCAGGCTTCGGTTGGGAAGTCAAGATTGTTGACGTTTGCCGTAACGAGGTTGCGAAGGGTGACGTTGGTGAACTCGCTGTCAAGGGTCCCGGTGTTATGACCTGCTACTACAACGACGAACAGTCTACAAACGAAGTTCTCGCTGACGGCTGGCTCTTCACAGGTGATATGGCACAGGAGGACGAGGACGGCTTCATCTACCTCGTTGACCGTAAGAAAGACGTTATCATCTCCGGCGGTGAAAACCTTTACCCCGTACAGATTGAAGACTTCCTTCGTAAGAACGATGCAATCAAGGACGTAGCGGTTATCGGTATTCCCGATGCACGACTTGGCGAAATTGCGGCAGCTGTTATCGAAGTTAAGCCTGAATGCACTCTTACAGAAGAGGATGTCAACGACTTCTGCCTTGACCTTCCGAAGTACAAGAGACCGAGAAGAATAATCTTCAGCGAAGTTCCGCGTAACCCGACAGGCAAGATTGAAAAGCCTGTTCTTCGAAAGAGATACTGCGGAGAAAGCGTTGTTGCACAGCAGAACGAAATTAAACAGTAAAAAATTAAGGTAGCAATCGATTGATTGCTACCTTTTATTTATTTCTCAATGATTGGTACACCCTTGACGCTTCCGCCTTCTTTAGGAATGAAAATCGTTTTGATTTCCTGCGGTTTGAAGTCAAAAGCAAATTTTCTGTCAAGAAGCTTGAAATTGAACTCTGCCATAACAGGCTTCGATGCACATTCAACAGCACGAGCGATATAACCCGTTCCGTCCTCTGAAAGCTTGAGAGCGGTAACGATAACATTGTCACAGTCAACTGTAATGCCCTCAAAAACAGGCGGCAATGTGCCCTTATGATGAGTTTCCTGATAAAGCTGAAGAGGCATATTAAGAACTTCAGCTTCTTTCACTACTGCAGTGAAGTCATCCTTCGCGTGCGGAATAAGTGCATATTCAAGCTCAAGCTCATCCATATCGATGAATGCGATTTCATCGTCACGTGAACGCTGACCGAAATGATCAAGGTATGCACAGGTACGTGCTGCAATCATTCGCATTTCGTTATCCTTAACACAGAAGCTGTATCTGCCGTTATTGATAAGAGCAACACCGCCGTTGTCACCATTAACAGAAATCCATTTCTGTGCAGGTTCTTCAAGTCCGTCGGGAGCTTTTTTGATAAAGCCGTAAGGCATTGAATAAACAGCCTCGGGATTTTCGATGTTCATCGGGAATGTAAGCTTGAGAATTTTGTACTTTTCTTTAAAGTTAATTCTGCACTTTACAGCCACCTTCGGGCTGTCCTTGTAAAGTGTGAAGTACTGTTCAAGTTTCGAACCGTTATAATACGAAGTTACCTTGAGCGTTGCACGGAGAGCACCTTCTTCAAGGATTTTAAACTCTGCATCTGAGAAAGAACCGATATCCTTGTTATAATCAAAGACCATATGACCCCAGGTATCGCTTTCAATATCCTCACAGACAACAGCCTTCATTGGTGAAACACAATATTCTTTGTTTTCGAGCTTGTTGAAGTAAGACTTAATTGCACCGTCAGCATCAAACTCAACCTTTACAACGCTGTTTTCGATTGAATTTTCCGTGATAACAAACTGATTTTCAATTGTCTTTGCTTCGTGGTTCTGGTCTTCTTTATAGATATAATATGTAGCGTAGCCGAATGCCGGCATCTCGACTTCGAACATACACATATTCACGTGATCGCCGTCTGTGTAAGGTGCACGAACGAGCTGGAACGGAACGTCGTTATCGTTGGAATCAACAACACCCGATACCCACTGTGTGCCGAAGCTGACATATTCCTTTACAGGGAAAGAATGAGGATTGAAAACAACCATCGGACTGCCTTCGCCCTCACGTACCCAGAGTCTTCCGCGCTGCTCGGGAACACCGTTTTCGAAGAACTTTGTTGTGTTCACTCTCCACGAAATTCGCTCTGCAGCAAAAGTGCCGACTTCAAGAGCAACCTCCTTTGCACAACCGAATGCTGAATAAGCATCGTCATAAGCAGGCTTGATTGAACAGCCTGCAAGGATATCGTGGAACTGATTGAACATAACCCTTTGCCACGCTCTTTCAATTCTGTCGGTCTGTGTATCTGAGCCAGTGAGGACATTTGCCATAACGTCAAGCTTTTCTGCATAAACAAGTCCGTTTTCAGCCTGACGGTTGAGCATCTTCACCTTTGAATTTGCGCTGTAGCAACCGCTTGCATGGTGCTGTAAATCCTCTTTGACTACAGGGAAATCGTCAGGTTCATTGTTTCTTACATAATCAAAAAATTTATCAACACCCGAATAGATGTATTTTTCTTTTCCGTCGCCCTCACGGAGTTTTTCTGCCATCTGAAGAGTTTCGATTGACGGACCGCCGCCGTGATTACCGACACCGTAAGCCAGAATCTGCGAATGCGGCTGTGATTCATAGCGTTCAATTCTTTCTTCACGAAGGTTGTCACCGTATCCGTCAAGAATTCTGAAAGCAAGAACACGGCTTCCGTCGGGGCTTTCCCACCAATGAAGATTTTCAAACGGAAGGTTCGGCTTTTCAGGGCCTCTGTGCGGACGCATATAAACATAATTCTTTATGCCCGACTTTGCCATAAGCTGAGGAAGCATACCGTTGTGACCGAAAGAGTCAACGTTGTATGCAGACTCGGCTTTTTTACCGAAGTTTTCCTGATAGAACTTCTGCGAATAAAGGAAGTGACGTGCAAAAGCCTCACCTGAAGGAATGTTACAGTCAGGCTGTACCCACATTGCTCCTGTGTACTGCCATCTGCCCTCTTCAACCTTTTTCTTTATTTCTTCAAACATTTCAGGCTCGGAAAGCTTTATCCACTGATAATAGCCTGCACAAGCTGAAGTAAAAACATAGTCGGGGAATTCTTCCATTCTGTCAAGAGCCGCCTTGAAGGTTGACTTTACAAGTGCAAGTCCTTCGGGCACTCTCCACTGCCAGACGGGATCAAGATGGGCATTGCCCATAAGAAAATACTTCTTATCCATAAATTTCTCCTTATTTATAGCACTCAACTACTGTCATATCTGCGCCTGTGATTGAGAATTTATTTTTAATTGCTTCGGGAACGAAGAAATAATCACCCTTTGTGACTGCTTTCTCGTAGCCGTCACCAACGATTTTGCCATTACCTTCCGTAACAACATAGATGCAAGCACCCTTATCAAGGACGAAGTTGCCACCGTCAAAGATAATCTTTCTTACCTTGAAGCTTTCTGTAATGCTCTCGTCAATTACCGACTGATAGTCAACTCCCGATTCACTTGCAAGCGGTTTGCTTGAAAGGGGTGCCGGGAAAGTTTTTTCCATATCAAAGCATTCAAGTGCAGTTTTCTTATCAAGACCAAGATACATCTCGTTATCCGAAAGTCTGTATTCACCGCACCAGCGTTCAGGCTGAATTGTGAAATCTGTCGGCTCCTGAACCTCAAGAAGAAGACAGCCCGCTCCGATAGCGTGAACCATTTTCGCAGGGATGTAAATGATGTCACCTGACTTAACAGGGAAAGATTCAAGCAGTTCTTCCATTGCCGTGAGGCTTGTTTCGCTCGCTTCAATAGCCTTTTCAAACTGCTCCATTGTTACGCCTTTTTTGAAGCCGTAAAAAATCTTCGCATCGGGTCTTGTTGCAAGGATAACCCAGCTTTCTTCTTTACCGTAATTCGAGTTGAAATGAACTCTTGAAAAAGCCTTATCCGGGTGAGCCTGAACAGGAAGACGGATTGCACTGTCAAGAATCTTTGTAAGTATTCCGATATCCTCTCTGTCGCCGAGAAGCTCGTTTTTATATTCCTTAAGAGCATCGCTGAGATAAAGGTCAGCTCCCTGAATTTTTGAAATGCCCTCGTATTCGTCTGTACTTCCCTCATTAAGAGCGTGAACAGCAGAAACTACCCATTCTTCGGGATAATTGCCGTCTGTTGAGTCATCGGAAAAGAAATCCGCAAAAAGCTTTCCGCCCTTATAAACACGGAAAACACGGTTCTTTTCAAAAAATATAGGATAATCAAAAAACATAAAATCACCTGTACTTAATAAGTTTTTGTGCTTCGTCGATATTTTCAGCTTTGCCGATTGCGACAAGAGAAGTTAATGCTGCACCGTATGCCGCCTCTTCCTCGTAAAGAGGAATTTTTATCTCCGCCTCAAACATTTCAGAAACAACCTTCTGCAAAGCGAGATTTTTTCTTATACCGTTGCCCGAGCAGACAATTTTTTCTGTTTTACCGCCTGCATACATTGCACGAAGCTCACCTGCAATTGCGTAAAGCATTGAAACAGCCACATCTCCTGCCGTGAAATTATCCTGCGACATATTTGAAAAACCTCCGCGGATTTCAGGATTTGCGCGAGTGCCGCAGAAACGGCTGTCCGCAACAAGGTCTGTCTGTGTTTTTGTTTCAAGCATTTTATCAATCTGCTTGTAAAGTGACGGACACTCCTCACCCGTTGCCATTTCAACAACGGAAGCAAAGAAACGTTCAAGCATTGAGAATGCACGTCCTCCGCAGAGTGCCGCACCAACAATAAGAAAACGTCTTCCGTCATACGGACGTGATTCGATATTTTCGCCTGGAACGGGTGTGTCGTTAAGATATGAAATCTGCGAGCCTGTACCGACATTAAGAAGCGGAGCATCCACTCCGACAGAGCCGATGAAGCTTGCCTGATTATCACCGACAGCAACCGAAACCTTAATGCCGTTCCATTCGCCGACGGTTGCAAAATCTGCCGTAACCTCGGGAAGCATACCGTTTTCGATTGTGAATTTATTTTTATTAATGTCGAAACAACCGAAGCTTGCGGCATTTGTGATGTGTATAAGGGCTTTTTTTGTCCCCGTAAGCTTCATTGCGATATAATCACCGATTGTGCACACACCGACAGCTGTTTCGAGAACAAGCGAGTTTTCACGGTTGTAAAAATCCGTTACAAGGCCGTAGCCTGCAAAACTGCCAAGATACTGTGCATAGGTTTTGCCGTCCTTGTAAGGAAGATTACCTCTTTCGTCCTGCCAGATGTAAAGCGGACTGACGGCATTACCGTCCGCATCGTAGTACATAATACCGTGCATCTGGTTTGAAATGCCGATAGAATCAACCTCACCGTCGGGTTTGTTCATAAAAAGATGACTGATTACTTCAGAAACCTTTTCTTCTATCACAGCAACGTCCTGAATCTTTTCCCACACATTCGGTGTCGGGATGAAAGAATCGTTCTGATGCGTTGCCGTAGTTATAATTTTACCTGTTTGTGAATTCATCAGCACTGCACATATGCTTGTTGTGCCGATGTCTATACCAATTGAATACATTTAATCTACCTCAGCAACCAAGATTTGATGATTTCGGGTCAAGACGTTTGATGATATCCTGCTGGATTGCGGGTGACAAATCAAGGAAATTAACAAATGTACCGTGAATTCGCATAATGTAAACTCCGCTCGGAGCATACTTCTTCGGATTTTCAAGTACCTTTTTAAGAATTTCTGCTGTTGTTACGTTAACGTAGAGATAGAACGGTGCAACACCTTCATTAAGCTCGTTGAAGAAAAGAGGATTGATGATTTTATCTCTGAATTCAACACCCTTACCTTCGTCAGAGTCACTTGTGAAATATTTCGGGTCAATGCCGAGGTGTGAAGCGTAACCGCCGTTGAACTTTTCAAACGGAAGCTTCATATTTGAAAGCATACGGAAGCCGAGTCCGTTTTCTGCACTGCCGTAAAGCGGGTCAACACCGTAGCCGAGCATATCTCTTGACTTTCTGCCGTCAGGTGTTGCACCTACCCAGTAACCGTAAAGAAGGTGTGTTGACGGGCTTGAGAAGTCGGGACGGAAGCTGTTGCCGAGGTAATTCTTTGCATTCGCAACGATGTCCGCAACCTTTGAAGCAACCTCTGCCGCATAGTCGTCGACCTTTTCAATGTTATTGCCGAATTTATCTGCTGAAAGAAGGAATTCTCTTAAATCCTCGTAGCCTTCGAAGTTTGCCTTGAGTGCAGGAACAAGCTTGTCAGCATCCTCGGGACGCTCAGCGAGAAGCTTGTCAATTGCGCTGAATGAGTCAGCGATAACAGATGTGCCGTGGATAAGGTATCCGCTGCCGTTATACTTTGTTCCCTGAGCGTTGAAGTCACGCATATCGATACCGTTTTCCATACCGCCCATAAAGCATGAAAGGAAAGGTACACGCTGTGTTGAAAGAGCAACAGAAGCTCCGTTTGCTGCCCCTGCCATTTCTGCAACAAAAAATTCAACATTCTTGTAAAACTCTTCCTGAAGATTCTCGAGTGAAGCTGCTTTTGTATCAGCAAGGCGTTCGCCTGTAACTGTTGAAATACCGCCCGTGAGTGTCATTTCAAGAATCTTCGGAAGGTTGAGCCAGCTGTTTGTTGTGTTGCCGTTGTCCTTACCCATAATAAGCGGTTCCTGACAGCCTGCAATTGAGATATCGGGAAGGTCAGCTTCGTCAACACCGTTTGCTCCGAGAACCTCAAAGAGTGAATCGTCATTGAACATTGACGGTGTAAGTACACCCGGTGTAAAGAAAAATCTACCAAGCTCCTCATAAAGCTTCTGCGGTGTGTTTTTGTGAAGCTTAACCGAAAGAATCGGCTGAGGAAGGTTCATATCAAAGTATGCATCAAGCATAGCGTACGAAGTGTCGTTTGTAAGGTCGTTGCCGTCCTTGTCACGTCCGCTGATGATAATATTCTGTGAAATTGCCCAGCTTCTGTCTGCAACGTTGAAGAAAACAAGAAAGTGCTTGAAAAGACCTGCAACCGTGTCACGGTCAAGTCCGTTTCTGTAAGGCTCGAAAATTCTGTCTGCATTACCTACCGAAAATGCAAACGGATTCGGAGTCTGCTCAAGGCACATCATCTGCCAGAGAAGAATGAAGGACTGCATTGCTTCGTACATATTCTCCGCGCCGTTTTCGGGCACCTTGCGAAGAGTTTTAATCATAAGCTCAAGCTCAGCTTTACGTTCATCGTCAGCGTCAGCAAGCTTTTCTTCTGCAAGGTCAGCATACTTGTTTGCAAGTGCGATAACGCTTTCAAGAGCAATTTTAAAAGCCTTGTAGCCGTTGCCGTCCTTATCCTTGATTGCATCAATCATTGAACGAACACCGTTTTTGATTGCATAACGAAAATCGGGAATAAGATGTCCCGTAACCTGCTCAACGAAATAAATAACTTCCTTTGTGCTGTCTTCGCACTTTGCATATGTTTCGCCAAGCTTTATAGCGTAGTCAGTTTTACTGAAAACAGCCTTTGCCTTTTCAATTCTTTCAGCGGTGAATTCGTCGTTCGGCTCAATGTCGCCGAAAACAGCAGCGGGGTCGCAGTAACCGCTGAAGCCTTCAACCCTGAAAGAAGGATTGATAAGTGCATAGCTTCTTGCGAAAGCATCGTCCTGTGTACCTGCAAAAATCTGGTTATCGTCAATCCAGAGAGGTACGATATCAACAAGCTCGCGGAGGATGTAAGCTTTCTTTACTTCCTCACACTCATTCTTATATTTTTCCTGAAGATTGAGTTCAGCTTCCTTTGCAATAAACCAACCGTCAAGACGCATTTTTGCTCTTTCATTTATAAAGAGTGCCTTTGCCTTCTTAGTTAATTTTTCGGGAGTGTAAATTTTCTGCATAGCTATTCTCCTTTATGTTTTCGTTACTTTCATTCCGTTTTGTTTAAATAATTTTATAAATTTCTCAATCGTTTCGTCTGAAACAAAACCGTCCTCTATTTCATAATCCTCTGTCCATTTATCCTTACCGAATTCGTGGTAGGAAAGAAATTCAAAGACAGCTGATGAGGTATCAAAACTTTTGAAATAATCAACAAAGCCTTGCGGATTATCGTTGATGTTTTTTATGACAGGAATTCTTATATGAATCCGCCTTCCCGAAGCGAATATTTTTTCAAGATTCGCTTTGACAGCTTCGTTACCGACACCTATCCATTTTTTGTGAATATCGGTATCATAATGCTTAAAATCTGCAATAAGATAATCTACGTTTTCTGCAATTTTCAGAAGATACGGACTTGATGCATTCGTTTCGATTGCGGTGTTTATACCCTCATTCTGAAGCTTTTTCAGAAGCTCTGTCAGCTCCTCGTGCTGAAGCGTACATTCACCGCCCGTGAAGGTTACTCCGCCACCGTCAAAAAACATCATACGGCTACGTTTTGCCTCCGAAAAAAGCTCCTCCACCGTGTAATTTTTTGCATTTTTGTCCTCACCGTTCATACTCTCGGGATTCGAACACCACTTGCATCGGAAGTTGCATCCTTGCAAATGATATACAAGTCTGTTTCCGGGTCCGTCCTGTGAATAATTGAACCCTTTTTGCAAAATTAACATTATTTCCCCTCATACTATACCATTATATATTAATTTGATTGTATACTTTGACAAACCATTTGTCAAGAAATAAAATAAATTGTATATATGCAATAAAAAATATAATATTCACGTATATCCCTTGACTTTCTGCAAAATAACTGTATAATTATTCATTATCAATGAATATAGGGTGATTAGGTGAAAAAGATTTTTATTGACGGAAAAGCAGGCACAACAGGACTGCGTATATACGAAAGACTCAGCGAGAGAAACGACATTGAGCTTATGCTCATTTCTGACGAATTACGTAAGGATGTAAACGCAAGAAAAGAGATGCTCAATGCCTGTGATATCGCATTTCTCTGCCTTCCGGATGCGGCGGCTATGGAGTCTGTTTCTCTTATCGAGAATCCTGATGTAAAAGTTCTCGACACTTCAACAGCTCACCGTACAAATCCTGCATGGGCTTACGGTTTCCCCGAGCTTTCTGACGCTCACAGACAGAAGATTATTGCTTCCAACAGAATTGCCGTTCCCGGATGCCATGCAAGCGGATTTATTTCTCTTGTTTATCCCCTTGTTGAAAAAGGTGTTCTTTCTGAAGAGGCACTTCTTGCCTGTCATTCACTTACAGGCTACAGCGGTGGCGGTAACAAGATGATCGGCGAATACGAGAGTCCTGAGGTTGAAGAAGCATACGGCTCTCCCCGTCAGTACGGTCTTGCACAGACACACAAGCATCTTCCTGAAATGACGGCAATTACAGGCATAAAGAACGCTCCTGCGTTCACTCCTATCGTTGCAAACTACTACAGCGGTATGCTTGTGACCGTTCCTTTGTTTAAAAATCAGGTAAACGGAGCAAATTTAGACGAAATTCGTAAAATTTATAGTGAAAAATACCACGGACCTGTGGTACAATATAAGTCTGACATCGGTGAGGGCGGATTTATCTGTTCAAACAAGCTTTCATTCAACGACGGTATGGAAATCTTCGTTGAAGGTAACGAGGACAGAATTATGCTTATGGCACGTTACGACAATCTCGGCAAAGGTGCTTCGGGCGCAGCTATCCAGAATATGAACATTCTTCTCGGTGTTGACGAAACTACAGGACTTAATTTAGAGGTGTAAGACATGAAAGAAATTACAGGCGGAATCTGTGCCGCTAAAGGATTCAAGGCAAACGGAATCCATTGCGGAATCAGAAAGAATAAGACAAAAAGAGACCTCTCTCTTATCACAAGTGATGTTAAGGCTGCTGCCGCATCAGTTTATACAACAAACCTTGTTAAGGGTGCTCCCCTTACAGTTACAAAAAATCATATTGCTGACGGTTATGCTCAGGCAGTTATCTGCAACAGCGGTAACGCAAACACCTGCAATGCAAACGGAATTGAAATTGCTGAGCAGATGAGCGAGCTTGTTGAAAAATCAACAGGTATTTCAAAGAACGACGTTGTTGTTGCATCAACAGGTGTTATCGGTCAGGTGCTTGACATCACTCCGATTGCAAACGGTATGGATGAGCTTGCAGCAGGTCTTGGCGACCACAGCGACTTTGCAGCAGAAGGCATTATGACAACTGACACAGTTAAAAAGGAAATCGCAATCAGCTTTGAAGTTGACGGTGTTGAATGCAAAATCGGCGGTATCGCAAAGGGCAGCGGTATGATTCACCCGAACATGGCAACAATGCTTGTTTTCATCACAACTGACGTTGCAATCGCTTCCGAGCTTCTTCAGAAGGCTCTGAGCACAGATATCGCTTCAACATTCAATATGGTAAGTGTTGACGGCGACACTCCAACAAACGATATGGTAACAGTTCTTGCCAACGGTATGGCAGGCAACAAAATTATCGATAAAGAAGATGAAAACTTTGCAGAATTCTGTAAGGCTCTTAACAGCGTAACGGTTTATCTTTGCAGAAAAATCGCAGGCGACGGTGAAGGCGCAACAAAGCTCCTTGAATGCAAGGTTACAGGTGCCGCAGATGAAAAGACAGCAAAAACTGTTGCAAAGTCAGTTATCTGTTCTTCTCTTCTCAAGGCTGCAATGTTCGGTGCCGACGCTAACTGGGGACGTGTTCTTTGTGCTATCGGTTACAGCGGTGCAGAAGTTGACGTTAACAAAATCGACGTAAGCTTCGAATCCTCAAAGGGTAAGCTTGATGTCTGCGTCAACGGTGCAGGTATTGATTTCTCCGAAGACAAGGCAAAGGAAATCCTTCTTGAAAAGGAAATTGACATCCTTGTTGAACTTAACTCAGGCGAAGCAAATGCTACTGCATGGGGTTGCGACCTTACATACGATTACGTTAAAATCAACGGTGACTACAGAACCTAAGAGGTGTTACAAATGAAGATTTCAAATGCAGACAGAGCTCACGTTCTTACACACGCTCTGCCTTACATACAGAAATATACAAACAAAATCCTTGTTGTGAAATACGGCGGTAACGCTATGATTAACGAGGATCTCAAGCAGTCCGTTATGAGTGACATTATCCTTCTTTCAACAGTAGGCATCAAGGTTGTTCTCGTTCACGGTGGAGGTCCTGAGATTACGGAAATGCTTGCAAAAATCGGCAAGGAAACTCAGTTTGTCAACGGACTTCGCGTTACAGATAAAGAAACTGCAGAAATCGTACAGATGGTTCTTGCAGGCAAAATCAACAAAAGCCTTGTAAGCCTTATTGAATCAAAGGGCGGTAAGGCAATCGGTCTCAGCGGTGCTGACGGACATATGATTATTGCAAAGCCGCGATGTGCCGAGCTTGGATTCGTCGGCGATATTGAAAAGGTTGATGTTACTCCGATTCTCGATACACTTTCAATGGGATACATCCCCGTTGTTTCAACTGTCGGCTGTGACAAAGAGGGCAACGTTTATAACATCAATGCTGATACAGTTGCTGCTAAAATCGCAGGTGAGCTCAAGGCAGAAAGCCTTATTTCAATGACAGACATTGAGGGCATCCTCCGCGACAAGGACGACCCGTCATCACTTATTTCAAAAATTTTCATTGAAGACGCTCCGAAGCTTACGGAAGAAGGCATTATTTCAGGCGGTATGATTCCGAAGGTTCAGTGCTGTGTTGATGCTATCAACTGGGGTGTCCGCAAGGTTTTTGTTATTGACGGACGAGTTAAGCACTCAATCATAATTGAAATTCTTACCGATGAAGGTATCGGAACGATGTTCGTTAACGGTGAGGATTACAAGAAAAGACACCCGGAGGCAGAATAAATGAGCATTACAGAAATCGATAAACAGTACGTAGCCAACACTTACGCACGTTTCCCCGTTGAGCTTGTCAGCGGAAAAGGAGCAATTCTTAAGGATTCCGAAGGCAAGGAATACATCGACCTTGGTTCAGGAATTGCGGTTAACGTGTTCGGTGTTGCTGACGACGAGTGGCTCAAGGCGGTTACAGACCAGCTTTCAACACTCACACATACATCTAATCTTTATTTCACAGAGCCTTGTTCAACTCTTGCAAAAATGCTCTGCGAAAGAACAGGAATGAAAAAAGCTTTCTTCGGCAACAGCGGTGCTGAGGCTAACGAATGCGCAATCAAGGTTGCTCGTCGCTACGCTTTCGACAAATACGGTGACGAAAGCCATTCAACAATCATCACTCTAAAAAACAGCTTCCA
Source organism: Acutalibacteraceae bacterium (assembly GCA_045648305.1). Classification (GTDB taxonomy): domain Bacteria; phylum Bacillota; class Clostridia; order Oscillospirales; family Acutalibacteraceae; genus CAG-488. The sequence continues at coordinate 14,654 of JAZRNR010000149.1, forward strand.
CGGAAGAACAATCGCAACTCTTACAGCAACAGGACAGGACGGTTACCACACACATTTCGGTCCGTTCGTTGAAGGCTTTGTTTATGCTGATGCAAACGATGCAGAGAGCGTAAGAAAGCTTGCAGAAGAGAACAACTGCGTTGCAATTATGATGGAGCTTGTTCAGGGCGAAGGCGGTGTCTGCAAGCTTGACAAGGAGTTTGTTGACGAAGTTAAGAAAATTGCCGATGAAAAAGATATGCTCATCATCGTTGATGAGGTTCAAACAGGTAACGGAAGAACAGGTTCGCTTTACGCTTTCCAGCAGTACGGCTTTATGCCCGATATCGTTACAACGGCGAAGGGCATCGGCGGTGGTCTTCCGATCGGTGTTGCAATGCTTGGCGAAAAGGTTGAGAATGTTCTCATCCCCGGCTCACACGGAACAACTTTTGGCGGAAATCCCGTGTGCTGTGCAGGTGCTTGTAATATTCTTTCAAGAATCGACGACGAGCTTCTCAGCGAAGTTCAGGCAAAGTCAAAGTATATCTTTGATGAATTTGAGGGTTCAAAGGGTGTAAAAAGTGTCAGCGGTCTCGGTCTTATGATCGGTATTGAAACCGAGAAGGACGCAAAAGAAATCGTGAATACTTGTATGCAGAAGGGTGTTCTTATCCTTACTGCAAAGACAAAGGTAAGACTTCTTCCTCCGCTTAACATCGGTTGGGACGAGCTTAAAAAGGCTATCGCGATTCTTAAAGAAACTATCGCTGAATAATTAAAAATTAATACAAATAATAAAAGGGCGGATTGTTGAAAAAACATTCCGTCCTTTAAATTTTATGAGGTGAAATTATGTGCACAGCAATAAGCTTTAAAACAAAAGACCATTACTTCGGCAGAACGCTCGATCTCGAATATCATTATAACGAAAGCGTTGTAATAACTCCGAGAAATTTCTCTTTTCCTTTTTCAGATAATCATTATGCTTTAATCGGTATTGCAACGGTTATAGACTCCTACCCTCTTTATTACGAAGCTTCAAATGAAAAGGGGTTGAGCGTTGCAGGACTTAACTTCCCGGGTAATGCAGTTTTTCATCCCGTTGACGAAAGTAAAATAAACGTCGCACCGTTTGAGTTCATTCCGTATATTCTGACTCAATGTGCAAATGTCAGCGAAGCAAAGGCTTTGCTTGAGAATGTCAATATCGCTGACATAAACTTTCGTCCCGATTTGAAGGCATCTCCCCTTCATTGGATGATTTCGGATAAAGATGAAAGCATAACCGTTGAATCAGTAAAAGAAGGTCTGAGGATTTACAACAATCACGTCGGTGTGCTGACAAACAATCCGCCGTTTGATTGGCACATAACCAACCTTGCAAATTATATCAATCTGACAGCAGAAGAGCCTGAAAACACATTTGCTCCGTCTGCGGGCATCTGTACATTTTCAAAAGGAATGGGTGCTGTCGGTCTGCCGGGTGATCTTTCTTCCGCATCAAGATTTGTACGTGCAACTTTTACAAAGCTGAATTCTGTCTGCGGTGAAAGCGAAGAAGAAAGCGTTAGTCAGTTTTTCCATATTCTCGGTGCGGTTGAGCATACGAGAGGAACAGTCCGTCTCGGTGACGAAAAATATGAAATCACCGTTTACACCTCGTGCTGTAATACAGACAAAGGTATTTTTTATTACACAACGTACGAAAACCCGCAGATTTGTGCAGTTGATATGTATAAGGAAAATCTTGACTCAGATACCCTTTCCGAGTACCCGCTAAAAAACCAACTCTGCATTAACCGTATAAACTAAAATATCTCGACAAATTCTGGTTTGTCGAGTTCTTTGATTTCGTGCAATCTATCTCTGTGCTCGTAGGGACCGGCCTCCCGGACGGTCCGCAGATTCTGATGAGGTAACGGACGGTCGAGGACGCCCGTCCCTACGTGATTGATTGAAACAGGGTTCGTAGGGGCGCGCATTGCGCGTCCGATGAATCAAGCACTTTTTGCGGACGACCAATGGTCGCTCCTACAATAATAATTTGAAATTTGTTCGACAAACCCGAATTTGTTTAATCGTTCGGTATTGGGTCAAAGAAAAACACTTGCAGAGGTTTACCACCTTTGCAAGTGTTTTATTATGTTTAATTAAATTAATCTGTCATAATTATTATCCGAAGATTGTTTTGATAAGCCATCTTACGGGTGTGAGGATTCGATCAACGAGGCTGCCGCCGCCGAGGAGGAAGAGTGAACCCTTGCTCATTGCATATGTGATGCTCTGCCATACGGAATCAAGCGGAGATTCTTTTTCAGGTTCAATGTTGTCGTAGCCTTCAGCACCGATCTTGTGAAGAATTGCCTTAAGTCTTGCTTCAGCTGCGTCGACTGTTGCCTGATCGGAAACAGTTATTGCAAGTGCTGATTCTGATTCTGCAATTGCTGCATTGAGCTCTGCCTTATCTTCTGCGCTGAGTGCTGACTGATCAACCTTCATTGCATCGGGAAGTGTCCAGCGACGAAGAGAATATGTGTAGCAACGAGTGTTGAACTGCGGATAGTTTTCAGGGTCTGAATGAACGTCTGTTACTTCACCGAGGATGATTGCCTTTGCAAGGTTGAGCACAACGTCGTTACGGCCGACTTCGTGATACTGATCAAGGAAAACCCAGGTGTTTTCGGGAAGAACAGCTGTTGAAGTATCAACCATATTGTCGGGTGAAACGTGGTTGTGGGTCGGATCGTTACAATATGTATTCTTTTCATAATCAACGTCAGCAAGTGTCTGGTCGTGAGCCGCACCTGTTGCACCGAGTGTTGTTGAGTTAAGATTTACGATACCGTCCGAGTTAACCTTTTCTGCAGAAGCGACGATGTTAAAGTATGTATACATCTCTTCACCGAGGTCAAGGTTTGCACCTGCGATTGAGTTAACACGAACACCGTCAGCGACAGCATCAAGAATGTTCTGCTTAAGGTTGAGTCTTGCCTGCTGGAATGCATCTGTTCTTGCCTTGAGGGCAGGTTTGTCTGAAAGATATCTTTCAGCAAGAGCATCGTATCTGTAAGACGGAAGCATAGCCCAGAACTGAGGACAGTTGAGGATAAGAGTGTCAAGGATTGCACTCATTGCACCTGAAAGAAGTGCATCAACGCCCGAACGCGGAACAATGTGAAGAACTGTATTGATAAGGTAGCCGAGTGTCGGAACGCCTTCTGATTCAACAAAGATGTTTGAAATAAACTGATGATAGAGGTATTCGTCATCAAGACGCCATTCTCTTGCCATAAAGTCTGCAAGAATATCTGTACCGTCAAGACAGGCAACAGCATTAACAATCTGATCAAGGTCTTCGTGGCCGTACTTTTCAAGGTAAGCTGTAAGAATTGTACCGCCAAGGCTGACAGGAAGGAATGTAACCTTATCGTGACCTGTCTGTTCTTTGACCATTTCAACATAATCCTTGAGCTCGTCTGCAGATTTCATCGGATCACCGACGAGGTTGAATGTGAAGAAATAAGCGTGATCTTCACCGATTTCGTCAACAAGTGACTTCATCGGCACCATTCTGTATGTCCAGTCAAGGTCATCCTGTGTCATCTGTTCAAAAGAATGGTTCCATCTTTTTGTCTTAAGGTTTTCAATGTGGTCACCGTTTTCGTCACATTTCTGGAACTTGAAGATTTCAGAAACAAGGTTGTACGCAATCTTGTCAAGGCCGAGATTTGTCTGAAGTGCAAGTGTACCGAGCACAGCCGCCACAGCCTTTACGATAGCTCCTGCTGAAAGAGCCGCTTCGTTGAGAATCATAAGTGTACCGCCAACGTGACTGTCGTTGTACATATACGGCTCATCGTTTTCATCGTAAAGATATGTCGGTGAGTGGTTGATACCCGGAAGAACGATTACGGGTGAATGCTTACATTTACCGCCGCAATCAGTTTCGGTTTCTTTAGCGGTTGCCGCAGATGCACCGAGTGCACCCATAGGCACGAGCATAGCACAGCAAAGTGCCATTGCAAGAATCTTTTTGAAAATCTTTTTCATATTCAATGCTCTCCTTAATTGTTTTATATTAATCAGAACAAAGCGGTTCTGACTGAATACCGTAGCAGTTTTCTGCAATAATCTCAAGCTTATAATCTCCATCGGGCAGATTCTCGAGCTTGATTTTTGCCGTGTCAGGAACGTTGGCACGGAAATATTTCGGAACGGTTTTTCCAACGGGAACCCTGTTCCCGTCACCGTCAACAGCAAACGCTCTGTAAAGGAAAATCGGCATACCGTCCATTGATTCAGCTGCGTCAAAAGTAACGCTTTTGCCGATTACCTTCATTTTTGCTTTCTTGTCAAAAGCAGGTGCCTTGGACCGAGACAGCTGTTGCTCAGGTGTGTATTGTCTTGCAAGAGGTCCTTCCAGGATGTATTCGCAAAGGTACTCCTGCGCAACAAGGTCAACGGCTCGGAGCCGTATACGATTTTCTGCATCGATTTCAACAATCCAGAATGTTGAAGCCATTCTGTAGCCGGACGGATGAACTGTCTTTGTGTCGTCAACGGTAACCTCGGCATAGTAAAGACCGCCTGTACCGATTGCTGTATATTCACCCTGCCAGATTGAACGGGGGTCGTTGATCGGATAATGTGAGTGTCCCGAAAAATCGATAACTTGAGGATATTTTTTCAGAATTTCTGCAAAGTCGGGCATTCCCCAACCTTCATAATCCGAGCTGCCGTAAACCGTGTTTGAAATATGCTCGTGCTGAAGAACGAATATCGGCTTGCTCGGGTCATCCGCAACAGCTTTGTCAAGCTCTTTAACAAGCCACTCTTTCTGATATTCGCTGTAATGTTCACCTTCAATTTTGGAAGCAGAAATTCCGATAAAGTGAAATCCGTTTATAACACGATGAAAGTCTGTTTCCTGACCCATAATCTTTTCATAAAGAGCAAGCGATTCTTTGCCGAGATTGCGGTCATCGTGCGAGGTTGAAACAGTCGCAAGGAACTGAGTGTCGCCCCTGAGCACGGGTACTGTTGCAGCCTTGATGCTTCCGAATGCAATTTTTGTACCCATATCGGTAACATCGCCTGCAATAAGAACTGCATCAAGATTTTTATAATTCGGGTCTTTTTTTGCTTCTCTGTAGCCGAACTTGATCATCTTTTCAAGTCGGCTTGTCTGCACATCTCCGATTGTTGTTATGTGCGAGTCACTTGTGATGATAAAGCGCATAACGGGAGTAAAATCACTTGTATCTGCAGGCGGAAAAGGTTGCATAAAAATTGAAACAATTGAGCCGTACAGCACAAGAACAGAAAGGAAGAATGAATTCATAAAATCCCCCTTTAATGTCTATTTAAATAATTATACCATTGATATATATATAAATCAATCGGCTAATTGTGTTGAATGTTTAAGCCGGTTATGGTATAATTTTCACAAGATATTGCAAAATTTGACTCAAACAGGTGATTTTATGTTTGCTAAAATTTACGATACTGAAATTAAAATTGACCATAACCACGTTGAAGGTTTTAACCGTTATGCTTCGGATATTATGGCTGAATACAATCAGTCAATTGAAGAAGGTCTTGATATTGAAAAGCATAAGGCTTTGTTTGAATCCGTTGCGGCAATGCGAAGCGGAGAAATGAAGACAAAGCTGAGTGAGCTTATTTTTGAAACAGTTATTAACTCAAAAATCCGTTCGGGATATAAATACAACGAGCCTAATGACCTTGATAAAATCAAAGCTCTCAGGGATGCTTATGATTTCAAGGTAACAGCTCCCGATACTGAAACTCTCCGAAAAAAGCTTCTCGGTGCATGGACAGGCAGAGCCTGCGGATGTTTGCTCGGAAAGCCTGTTGAAGGAATCAGGAGCGAAGAGTTTATTCCGCTTCTTAAAGAAACAGGTAATTATCCGATGCATCGCTACATTCTGAGCACAGACATAACAGACGAGGTCTGCTCGCATTACAAATTCTTTTTAAGAAACAAGTCTTACGGTGACAACACTGACGGAATGCCCGTTGATGATGACACAAATTATACAGTTCTTGCACAGCGTATTGTTGATGAATCAGGCAGGTGGTTTGAGGCTGAGGACGTTGGTGCAGCGTGGCTTAAGTATCTTTCAATCCTTTCCTGCTTCACAGCGGAACGAATTGCTTATGTAAACGTTATCAATTGTATTGAACCGCCTGCAACAGCGATGTATAAAAATGTCTGCCGTGAATGGATCGGTGCGCAGATAAGAGGCGACTATTTCGGATACATCAATCCGGGTAACCCTGAGGCGGCAGCAGAAATGGCATATAACGATGCTACTCTTTCCCATGTTAAAAACGGAGTTTACGGTGAAATGTTTGTTGCAGCTATGATTTCCTGTGCCGCTGTAACAGACAATATTGACGATATTATCCTCGGTGGTCTTGCACAGATTCCAGCTTCATCCAGACTTCACGAAGCTGCTATGAAGATTTATAACGGTTACAAAAACGGTGTTACTCTTGACGAATGCTTCAGGATTATTCATTCGGATTACGACGAGCACACCGACCACGGTTGGTGTCACACAATTTCAAATGCGATGATTGTTGTTGCAGGTTTGCTTTACGGTGAGGGCGATTTCGGAAAATCAATCTGCACGGCCGTCGGAATGGCTTTTGACACGGACTGTAACGGTGCGACCGTCGGCTCGATTATGGGTATGCGAAGCGGAATTGACTGCATCGGTAAAGAATGGATAAAACCGATTAACGGTAAGATTCATACTTCGATTTTCGGTGTAGGAACAGTTGAAATTGAAAAGCTTGTTGAGAAAACACTTGAACACATAAAATAAGCTTAAGAATTAACAATTGCTGACTCTCTTGAAAACAAGATTTTGTCGTGATATAATTCGGGAAGATAACAAAGAGGTGATTGCTTTGGCAAAAGGAAAAAGAAATACAAAAAATTCACAGGCAGTGAAAAAGCTTGCAATAGGCGGAATTCTGACAGCACTTGTTGTCGTTCTGCAGATGATGGGACAGTTTATCAAGTTCGGACCGTTTGCAATTTCACTTGTGCTTATCCCGATTGTTCTCGGTGCGGCACTCTGCGATTATAAAATCAGCACTTGGCTCGGATTTATCTTCGGTGTTGTTGTTCTTTTTACGGATGCGGCGGCTTTCCTTGCTGTCAGCGTACCGGGCACAATAATAACTGTTCTTGTCAAGGGCATTCTATGCGGTCTTGTTGCAGGTCTTGTTTACAAATTGTTTGAAAAGAAAAACAGATATCTTGCGGTCATTCTCGCGGCTATAGCCTGTCCGCTTGTCAATACCGGTGTTTTCCTTCTCGGCTGTGTTGTTTTCTTCCTTGACACAATCAAGGAATGGGGTGCAGCAGGCGGATTTGAAAACGTTGCGCAGTTCCTTATCATAGGAATGGTCGGTCTTAACTTCCTCGTTGAACTTTCGGTAAACATTTTCCTTTCTCCGATTGTTGTCCGACTTCTTGATTTCAGCAAAAAGATTAACAAGTAAAAGCAATATAAAGAGGTGTTTAACTTGAAAAAGATCTTGGCAATATTATTGTGCGTTATAATGACGGTCAGTTTTTTCGGATGCGGAAAAGAAAAAGAATATTCTGACATCACTTTTGAGGTTATCAGTGCTACAAAAGGAGCAGGTTCGGGAGAAGAAGCAGAAAACCTTTTCGACGGCAATGCAGGTACAAAATGGTGCGTTGTTAATTTCGACGGTGCAGAAGTAATCTTCGAAGCAAATGAAGCGGTTAAAATTAACGGATACAGCTTTGTGACGGGTAATGACTGCGCAACCTTTAAAGGCAGAAATCCGCGTGCCTGGGTTCTTTCCGGTTCTGACGACAGTAAAGACTGGGATGTTATTACCACAGAAGTGAAAAATTTTGATCTTCCGGACGAAAACGGTGTTCAGCGTGACTTTGAGTTAGCTGATGTTGACGATGAGTACAAATATTTCAAGCTCGAAATTGTTGATGTTCAGTCAGGTAACTGTATGCAAATAAGCGAGTTTACACTCCATTATAACGGCGATGAGTATAACTATCAGCATCTGCCCAACGGTAATACAGAGAAAGCTACCAAAGACAAAAACGATCGCACTGATTCCGTAAAGTTAACCAACCCGACAATCCCTGACCCCGATGCATATTTCAACAACAGTCTTGCACGCAGTCAGGATATGCTTTTGGAGAAAGAAGGGTTTCATTGTCTGAGTTATGCGACTGATTATGACGGTCAACAGGCTTTCAGGGACTATGTCGCACTGCTGTCAGACCCTAAATATCAGCTCAAGCTTACCTCAGAAAAAGATGAAACGTTCTACGGCGTTAACACAGTCACCTATGGTTTTACTTATACCGGCAAAGAAGATGTACCCGAAATATATTATGAATTTTTCGATTTGAAAGGCGATCTTTTAGTTATTATTCAAAAAAACGGCCTGAGTGGTGTAGTAGGTTTATCAATCTATTACAAGCCTGATGCTTTTGAATTCAAAGACTTTGGCGACCGTACAACACTCACTTTGAACGACCTCTCCGGTAACAGCAGTTCAGGTTCAGACATAGGTTCAGGTTCCGGCAACAAATCCGAATCGCACCTTGATTGTATAACTTGCAAAGGCTCCGGTAACTGCCAGAAATGCGGTGGCAGCGGATTTTTGTGGAGCTCTGCTGCAGACACCAAAAACCGTGATTGTCCCAAGTGCATTTTTAACAAAGGCAAATGCTCAACCTGCCACGGTTCAGGCAAACGTTAAAGAGCAGAATAATTGCATATAAGTGAAAGAGATGTAAAAAACAATTTGTCTTTTACATCTCTTATTTTTATTTTTGCTTCAATGTTTTAAGTGTAACCTCGTTCGCAATGTAAACTCCTGCACACAGTGCGAGCAACACAAACGGAGTGATTTTAAAGCTGATAAGCGTTGCGGCATAGCCGAAGATAAGCTGAATTGCAAAGCCTGTTCCGTAAGCACCGCCCATATGGTAACCCGTAAGGTCGGCAGAGTATGTTGTGCCGAATCTTTCGGGGACACTGTGAAGTATACTCGGGAAAATCGGACCGAATCCCGTTCCGATAAGAAGGAATCCGACAAGTGAAATTTTGCCAAGCGGCAAAGCGAAAACGATTATACCGAGAAGTGCGGTAACAATCCCTGCACGGATGAGTGTTTTGTCGCTGAACTTCATTGAAGCGAAGCCTGCAATAACTCTGCCGAGCATAATCCCGCCAAAGTAAAGCGAAACCCATTTTGCCGCCTCGTCGGGAGCAATCAGAAATGTGTTAACCGCATAGCTTGCGCCCCAGGTGCCGAGCGAAAATTCCATTCCGCAGTAAAGACCCATTGAAAGTATGCTTGTTATAACACCTTTAATTTTAAGAAGGTCAAGGAGCTTTCCGCTTCCTGCTTCCGCATTGTCTTCTTTTGAAGCAATACTTTTTTCAACCTTATCCCATTTCTTAAGCGAAAAGAAAATTATAAACGTTATCGAAAGCTGAAGCAAGGCAACAACACGGTAACCCATTCGCCAACTGCTCAGCTCCTCGGAAAGGAAAGCAGACATAATCAGCGGACTGATTGTAACGCCGAGACCCCAACAGCAGTGAAGCCAGTTCATATGGCGAGCCTCATAGTGAAGCGAGATGAAGTTATTAAGTCCTGTGTCAATTGCACCTGCGCCATAGCCGAGAACAATGGTAAAGATCATAAAAACAATGATGTTCGGTGAAAAGCTCATTCCGACAAGTGCCGCAGCAGTAAGAAAGGTTGAAACAAGCGTAACCTTTGCCGTGCCGAATTTACGGAGCATCTTGCCTGCGATAAAGCTGACACCGCCCGTGCAGACACCTGTTATGATGCCGTAATAAGAGGCGAAGTTTTCGGCAATTCCGAAATCCTTGTGAGTAACGGGCCATGCCGCACCGAAAAGCGAATCGGGCAAACCGAGAGAAACAAAAACAATATAGATAACAATAAGTAAAGCTGTCATTTTGTAAACCTTTAATAAATTTTATTTGTGCTGATAAACTCTTACGTAATCGACGATGAATTCTGCGGTTTCGTCTGTGTCCATACTCATTTCGCCAACACCGTGACGGTCAGCCCAGGCGATACCGTTTTCACCCGCAACCTCGCAGGAAAGAATAAGATATTCGGGATTCTGTGAAACACCGCCCTTTGAAAGTCGTCCTGTTTCAACACCGTTGATGTAGAAAATATATTCTTCGGGTGTCCATTCAAGGCCGTAGGTGTTGTACTGCTCGTACGGGTTATCAACCCACCATTTGCCGATGCTTGCACTCTGCTGTCCTTCACCGTATCCGTCGTAATGGATACCGCTGATAACGGCTCCGCCTGCACCCCACCAATTGTCCTTGTAGTACATTGATTCAAAGACATCAACTTCTGTACCGTCCTGACCGCTTCCGTCAACATCTTCAACGTGGGTGTTCATCATCCAGAATGCAGACCACATTCCGCTTGAAGCGGGAAGAATTGCACGACACTCAAAGTAACCGTAGCACTGTTCAAATTTACCTTTTGTTGTGATGCAGGCTGTGTACCAGCCTTCTTTGTATTCGTGTGAACCGGGATGTGTTGCAAAATAATCTTCGTAATAATTTTCAGGAGGGTCGGTAAAATATGCCGTAGTGATTACAAGGTTGCCGTCGCGCACGTCAACCATATCCTCGTGCCAGTAACCTCCCTTGCGTTCAACCTCCCACCAGTTGTGGTTCCATTTTGTCATATCGAGGCTGTCGCCCTCAAACTCTTCCTCCCAGACAAGCTCAAATCTTTCGTCAAGATTAACTTCCTGTCCGCTCGGGATTGCAGGCAGTTCGAAAAACTGCGGAGCAGTCTGCGAAAAAAGCATAAGGAAAGAAACAAGAACTCTTAAAATTTTTGATAAAAACAATGCCATAAAAAACACTCCTTTGAAACCATAATGTTTATTTAAGTTGGCGACAGTCGAACACTGTACGCCTAAAATTTAAATCTTTCGTCGTATCAAGCCGTTTTATCGTCTTGAAATACGCGCGTATGTCGGCGACTCAAAACACCTTGCTACACCAAAATCTTTAGAATTTTAGGTGCGAAGCAGTTTTGTAAGATAAAAATTTTTGTTCTGACAAGAAAAAGACTTGCAGTAATACTGTCGTATTGCAAAAGGATTTTCCGCAGTCAGGGCGAAAATTTGTCTTCCAAAACCGTGCAGGGTTCGACTGTCGTCAACTTAAGATAGTATTCAAAGCTTTTTTGCTCGCAGGGAACGGGTGAAACCTTAATAAACTCAACCTCACCATTTTTTGTAACGGTAAGATAATCCCTGTAATACGTGTTTTCTTTTAAAGTTTCACCGTCTTTTATAAAAATTGCTCCTCCGCGGCTGCCTGTTTCGGGACACTCCGAAATTATCGCCTCAAGCAGAGCTTTCGTGCTAACGAGCATATCCCTGTCGCGGTAGTATTCAGCAAGGCTTCTGTGCTTCATCGGGTAAGAATCAAGTGCGGATCTGATTTCACCGAGAAGTGAAACGCAACCCTCATAATCCCTCTTGAACGAAGCAACACGGCTCATTTTTGTTCTGAAGTGAGAATATTCGATATCGTCGCATCTGATAAAATTCATCTCGTCAGGTTCAAAACACGGGAAAGTAATTGCGGCTGTTGGTTTGTTCCTGATGTGCCTTGCCGCAATAAGACCGCCCACCTGAGTGTCGTTGAGTGCAGAACCGCCAGGACGTGAAAGACCGAATGTGCCTGCAGCTTCACCGATAACGTAAAGTCCCTTGATGTCTGTTTCAAAGTTGTTGTCGGTATAAACTCCGCCGTTATTGTGCTGAGCACAAACGGCAATGCGAAGCTTGGTTTTATGTATATCTATACCTTGCCTGAGGTAAACGTCAATTGCCTTGCTGTTAAGCTTCTCAAGCCTTTCTATCGGTGTGTCGGCAAAGCATTCTGTGTTTATAATATAATCCTTTGCTTCATCACAGAGCATTTCAAAAGAAAAATCACGGGGATTGCATGTGTAGTCAAGGAATACCTTTCTTCCTCTTAACATTTCGCTGTGTACTGCAAGGTCAATCTTTGAGCTTTCTTCTGCTCTTCCTGAAGAAAACGGCCACTGATATCCCTTAAGAAAAACGTAGCTGTATGCTTCGTGTATATTATCAAAATAATCACCGAGAAATTCGTGCTCGTTTCCGTCAGCATCAATGCTTACAAATCTCGGCACAACCTGCATAAAGCTTCCCGAAACATTCCAACGGAAATCTACGGAAGCCATGCCGTACTGCCACTGTGTGAAATTACACATCCTGACACCTGCACGGAGAAGCACACCTGTCATGCCGTGCTGGGATTCAGGATAAACGCTGTCTTCGTAAATGCAGGCAGGTGCACCCGTGGCACAGATTATGTTTTCAGCATAGATATTTTCTTCTTTCTCGTTTTCAAGGTTCAATGCTCTTATACCGTAAGCAACACCGTTATCCGTCAGTATTTCTGTCACAAGCAGATTGTCGAGCAGGGGAGTCCTGTTCTTTTTAAGCACAACCTTTTCAAGCTTCTCGGTCATAACCTTCGATGTCAACGGGCCGACAGAAGTTGCACGAAGCGTATTGTCGTGGTCTGTTTTGTAACCGGGGTAACAGCCGTAGCTGTCGGTGGGAAAACCTACGTTGTAATCACAAAGACGCAGGAAGCATTTACTGCTGTTGACAGCCTCAAGATACATTTTTTCTCCGTCGCACGAACCGCCTGAAAACATATCCGATGCCATTTTATACGGACTGTCGGGTGTAAGTCCGTCCATTGAAAGCTTATAATAGGTCTGTTTGTCGCTGCCGGTGTTTCTTGATGTTCCCGAAAGACGGTTTTCAGTAACGACGGCAATGTCTGTTATGCCCTCGCGGTAAAGCCAGTCAGCGGCACTGTAAGCCGCGGCACCGCTGCCTATGATAAGACATTTATATATTTTACTCATAAGCGCCTCACGTTAAATCCGCCGTCACAGTCGATGACCGTGCCCGTGCAGAAATCAAAATTACCCTGAGCAATTGAAATAACACATTTTGCAATATCCTCGGGCTGTCCCATTCTGTTTATCGGTGTAATTCCCTCAGCGATAAGTTTTTCATACTTTTCCTTAACCTTTGCGGTCATATCTGTTTCAATTATGCCCGGTCGGATTTCAATAACGCTTACGCCGTATTCCGCAAGCCTTGCCGCAAAAAGCTTTGTTATCATTGATATTCCTGCTTTTGAAATGCAGTATTCACCGCGGTTTACCGAAGCCGTGTAAGCGGACATAGAAGAAATGTTGACGATTCTTGATTGCTCACTCTTAATAAGCAGGGGAACAAGCTCCTGCGTAACAAAGAATGTGCCTTTAAGGTTTATGTCTGTAAGAAAATCGAAATCTTCAGGAGTAATGTCAAGGATATCTTTTCTTTCACGCGGTGCAACACCTGCATTGTTAACAAGCAGGTCGATTTTTCCGAAATTGGACTTTGCAAAATCAAAGAGTCTTTTTCTGTCCTCTTTAACAGAAATATCGCAGGGGACAAAAAATACCTTTCCCTCAAAGCTTTCTTTCAGCTTTCTGATATCTTCGCTTTCGTTTCTTGCTGTAATAATTACGCTGTAATCTGTTTTCAGAAGTCCTTCGGCAATCGCTTTGCCGATGCCTCTGCTGCCGCCTGTTACAATTGCAACCATATCAATTTCTCCTTATTTTTTCAGAACAAACTTGCTGTAATAGGGCATATATGCCTCACTGTCCCTGATAACACATCCCGAAACAGTTCCTGCACGCATAAGCTCGGAACATTTACTGCATTTGATGCAAACCTTGTTTTTGTCGAGTTTGTTTGTGACAAGATAATCCTTATAGAATGTTGGATATGCGAATGTCATTCTGCCGAAACCTGCAAAATCACCGATGCCGGATGAGAGTAATTCGTCAGCATATTCAACTGAGTTTTCACCTTCATATGAGAGCGCAGAAACGGCAAATTTAATATCCGGGAAAGCTTTTGTAATCTCCTTTGTGACGTCATAAACACGCTTCATTCCGATTCTTCCGTCTTCAGGAGACTTAACGGAATACGGTCTGTTGATATGAGGTATAAGATAAGGATTGCCTATTGTGAGATTTACAAATTCAATACCTTTTTCGCGTAACTTTGCAATAATCTGCTTTGTTTCCTCAAGGTCAATTTCTTCTTTTTCGTTAACTCCGAAGCCGTAGCCGTAGGGGAAACAGTCGCAGGCATTAAGCCTTGTTGTAACAAAAGCATTGTTACCGACAGCATTTTTAACCGCATCAATGCAGTCGAAGTAAAGTCTTGTACGGTTTTCAAGACTACCGCCGTAGTTGCCGGGGCGGTCATATGCACTGAGCAATTCGTTGAAAAGATAACCGTGGCAGCATTTGACGTCCATTCCGTCAAAGCCTGCTTCAAGAGCCAGCTTCGCAGCCTTTTCATACAATGTGGGAATTGTTGAAAGATATTCATCAGTTGCCACCGTAAACGGCTGGTCTTCCTTGCCTTTCTCCCAAAGAGAATTTCTGTAAGCAACAATCGGTTCGGGAGTGCCGTTCGGCTTGCTGTAACGTCCGCTGTGTGTGAGCTGAACAATTATGATTGGTTCAAATCCGTGAAGCTCCTTGGATTTGACTTTGACTGCAGTGACAAGCTCTTTGAAGGAACCAACCGTGCTTTCGTTTATGTAAAGCTGACGCGGATTTGCTCTGCCTTCGTTACATACTGCGGTTGCCTCAAACCATATAATTCCCGGTGCACCTTCACTGAAACGCATATACCTACGGAATGCAAGTTCATCAACAGCACCGTCCGCTGTTCCGTCGCAACCCTCCATAGGCTGAAAGAGTATTCTGTTGTGAACTTTTCTGCCGTAAATATCTGCAGGCGTATTGATTAATTTGTTCATTATCTCACCTCGTAAAATGGTAAATTAAAATATACTTTAATTTACCATTTTATCAATATAAATGCAAGTTATTTTAATGAAACGGATATGATTATGAATTTATTGATATATTTTATCATTTATGTTATACTACTTCAGTAAAATGTAAAGGAGAGAAGTTTATGAGCAAAAAACAACCGAAGCTCCAGAACCCTCTGTGGCAGACAACAAAGCCCGAAAGAAAAAGCTATTATACGTATTTCTTCGGACAGAATATGATTTACAATATGATCGCCGGCTATCTTACGACCTTCCTTCTGCTTATCGGTGTTGACCCCGTAAAATCCGCAGCGGTTATGCTTGCCGTAAAGGTATGGGACGCTGTCAACGATGCTGTGTTCGGCGTGATTTTTGACAAATTCAAGTTCAAGGGCGAAAATAAATATATCCCGTGGCTGAAAATTGCCTGTGCAACCACTCCTTTGGCAACTATAGCAATTTTCGTTATCCCTAATGCGGCAAGCGAAACAGTAAAACTAATCTGGTTCGCACTTGCATATATTATCTGGGATACGGCGTACACAATCTGTGATGTGCCTGCCTTCGGTATAATCACTGCAATGACAAGCAACATTGAGGAGCGAAACACAATTCTTTCTCTCAAGGGTATTACAGGCGGTGTCGGCTCAGCTCTTACAACCGTTCTCGTAACTCTTCTTATCAGTGAGTTTGTCGGCCTTGATTACGGCCCGGTTTCAATTATCGTTGCAATTGTGGCTATGGTAACAATGTTCCCGGTTTGTAAGCATTGTCAGGAAAGAAACAAGACTGTTGACGAAGAACAGTTTACAGTCAGAAGAATGCTTAAATATGTTATCAGCAATAAGTATCTTCTTGTATATTATCTTGGCTATATCTTCTATTCAGGTGCACAGACATATAACTCTCTGCATATGATTATGGCTTATTATATATACAACAACTCTTTGGCTTCCCTTATTACGGGTACTGTTGCGGCATTGCCACAGCTGTTTATGGCACTTCTTGTACCGAAAATTATCAGAAAGATGGATAAAACAACACTCTTCAAAATCAGTGCCGTGGCAACAATTGTTCTTTCTTTCCTTATTCTTCCGACAAGAAGCAATTTCGTGCTCTTTGTTGTCACATATATGCTTCGTTCAATTCCGCTCGGTATTATAGGTGTTCTTTCGTTCACATTCACACCCGACTGTGCAGAGTACGGTCAGTACACAACAGGAACGGAGGCAAAGGGTATTACATTTGCAATTCAGACCTTTGCGGTTAAGCTTGCGGCAGCAATTTCGGGTTCAATGGGTCTTGCACTTCTCGGCTGGTTCGGATTCAAGACGAAGTTTGAAATAAACGGTGTGTTAACTGAAGTCGGTAATTTTGAAGACCTTGACGCTATCAATGCAATCGCTCAGCAGACAAGCGAAGCTCTTGACGGACTCTGGTTCACCTATAATATTGTGCCGATCATCGGTCTTGTTATTGCTCTTGTTATCTGGGCATTCTACAAGCTCAACGATAAGGATGTACAGGTTATGGCGGACTGCAACGTAGGAAAAATCACAAAATCAGAAGCAGAAAAAATGCTTTCAAAGAAGTATTGATATTATAAAAGACGAAAAATCCGAAGCTCTGAACTTCGGATTTTTGTTCTTATGTCTGCAATATGGTGTTATTGAAAAATTAATATATTTATGATATTATGACTCTGTAGATTAAAAGATTCTGAAAGGGGATTTTATATATGGGACTTATAAGAGCAGGAATCGGAGCATTGGGCGGCGTAATGGCTGACCAGTGGAAGGAATTTTTCTACTGCGATTCATTGGAAAACGATGTGTTGATGGTAAAGGGTCAGAAGCGTGTAGGCGGACGTTCATCAAACACAAAAGGTCACGATAACGTAATCTCAAACGGCTCAGGTATTGCGGTTGCCGATGGTCAGTGTATGATTATCGTTGAGCAGGGCAAGGTTGTTGAATTCTGTGCCGAGCCCGGTGAATTTACCTATGACACATCAACAGAGCCGAGTATCTTCTCAGGTAAGCTCGGTGACACAATCAAGGAAACATTTAAGACTGTAGGTAAGCGTTTTACATACGGCGGAGATACAGGTAAGGAACAGCGAGTTTATTATTTCAACACAAAGGAAATAATGGACAACAAGTTCGGCACACCCAATCCGTTTATGTTTGAGGTTGCTAACAAGAGACTCAATCTTTACCGTTCCGTTCAGGTAAGATGTAACG
>JAZRNR010000150.1:0-9146 GCA_045648305.1 Acutalibacteraceae bacterium
CTGCTGAGCGTTCTGAGGATTTACTCCAAGGATAGCATCTGCTTCTGCCTTAGCTGCAACAGTACCGCAGTTAACAAGAGCAACACGCATTGCTGAAACAACATCGGGGTTGTCAGTACATTCAACTTTTGTCTCGTTCCAGTAAACCTTCTGGTCCTGACCAACCTTAACAAAGATATCGAATGCAACATATCCGCTGCCAACATCAGAATTTACCTTAACACCACTGATACGACCTACATCGTTGATTGAACCTGAATAGAATACAGGCAATGATCTGTCAACGAAAAGTGTTGATGATGAAGGAACAAGGAGTTCAGGGAAGTTGTTCTGGTTGCCGGTATAAGCTGCCCAACGAGCTGTTGTTTCGCCCTTAAGGTCAGCAAGTGTAAGCATTGTTGTGAAAGCGTTAGCGTTACCTGAAAGCTGAACACCGTCAGGAGACGTGATGTTGAGATCCATTGACTCAACTTCAACTCTCTTAGCCATTGAGAACCACGCAAATGTTGATGATGTCAACACGATTGCTGAAACAACGAGCATAGCAATAGCTGAAATGAACGTACGCTTTTTCAAAGTGTTTTTCATTTTTTTCTTTACCTCCATAAAGATTTTTTGCTTTAGCGACCGTTAACGCGTCGCTAAACGCATGAGTTTTCTAATCAATGTTCCATTCACCGGGAGTTATTACGGCCTTCCCAGTAACCCGGTTTGCAAGAATTGCATCTCCCAAAATTTCAGCTGAATATTACCTTACAGCCGAACACTTCCCGGAGTAACTGAAACATAAATCAGAAGTAAGTAAATGCTTGGGAATTAAACCAATGAGAATACAAGATTTGCAGAGATAAGCTGGCTCATAAGGCGGTCAGTACAATTTGCGTCCTGACCTTCCATCCAGACGTATACTCTGATCTGGTTTACACCTGACTTAAGTGTGAGAACAACATCCTCACTACCTGTTTCAATGCCACAATCGTAACCATCTGCGATTGTAAGTGCGCCTTTTGCTGATTCCGGAACTACATAAGCGTCGGCAGGAACAGCTGCACTTTCACCTGCACTGATTATCGGTTTTGTGTCACGTGCTTCTGCATTGGTAGCGAAAATGACTGCTTCAGAACCTGAAGTTGCTGCTGTGGGTGTTGAACCCTTAGTAACTGTTCCGCAGTTAACGAAACCGATACGCATAGCATTAGCTGCTTCAGCAATAGCAGTTGTTCCGTCAGTTTCGTCGTTTTTAACTTCAATAGTTGTGTTGGTAACCTTAACCTTAGCTTCCTTATCAGGAGCATCTGAAGTATACTCAACAAAAACGTCGAAAGCATAGAAACCAGCTACGCTGCCATCAGCAGGAACCTCAACATCTGCCTTACCGTAAATAGATGTACCGTCAGCAGAAGTTGCTGCAGAACTTTCCATTATTCTTGTAGCTCTGTCAATACCGCCTGTGAAAAATGCAGGCAACGCACTGCCGAGAGCCATGTTAGTAGATGTCGGGCTGATTGTTGCAGGGAAATAGTTGAATCCTTTTGGTGCAACAAACTCTGATGTAGCTGTACCGTTAAGCTCTTCAAAAGTGATTTCATCTTTAAATGAAGAAGCATTAGCAGAAATCTGAATGCCTTCACCCTGCTTTGTAACCTTAAGATCAAGGTTGCTTGCCATTGCGTTTCTACCCAATGTAAACCAAGCGAAAGAAGCAGTTGTAATTACGATAGCTGAAAGAACAAGCATCGCAATCGCAGCAAAAAATGCGCGTTTTTTCTGATTCTTCTTAAACATGTCCTTTTCTTTACCTCCTTCTTAGATTTTATGTACGGTAATCCGTCATAATATATATCTCAAATGTGTCTGAGACCTGAAATTGAAACCTGATGTCTGTTCTTATGCTTCTGCAGATGATCCGTCACTACCATCCGCTTCTTCGCACAGGAATTTCATAGACATTTTGATTTCGCCTTCAAGGATCTTGTTAACACATTCAGGATCCCATCCTTCGAGCCAGACGACGACTGTGTATTTATCGATGTCGCCTACTCTGAAAAGGTCAACCTTGTTTTCCATAACCTTTGTGCTGGAAACAAAGTTTTTGTCAATCGGATATCTGCTTACACCATTGTCATCAAGGTTTTCTTCGCGTTTATCCGTTGTACCCTTCTGCGGCTTTGCATAAATTGTCGGTTCACCGTTACGGAAAACCATAACACGCATTGCCTCGTCAACGCCGAGTGAAACAGCATCAATAAGAATTTCTGCTTCATATTTCACATCAACAGTTCCTCCGTTCTTTACATAGAACGTATAAGCAAGGAAGCTCTGTCCGTTTGAATTGTTGTGTGAGCCGTCGATGTCGTCAAGGTCGTCGGGAAGCCACTCCAACGTCGTGTCGAGCATATCAACACACTTCTCACCCGTGAGGAAACGCGAGGACTGCATAAAGTCTGCCTTCTCCGAAAGGGTGATACCCATGTTGTACGCATCCTTATCCATTGTAACCGTGAAGTCACCCGCTTTGTTAACATACGATGAGCAAGCGAACATCAGGGAAAGGAAAAGCAACATTAAAACAAGGATAATTGTAAGGATACGGATTAAAGCTTCTCTCTTTTTGACTTTTTTGGATTCGGATTTTACACCGTATTTACCCATTGCATCGGTTCCCTGCGGAACTTCTGTACCGGGCGGCGGAGCATTTTTCTTTTTCTTAGCCAAGCCCATCATCCTTTCCTTAGTTTATCTGTTTATCTTTAACAAATTCTCCGAAGTACGGACCGCTGAAACGGTCAGCACCCATCTTGTTGATTAAATCAAAAACTTCCTTTGTTTCGATTCCGTTAACGATAACCTGTGTATCAATCTTTTTACAGAAATCTATGATACCCTGAACCGTATTCTGAACCTTTTCGCTGTAAAGTATATCTTCAATCATACTCTCGTGAATTCCGATGTAATCAAGATCATAGTGAGCAAGATTTGAAAGTGAAGTATATTCAAGTCCGAGGTCGTCGATTGCAACTCTGAATTCAAGCTCACGCAAAGCGTCGATTGTTGCCTTGACTTTGTCCTTCACAGCTTCAAGAATGCTTTCGGTAATATTGAAGCAGATGCTGTCGGGAGAAATGCCGTATTTATCGACAATCTTTTTTACCTGAGTCACGAAATTTTTCTTTGTAAGTGTTTTAACCGAAACCCAGATGATAACGCTGTTCATATCAACCTCTCGCTCGGCACAGCGTTTGATTGCCTCGCAGGCCTCTTCAACAGCCCAGAGATTAAGCTGAACAACCTGGTTGGATTTTTCCGCAACGGGCATAAAAATCTTTTCGGGAATTACTCCCTGAATTCTGTCGTTGATTTTCATTACCGTTTCGAAATCAATCGCCATATTAAGATGAATGTCAAACACCGGTCTGTAGAAAAGCTCTATCGTTCTCATTCGCGAACCGGATGCGGGATTCTTTTTGTTCTCTGCCATAGCGACACACTCCAAAGTTATCGGTTGATTATTATATATATTATAAATGTATACGAAATTTCTGCTTTTTTGCCGTCTTTGATTTTTGAGGCACTTTTACAGATAAAGACACTAATATACATATATTACTTTAACACAACAAACAATATTAGTCAACAAAAAATTTCTTTAAAAACAAAAAAATCCCCACAAAAAACTGTGAGAATTTTTATGTAAATTTTTTAATTTTCTTTATTGGATTTTACACAGATTTTTTACTTCAAAAAGAAGCTGATTTACTTCAGAAATTCTTTCATTAATTTCAAAATATTTTTTGAGATTTTTATCGTAATCCGTGATGAAATCGTAGAAATTTCTTGCCTCGTAAGCCATTAAAATATCTTTATCAATCTCGCCCTGAATTTCCTCTTTTGTTCCGTCCGCGTAATGAATTTTCACTCCCGTGAGCTTGGAGATTGATTCAATCGAAATTGTTCCCTTGTCTCCGAAAATCTGCGAGCCGAGATAATCCTGACCTATCTTCGAATATGTAAGCGTTACCTGCTTGTCGGGATAATCAAGAATTGCCGTGCCGTAACCGTCAGCACCTGTTTCGATGAAGCCTGCGGATGCGGTTACCTTCTGCGGAAGGCCGAAAAATTCAAGAGCAGGATAATAACAGTAAATACCTAAATCACGAAGGCATCCCGTTTTCATTTCGGGATTGAAAATGTTCGGATTTTCTCCGTTTTTCAAAGCTTTATATTTTGAAGAAAGCTGAGAAAAATCGAAATGTGCCGTTGTTATTTTTCCGATTTTTTCAAGAGCTTTTTTAACAGCCTGAGTGTGCGGAGAATGCATCATCATTATTGCTTCCGTATAAACTAATTTTTTCTCCTTCGCAAGAGAAAAAAGTTCCGAAAATTCATCAGGAGTTATTGTTATCGGCTTTTCACAAAGAACGTGTTTTCCGTTTTCAAGCATAAGCTTGCTCTGCTCGTAATGAAAAAGATTCGGACTCGCAATATAAACCGCGTCAATATCGCTTTCCGCGAATTCATTTATATCCGTGTAAATTCTGTCACAGCCGAATTTTTCTGCGAATTCTTTTCCCTTTTCATATGTGCGTGAATACATCGCCGAAAAGCACATTCCTTCAACAGTCTGTGCGCCTTTTACAAATTCCTCGGCAATCCAACCCGAGCCGATTACACCATATTTTATCATATTTTTCATCTCCTTTTTATATTTAAACAATCAGATAAATCGGGGGGTAAACAAATTTTTAATTATTGTTGTAGGGGACGACGTCCTCGACGTCCCTTTAAATTTTGTTCTGCTTTAACGGTCGATTCGTGAATCGACCCTACGAACTATGCCGTGACTGAGGGGTGTTGCATAGCAACAAAAGTTTAAAAGTTTATTATTTTAAAGCCCTTCGGGCACCCCTTTGTCGTTTCACGACATTTCCCCTTTCAGGGGAAATAGCTCGATTTTTATATTTGCAAAAAAAATTCAAACATGCCGACAGATTCGGGTTTGTCAGGGTTCTTTGATTTCGCACAATCTGCCTCTGTGCGCGTAGGGACCGGCCTCCCGGACGGTCCGCAGATTTTTCTGAGTTAACGGACGGTCGAGGACGCCCGTCCCTACGCAGTTGACTAAAACAGGGTTCGTAGGGGCGCGCATTGCGCGTCCGCTGAATCAAGCTCTTTTTGCGGACGACCGATGGTCGCCCCTACAATTGTTGATTTGAAATCTGTTCCACAAACCCGAATTTATTTTATTCAAAACATTTAATCACGTCTGAACCTGCCCTGACAAACGCAACAAACTCATTGATTTCTGCCTTGATTTCATAAGTACCCTTGGTGTAAACTTTTTTGTCTTTTGTAAGAATCCATTCGCCGTCAGGAATGTAAACCTTCTTCACCGTTTGTCCCTGCTCAACAATCGGTGCAAAAATAATATCGTCGCCGAACATATACTGGCTGTCGAGAGTGTAGCAAACCTCATCGTCGGGATATTCAAAAAACATCGGACGCATTACGGGATAGCCCTTTTCGCTTGCAATATCCGTCTGTTTCTGAATATACGGCCTTAATTTTTCACGGATGAAAATAAGATCCTTAAGAATTTCAAAATTCTCTTCGCCGAAGCTCCAGATTTCATTCGGGTCACCGCTCGGTTCCTTAAGTCCCGGTGTCGGTTCAAAATGACGGATTCGTGAGCCGTGAAGTCGCATAACGGGACTGAAAAGACCGAACTGGAACCAGCGGACAATCAGTTCTTTGAAATAATCACTCGTTATATCTGCACCGTAGAAGCCGCCGATATCCGTATTCCACCATGGAATACCGCACATTGCAATGTTAAGACCTGCCTTTACCTGACAAGCAAGGCTTTCAAATGTCGATTCAATATCACCTGACCACACAAGCGAACCGAATTTCTGACTTCCGAGGTACGCACAACGTGTAAGAGTGATAATATCGTCCCTGCCGATTGACCTGAAGCCGTCGTAAGCCATTTTAGAATAATAATACGGATACAAAAGTGCAACCATATCCGCACGGCCTTTGTACCAGATAAGATTATCAAAATGCTCGGGATGAATTTCAGGCTCGGCCTCATCAAACCAGAGAGCATCCACACCGTTGTCGATATAATTTTCCTTAATTTTACTCCACACATAATCGCGTGTTGCAGGATTTGTCGCATCAATTTCGCCCTGCCAACCGTAGAAATCAAAAACCCTGTCGCATCCGCGGGCAGTGCGCATAAGCATATTGTTATTCCGCATAAAGCTGTAATTTTCACTTCCGTGATTAACCGTCGGCCAGACGGAAACAATCAGCTTTGTGTTCATTCCGTGAAGCTCGTCCGACATCGCCTTTACATCCGGCCAGTATTTCGGGTCGAATTTATAATCGCCCTGCTCCGTCCAATGAAAATAGTCAGCAATTATTACGGAAAGAGGAATTCCGAGTTCCTTGTATTTCCGTGCAACAGAAAGTAATTCCTCCTGTGTTTCGTAACGGAGTCTGCACTGCCAGAAACCCGTTGCCCATTCGGGCATTTTTGGAGAATATCCTGTCAAATCAGCGAGTGTTGTGCAAGCCTCCTTCGGAGTTCCTGCAATAACAACGAAGTCCATAAATCTGCAGCAGTCACAGCTCCAACGTGTACGGTTTTTTGAAAGCTCGCAAAGTCCCGTTGACGGATTGTTCCAGAGGAAACCATAGCCGAGCGAAGAATAAACATAAGGAATCGTGCATTTTGCATTTACGTTACGGATATCAATTGACGTACCTTTAAGGTCAAACTCGTTATCCCAGCTATGACCGAGACCGAAAAAATGCTCGTTCTCGTTCGGTTCGAACATAACCCTTGCAGACCAAAGACCGCTGCCTTTGTTGTCAAAATGGCGATAGTTGCTGTGGAATGTTAACTCAGGCTTTTCTTCAAGAATTTTTTTGCCGTCTTTAAAGAAAGTAAGCTTTCCGTTCGGCTCAACCTTTACCTTAAGTGTGCCACAGGTAAGCGTTGCATAATTTTCAAATTCTTCAGCCGTTGCCTCAGCTTCCTGCGGCATAAGAGTATAGTTTTCGTCAATCACCTGAGCGTCGGGAAACGACTGAAAGCGGATTGCATTTTTCCCGCAGGCACTGATACGGATAAGTTCTGTGTATCTCATTAAAAAAAGTTCGTTGTTTTTGATTGTAAGGTTTTGCATAACGTCATCCCCCGTCAGGTCAGATTTTAAAATTTATTTATTAATTTTGTTCGATAAATTCGGGTTTGTTGAACAAATTTTAAATTATTGTTGTAGGGGACGACGTCCTCGACGTCCCGTCAGAAATGTGCAAAATGTCGGGCAGATGATATCTGCCCCTACGAACCCTGTTTCAATCAATCACGTAGGGACGGGCGTCCTCGACCGTCCGTTAATTCAGCGTAATCTGCGGACCGTCCGGGAGGCCGGTCCCTACGCGTTCAGAAATAGATTGTTCGAAATCAAAGAACCCGACAAACCCGAATTGGTTTATCACAATCTTTTCTTAATTATACCTATTTCAAATACTTTTTTCAACGATTAAATATATTCACTTGAAATTTTGGCTTCTTACGTTTATAATGTATCAGTAATATTTTGAAAAAAGGAAGAAAAATATGAAGCTTGGTATAGTAGGTTTGCCGAACGTCGGCAAAAGCACACTTTTTAATGCAATCACAAACGCAGGTGCACAGTCTGCAAACTATCCTTTCTGCACAATCGAGCCGAACGTTGGTGTTGTTGCAGTTCCCGACAGCAGAATTGATGCTCTTGCAGAAATGTATAACCCTGCAAAAATCACTCCCGCAGTAATCGAATTCGTTGACATCGCAGGTCTTGTTAAGGGCGCATCAAAGGGTGAAGGTCTCGGTAACAAATTCCTTTCTCACATCCGTGAGGTTGATGCAATCATCCACGTTGTCCGTTGCTTTGAAAATGACGACATCATCCACGTTGACGGCAGTGTTGACCCCGCAAGAGACATTGAAACAATCAACCTTGAGCTTATCTTCTCAGATATCGAAATGGTTGAACGCCGTATCGACAGAACTTCAAAGGCAATGAAGGGTGACAAGAGCCTTGCAAAGGAATACGAATTCCTTAAGAGACTCAAGGAACACCTTGAAGAAGGAAAATCCGCAAGAAGCATTGAATGTGACGACGATGAAAAAGCAATCGTTGCAGACATCGCTCTTCTTACATCAAAGCCTGTTATCTACGCTTGTAATATGAGTGAAGATGACTTTGCAAACAACATTGATTCAAACGTACGCTTCAACGCGGTCT
This sequence comes from Acutalibacteraceae bacterium, assembly GCA_045648305.1. Lineage (GTDB taxonomy): Bacteria > Bacillota > Clostridia > Oscillospirales > Acutalibacteraceae > CAG-488. The sequence goes on from JAZRNR010000150.1 coordinate 8,301, forward strand.
GCGAAAACGCAAAGGCTGACGAGTCACAGGTACTTCCGATCTGTGCTGAGCTTGAAGCTGAAATTGCAAGCCTTGACAAGGAAGAAAAAGAAATGTTCCTCGCTGAGCTCGGCGTTGAAAAGGGCGGTCTTGACCTTCTTATTCAGAGAAGCTACGACCTCCTCGGCCTTATTTCTTACCTTACAGCAGGTACACCCGAGGTAAGAGCATGGACAATCAGAAAAGGTACAAAGGCTCCGCAGGCAGCAGGTAAAATCCACTCTGACTTTGAAAAAGGCTTTATCCGTGCCGAGGTTATCAGCTTTGAAAACCTTATGGAAAACGGCTCTCTCGCAGCTGCAAGAGAAAAAGGTCTTATCCGTTCAGAGGGTAAGGAATACGTTATGAAGGACGGCGACGTTGTCCACTTCCTTTTCAACGTTTAAGTTTAATATAAAAATTGAGGAAACACCGTGGTGGTGTTTCCTTTTTTATTGCCTGACAAATTCGGGTTTGTTGAACAGATTTCAAATCAACAATTGTAGGGGACGACGTCCTCGACGTCCCGTCAAAAATGTGCAAAATGTCGGGCAGATGATATCTGCCCCTACGAACCCTGTTTCAGTCAACCGCGTAGGGACGGGCGTCCTCGACCGTCCGTTACCTCATCAGAATCTGCGGACCGTCCGGGAGGCCAGTCCCTACGTGCACAGAGATGGATTGTGCGAAATCAAAGACCCCGACAAACCCGAATTTGTCGGGATGATTATTAATTGACACATTAAGATTTGGGTTTAACATTGACTTTTTATTTGGGTATAAATATAATTGTTATATAAACAATTGCGAGGTGGATTATGAAACGAG
>JAZRNR010000151.1:0-4316 GCA_045648305.1 Acutalibacteraceae bacterium
TATTCAACAGCAAGCTCAATTGCTGCAGGACTGTCGGGAAGCTGAGCATAAATTGCAGCAGCGAGAGGTTCAAGTCCTCTTTCGCGTGCAACGGAAGCTCTTGTTTTTCTCTTCGGCTTGGACGGACGGTAGATATCCTCAATTTCTGCAAGAGTTGCCGCTTTTTCAAGTGCAGCAGCAATTTCTTCCGTAAGCTTTTCCTGAGCCTCAATTGAAGAACGCACCTCTTCGCGACGCTTGTCAAGATTACGTAGATATTCAAGTCTTTCTGAAATCTCACGGAGAGTCTGGTCGTCAAGTGTGCCGTGAGCTTCCTTACGGTAACGTGCGATGAAGGGGATAGTGTTGCCGTCGTCAATAAGAGCAACAACGTTTTCTATCTGCCATGTTTTAAGTTTGAATTCGTTGGTAAGTGCTGAAATAATATCCATAATAACTCCTGTTAAATTGTCTTAAGCTGTCTGATGTCTGCACCGTCAAACTGAAGAATTGTGTATGCACTGAGAATTCTTGAAGCAATACGGTCGCTGTATGTGTTTCGTATTTCGTCGGGTGTGAGGTTAGTGCTGATGATTGTCGGCTTTTCCTCAAGTCCGCGGCAGTTTACAATATTATAAAGTGAAGAAACCGTAAGCTGTGAGATAAACTCACTGCCGAGGTCATCAATGATAAGAAGGTCACAGTCAAGGATTGCCTGCTCTGTGTTTTCACCGTCGCCTCTGCCGAATTTTTCACGTTCAAGACGGTTGAAAAGATTCTGTGCTGTCATATAAATAACACCGTATCCTGCTTCAACAGCCTTGCCTGCAATTGAAAGTGAAAGGTGAGTTTTGCCAAGGCCTGTTTTGCCGTAAAGAAGAAGGCTCGGTGATCTTTTGCTGAAATCGTCTGCATATGCTTTGCAATAGCCGAGTACGTTTTCCATTCTTTTGCGGGGACTGATGCCTGCACCTTCGGGGTAATAATCAAGTCTGAAGTTATCAAAACGGCACTTATTTACGGGAAGCTTTGAACAAAGCTTTTCGTATTCGATTGAGCGAAGAAGAAGCTTGTAGCAGTCGCATGCATAGCCACCGACGGAACCCTTGTCCTTACACTTCGGGCATGTATATCTGACGTCGAGCCAATCTTCGGTGAAACCGTTCGCAACAAGAAGCTGTCGACGCTTTGACTGAGCATCAAGGTTGATTTGTGCAAGCTTTTTTATGAAATCTTCGCCGCCGTTGCCAATACCAACAGCCTTGATTGTCGCAAGACCTGCCTGAGCCATTGTGTCTTCAATTTCAAGAAGCTCGGGGATTTTTGCAACCGCCTCGCTGTGTCTTTTTTCGCGCTGGTAAAGTGCCTCATCAAGTCTGCGCTTGATTTCGCGGTCGGCTTTTTCGTATGTATCTTTACTGAATCCCACGGATTATACCCCCTTTTTGTAAACGGGCAGACTTTCTGCTCTGCGGTTGAATTCTGCCATATCGTAAGATGTATCCGTATCTTTTTTCTTTTGGTTTTTCTCTCTGAATGCCTGCTTGTCCTTTTCAACATCCTCGGGAGTTTTAAGACCTTTTTCGTGCCAGTTCATAAGCACCTTGTTCATATAAGCGAAGCTGATTTTTCCCGAATGGTCAAGCATCTCTTCGTATGCAAGGTAAATCATATCTACACTGAATTTAAGCTCAACAGTCCAGGTGTTGAGGTAAGCCGCCTGAGAAGATGTAGGCTTCGGATTGGGAATTCCTGCAAGAGTGGCAAACTGCTTCCAAACACCGAGGCAGAGGTTAAGGGTTTTAATCTGCTCGTCCGCTTTTTCAATTGTATCAATTTCTTTCTCGCCCCAGGTTTTGCCTACCTTTGCAATATAAGCGAGGTTAGCTTTGCCGATTGAAACGCAGTAGCTTATAAGCATATAGATAACCTCAACGGGAAGACCGTACTGGTCGTGCATCATAAGAAGTATACACTGACTGTCGTAGCCGAGAGTTTTGCCGAGAAGCTGTTCAATATCCGAAAACATATGTGCAATTTCGGGCGATTCCGTGCATCGTGTTGCAACCTGCTCGTATGTAGGCTTAACGGGTGCCAGCTCAGGCAATTCCTTTTTCTTTTCTGTTGCAGTCATAACGGGAGCTTCGGGGAGAGGCATTTTCTTAACGGGAGTTGAATCTGAGTTAAGTACGCCCCATTCGCAAAGCACCGTAAGTGCATCGCAGACGTCGCTTTCGGCATAGTTGATTTCCTTGCTGATAACAGCAGGGTCAATCGGTTCCGAAGCATGACGGAAGACCCAAAGCAAGGTTTTAAGCTGTGAGGCACTTGCAAGTTTTAAGTTATTGTCAACAACCTGCGAGGGCACGGCAAACATCGAGCCGAAGACCGCAGGATTTATTGTATAAGCCATTTTTTCACTGTCCTTAATTTTATTTGGCGCCATAATTCCAAATATCATTATACACACATTCAGGTCAAAAAGAAACAGCAAAAATCACTTTCTACACCGTGATTTTAAATCCACAACAAATTGTGTTTTCAGCCCTGAAGCATCACAAGTCAATTGACAAAACAACAAAATTTACTCAAGAGGACAAAGCTGAATAAATCGCCAGACATTGACTATTACTAAATCATATGGTACAATATCCTAAATTTTAACTTTTGAAAGGAGTTAATCCATAATGGATGACTTACCCGGGATTATTATCAAGATAGTTTTACTTTTACTTCTTATTTTGGTAAACGCATTTTTCTCTATGAGCGAAATTGCGATTATATCCCTCAACGATAACAAGATGGAAAAGATGGCTGAGGAAGGCCACAAGAAAGCAAAAAAGGTTGTTAAGCTGACTTCAAATTCAAGCAGATTTCTTTCAACAATTCAGATTGGCGTAACCCTTGCAGGCTTCCTTACTTCAGCAAGTGCATCGCAGACCTTTGCGGATATGCTCGTTAAAGCTTTTGAAGGCTCTGCAGTCGAAAAGGTGCTTGGTGCAAGCGTTATTAACGGAATTTCCGTTGTTGTTATCACACTTATAATGTCTTATTTTTCACTTGTGTTCGGCGAGCTTGTGCCCAAAAAGATTGGTATGCAGAAGCCTGAAGCGATTTCATTCAAGGTTGTCGGTATCCTTCTTTTTATCTCAAAGTTCTTCAGCCCTGTTGTAAAGGTGCTTTCACTTTCAACAAACGGAGTTGTAAGGCTTCTCGGATTCAATCCTCACGCTGATGAAGAAACCGTTACGGAAGAAGAAATCCGTATGATGGTTGATGTCGGCGGCGAAAAGGGTGTCATTGAGGATGTTCAGAAAGAGATGATTAACAACATCTTCGAGTTCGACGACCTTGATGCGGGTGATATTATGACTCACCGTACAGATATGACCGCTGTTGAGCTTAATGACCCTGTTATGGATGCGGTTAACCTCAGTATAGAAAACGGTTATTCACGAATTCCTGTTTTTGATGACGATCCCGACAACATCGTAGGTATCGTTTATATCAAGGATTTGCTTAAATATGTCGGCAAGGATATGCCCGAAACAACGCTTAAGGATGTTATGCGTTCTCCGATGTTCGTGCCTGAGTCAAAAATCTGCGGTGACCTCTTCAAGGAAATGACTGCCACAAGAACACAGATGGCTGTTGTCGTTGATGAGTATGGCGGTACGGCAGGTATCGTAACGCTTGAAGATATCGTTGAAGCTATTGTAGGTAACATTCAGGACGAATATGACCACGAGGACGAAGAGTTTTCAAGAATCAACGAAACAACCTTCACAATTGAAGGTATAACAAATATTGACGAAATCGATGAGCTTACGGGTAAGAAGCTTCCCGAGGGTGACTACGATACAGTTGCAGGATTCATTATCAGTGAGCTTGGCTATCTTCCGAAGGACGGAGAAATGAACGAGGTTATGTTTGAAAACCTCAAGTTTACGGTTTTGGCGGTTGATAACAGAAGAATCGAAAAAATCCGTGTCGAAATTCTCCCCGAAGAGAAGAAGGATGACGAAGAAGACGATGACGAAGAATCAGGCTTCCGAATCCGCAAAGACAGACAGAAGGATAAAGAATAAATCAGGTGCAGTAGTTATAACGCTACTGCACTTTTTGTTTGACAAATTCGGGTTTGTTGGGATAAATCCCGAAAGTAAAAAGTAAGAAGTAATAGTGAATAAGTGAGGGTCTGCGACGCTGATTTTAATTGCCTGTTTTAAATCGTTCTTGTAGGGTGTGACGCTTGCGACACACCGTTAAATACAGCAGAATATCGGCACGTCGTAAACGTCGTGTCCTACGAACCCAGTTTCAAATAACCGTGTAGG
>JAZRNR010000152.1:0-15992 GCA_045648305.1 Acutalibacteraceae bacterium
CGGCGAGGCTGACGTAACGGTAAAAGAAGCTGTAAGCGGCAGAGTTCTTAAGATGTACACGGACCTCCCGGGCGTTCAGCTTTACACTGGCAATTTCCTTGACGATACTGTTATCGGCAAGGGCGGTATGCCGATTGTCAAGCACGCTGGCTTCTGCCTTGAAACACAGTTCTATCCCGATTCTCCGAATCAGCCGAATTTCCCGTCCTGCACATTCAAAGCAGGCGAAGAATTCAAATCAACAACTGTGTTTGAAATAAGTTGTGATAAATAAAATTTAATTAAATGATTAAAAAGCGACAGCACTCTTATTAAGGAGTCCTGTCGCTTTTGTTGACAACTAAAAATAAAAATGATAGAATAAATAGCTTATAATTTTTACAAATTGAAGGAGATTGCGATGCTTTTTTCAAGTTCAATATTTATGTTTGTTTTCCTTCCTGTTGTATTGTTTTGCTACTTTGTACTGTTCCGAAAAAACAGATTACTTCAAAACGTCTTCCTTTTAATCGCATCATTGTTCTTTTACGGATGGGGAGAACCGAATTTTGTTCTTGTGATGGTCGGTTCAATTTTTATAAATTGGTTGTTAGCTTTTCTTGTTGACAAACACAGAGAGAAAAAAATCCTTTCAAAAGTAATACTCATTGTTTCTGTTACAACAAACCTTTTGTTGTTGTTTATTTTTAAATATCTCAACTTCACGGTAGACAACCTTAATCATTTTCTCAACAACGATATTCACATCAGAACAATAGCTTTACCTATAGGTATTTCTTTCTTTACTTTTCAGGCAATGTCATATGTTATTGATGTATACCGAAAGGATGGCGAAGTACAAAAAAATCCTTTAAACGTTGGTTTGTACATCGCTTTCTTTCCACAGCTTATTGCCGGACCTATAGTAAGATATCAGACAATTGCGGATCAGATTAAACACAGAAAAGAAACTCTTTCCTCTTTTGCGGACGGTACAAAAAGATTTATTATCGGTTTTTGTAAGAAAATTATTTTATCAGATACTTTTGCATTGGTTGCTGATGCAGCTTTTGACAATCCCGAGGTTAATTCGGTTTCGTTTGCATGGATAGGTGCAATCGCCTATACTTTACAAATTTATTTTGATTTTGGCGGATACTCGGATATGGGTATCGGCTTAGGAAAAATGTTTGGGTTCCAATTCCTTGAAAACTTTAATTACCCCTATATTTCAACTTCAATTACTGAGTTCTGGCGCAGATGGCACATATCGTTGGGATCATGGTTCAGAGACTATGTTTATTTCCCGTTAGGCGGTAGCAGAGTCAAAAAAAGCACAAGACTGATTTTTAATCTTTTTGTCGTGTGGTTTTTGACCGGTGTATGGCACGGAGCAAACTGGACATTTATTGTCTGGGGATTGATGTATTTTATTTTGCTTGTTATCGAAAAGCTTACAGGCTTACCAAAAATCGACAGATTTAAGCCTTTGAAATACATATATACAATGTTTTTTGTAGTTATCGGTTGGGTTTTCTTCAGGTCAGCAAATGTTACGTCAGCAATTGAATATATCGGTTCGATGTTTGGCTTATGTTCAAACGGATTTTTGTCAAACGAAACCTTACTATACGGCTCGAACCATTGTGCAATTTTTATTATCGGCATAATAGCATCTATGCCAATAATTCCGCTTCTTAAGAAAAAAACAACAACCCTTTCAACACGTACCGTATCAATAATCGAAGTTGCAGAGATAGTTTTGTTGTTTGTAATTTTTTTAGTAGCCTTATCTTATATGATTAAAGGAAGCTACAGTCCGTTTATTTACTTTAACTTCTAAGGGAACGATTATGATGAGTAGTTCAAAGAAAAAAGTGTTCGTGGTATTGTTTACCGGTTTGATATTTATTCTTTCGATTTATTTTAATTTGTTTTTTGTTTTTACAAATAGTCACAATGACTTTCTCGGAATTCTTTCCGGAAAATTAAATATTTCAACCATAGTTAGCATTGCAGACAACACGGTTAAGGGTTATTATGAAGGCTTGTTAAAGGAGAAAGAAGAAATTACCACTCCCGCCCGAACAGGCTTTTTTATCGAATTATACGGTCTTACACAAAAAATTCTCGATACTGATATTCTTGTCTCCACAGATCCGGAGCAAAGCTTATTTAAAACAAAAGACGGTCGTTTGATTCTTGAAAAGCTAAACAAAGTTTATACCTATTCAGAACAGATGCAATCGATGAAAGCTTTTTCAGAATGGCTTGATACAAAAGAAATCGATTTTTTGATGGCACAAGCACCTACAAAGGAAATAACGACCGAAGAGTATCCGTTGGGCATGATAAATAAAAATGTAAATGACTGCATTGTTGAATGTCTTCGTGAAAATGAAATTCCTTTTATTGATTTTCGAAAAAATGAAAAACTGAGTAAAAACGCTTCAGAGTGGCATTACAGAACTGACCACCATTGGACCACAGAAACAGCTCTCATTTCCTCGCAATATCTTGTTCAGGAACTTAACCGTATTTACGGGTATAATCTTAATGACAATATTTTGAACCTAAACAAATTCACCCAGGAGCTTCATAAAAACGTTTTTTTAGGTAGTATAGGCAAAAAAATCGGTTCATCATTTGCCGGAAGGGATGATTTTGAAATTTATCTGCCAAACGCAAGCACTCTTTTTTATTTCGAAATTACTCACAGTAACGACGCAAAGGAAACAAGAGAGGGTTCTTTTGAAGAAACTTTTATTTTCAGAGAACATTTACAAAGGGATTATTACAAAAAAAATCCGTTTTTATCTTACTTGGGCAATGATTATCACATGGTGAAAATAGAAAACAAAATGCCTGTTTCTGATAAACGTTTTCTTGTGATAAAAGATTCATATGCAAATGCATTAGTTCCGTATTTGGCTATGGTTACCAAGGAAATTATAATGATAGATCCCCGATTGTATCACTCCTCCATTAAAGACTATATTGAGGACTACAATCCTGACGCGGTAATTCTGATTTATAACCCCGGAGCTTACTTGGAAGAAACGTTTTTTAATTTTTGATTGTTTGATTAAAAAGATTAGCAGTTTCGGTTAACGAATAATTAAAGTAAAATAATTAAAGCGATAGATTTCCTTTTCGGATTTCTATCGCTTTTTCTTTAGTTATTGTTTCGGATTACACCGCGTAAAGAATGTTCAGGTTTCTGATTTCGCCATCCTTGATTTTATCGTTGACGGAATATGCGTGCGGTTCAAGGTTCGGCGAGCTGGTTTTTGTCAGCTCCTGAGCCTTCAGCTCATCAATTACGCGGGCGGAGATTTTTTCGATTATCTCCTGCTTTTTTTCAGCCTCAGTGTTGTCGCTTGAAATAAGATATTCAAGATCATCGTACAAATCGCTGAGCTTTCCGAGGTCTTTCAGTGCACGGAATGTCCATTTATAATACGGTATATATTTTTTGTCGAGAAGGAAAATCACCTTCAGTGCGGTATTCACAAATTCACCGACGGCAAGCTGTGCAGCTGCGGTTTCGCCACGTTTAATACAACGCGGATAATTGTACTGTCCCGATTGTGCCATAAGAAGGATGTTTCCTGCAAGCTTTTTCAGGCGTACATCGTCGGGCATATAGGTGATTTTTTCACGGAGCTGTGTCATCATCCCGAAATTATCGCAGAATATTTTTCCGTTTGTCGCTTCCGCAGGAAATTGCTCTGCAATGCAGAACCATCCGACGGTGGGGATATCCGCAGTTTTGCTTCCTGTCTTTTCTTCAAAAAATCTGCTGATTTTAATAACACCGTGACGGTTTCCGCCAACGGGATTCAGCGGACTGCGTGAGTAACCCATAAATTCTTTCGGGAGCTTTGCATAAGCTCTTTCAAGCTGAAATTCCGTTTTTGAATCAATTTCGTCGGGGATAAAGATGCAGAATCCCGGCTCAAAATCGTGATCCTGAGAAATTTCGTCGTCAAAGCCGAAACATTCCGAACCGCTTCCCGCAAGACCGACGGCAAGATATTTTTCAACATCGGCAAAGTTTTCTTTAATCATCTTTTCGCCGTATTCATAATAAAACTTTTCAGAAAGTTCAAGACCTTTCATAAATTTCCCTTGCTCTCATTTCTAACTCTTTTTCGTAAATAAAATAACCGAAATATCCGAAAACGGATGCACACTTGTCGCAGACAAAAGCATAATATCCGTCCCTGTTTTCGTGTTCATCGAAGATTTCCATTGCCTTTTCAACGTAATCCCTGATTTGTGCTTCGCTCTCTTCCGCACCAAGCTCGGCTTCTTTCGCACTTGCGATGTTCAGGTAAGTTATTGCAACCTCAAGGTCACCGTCGTCGGCATTTGCCATAACGGAAATTGCTTTTTCGTAAAGCTCGTAAGCTTCGCTGAATCGCTCAAGGTCAACAAGAGCAAGTGCCATATTGTTATAAAGTCCGCCAAATCGCTTGTCGTCCGACGGAAGATTTTTTTCGTAAACGTCTTTTGCTTTTTCAAAAAGCGGAAGAGCTTCTTCGGCTTTACCGAAAGCCTTGTATACAGTTGCACAGTTGATATACGTTGTGCCTGCACCTACGTTGTTTTCAATCCCCATTTTTGCAATCAGGTCAAGAAGGGATGAAACGGTTTCAATCGCTTTTTCTTCCTTTGAAAGTTTGCGGTAAAGGCCTGCAAGCTCGTTGAGAAAAAGAAGTGCACTTCTTTTGTCATCAATCAATTTTGCTTCGCCGAGCCAATATAAAAGATGTTTTTCTGCTGAATCGTAATCGTTTCGGCTGAAGTGTTCGTCAAGCTTGTCGAGCACTCGCTCGGTAGGAATCCGTCCCATATCGCAACCTCCTTTTATTCGCTTAAATCTTTTGCTGTTTTTATTACATTTATAATACAGAATATTGCATAACCGCAGACTGCAACCGAAACTGCAGTCAGTCCCGATGCCCACGGAAGAGTGAACACCGTACCGCCGAGGTTAATCGGCTTGCCTGCAATCGCACAGACAAGAGAAACAACCGCAAGCAACAGAACAATTATTCCGCAGACTCCCGTCGGGAAAAGCGTGTTTTTAATGCCGTACGAAACGAAGCCTTTCTTCACCGCAGAATTTGCAAAACTTTTGTGTCCGTTTTCAACCTTTGCTCCCGTTGCCGTTATGGAATATGAGGCAAAAATAACGTCAAGACCCTTGCCTTCCTTTGCTGTGATGTCTGATCTGACGGTAACAACCGCCTTTGACGAATTAAGGTCAACTTCCGTTATATAATCAAGCGGAGTATGAAGGCTTTTGTTTTTGCCTTCCATCTGCTCCTGAAATGATTTTCCCTGTTCGCTCTGTAAGGAAGCTGTTTCAAGAGGCACTCTTGTTCGGTGAATACGAAGAGTGTGCAAGCCCTTTTCAAGTGAATCAAATGTAACTCTGCCGTCTTCTTCAACCGTTTGTTGCTTATCATCAAGAAAAACCGTTACGGTATCGCCCGAAAGGTTATCAATTCTTATGTTCGCCAAAAAATCACCGCCTTCTTTTTTAGATTTTACCACAGACAGCTTATTTTTCAAGTGTTTAATATAACCATCTGTTAAGTTAATGTAAAATTTTCCTAAACGGTTGAGTTTATTTGCTTTTCCGTGTTATAATTACTCTATATCGGTTTGTTAAACGGAAGGAGGCGCATTATGGACAACGAAAAACTCAACAAACGTTTTAACTGGAATCTTATGATGATTCTTGTCACGGTTTTTCAGATAATTACTGCAACACCTGTTATAACAAACGAATCTGTCAATATGAAGCTGCTTATCATCTTTGCAGGTTACATAGCTGTTGAATGGATTTATTTTTTCATCGCTTCCGTTTTCTGCGGTCAGAACAATTTCGAGCTTGAAATTCTCGGCTTCCTTTTTTCGGGAATCGGACTGACCGTTTGTGCAAGCGTTTATGATGACTATGCAATCAAGCAGGTTTTTTCAATCCTTCTCGGTCTGTGCGTTTTTATCGCTTTGATTATTATTCTGCGTCGCACAGACATCGTTATGAAGCTGCGAATGCCGATTGCTGTTGTTGCCGTCGGTCTTCTTGCGGTCAATCTCCTTCTTGCAGAAACAAAGAACGGTGCACTCAACTGGATTACGATTGCAGGCTTTTCAATCCAGCCGTCCGAGCTTGTTAAGCTGGCGTTCATTTTTGTCGGTGCGGCTTCGCTTGATAAGCTTCAGCGCACAACGAGCCTTACAAAATACCTGATTTTCTCCGTCGGCTGTGTCGGTGCTCTTTTCCTTATGCGTGACTTCGGAACAGCGCTCATATTCTTCTTTACATTTATTATTATCGCGTTTATGCGTTCGGGCGATATGCGAACAATTGCGCTTGTCTGCGTTGTTGCGGCTCTCGGTGCGGTTATGATTATCCTTTTCCGTCCGACGGTTGCCGCAAGATTTTCAACCTACCGCCACATCTGGGAACAGATGAACGAAGCGGGTATGCAACAGACGCGAGTGCTGATTTATTCCGTCAGCGGAGGTCTTTTCGGATTGGGTATCGGCAACGGAAACCTGAAGCATATTTTTGCTTCAACAACCGACCTTGTTTTCGGAATGATTTGTGAAGAGTGGGGAATGATTGTTGCTCTGCTCATCGTCCTTTCGTATGTTTTTATTCTTCTTTATGCAATCAAGGTTGCGCGAACAACGCGTTCCGCATTTTATGCAATTGCCGCCTGTGCTGCCGCAGGACTTATGCTTTTCCAGACGGCACTTAATATTTTCGGTGTAACGGACATTCTTCCGCTTACGGGCGTTACGCTTCCGTTCATCAGCCGAGGCGGTTCAAGTATGATTTGTTCGTGGGGTCTTATCGCATTTATCAAGGCGGCTGATATACGAACTTATCCGAAGCTTTCAAAGACGATTCTTCCCGATCATCCGCTTTATCCGCCCGATATCCGTATCGGCAGAGCTCCGCAGAGAAGAGCAAGAAACGTTTCGGGCGAAGCAACACGTACCCGCCAGAGGCAGCAGGCTCAGCAGCCCGTTGAAACCACAAGAGTTCAGCGAGCTTCGGTAAGCTCAAAAAATGACATTCCCATTTCACGTCAGCCTCAGCGACAGACTCAGCCAAGGCAGACAGTACAGCGACAGGCTCCTCAACGTCAGGCTTCACCGAGGCAGACCGCTTCACGTCAGGCGACACCGCAGCGGCAGACAACGCAGCGGCAGTCACAGCGACAGTCTTCGTCACGAAGAACTCCGGAAAACAGGAGGACACCGCGATGAACAATACGACAAAACGAGCTTATGTTCTTTATATTTTCATCCTTACCTTTATCGTAGGCCTCGGATTTATGGTTTTCTCTTTCTATACAAACGGTGACGAATGGGCAGCAAAAACAGTTAACCGCCACGTATATTCATCGGGTCAGATTGCCAATGCAGGTTCGATTTATGACCGCAACGGAACTCCGCTTGCATACAGCGAGGACGGAAAACGTAAATATAACGAGAGCAAATCTATCCGAAAATCAACACTTCACGCTGTCGGCGATACGGCTTCGTTTATCGCAACGGGTGTTCAGTCGATTTACAGCTCCGAGCTTTCGGGTTACGACTTCGTAAACGGTGTTTACAACCTGAAAAAATTCGGCAAAGGAAACGATATTGCTCTCACCCTTGATGCGAATGTCTGCAAGGTTGCATACGAAGCACTCGGAAACAGGAAGGGTACCGTCGGAGTTTACAATTACCGCACGGGCGAAATTATATGTATGGTTTCAACGCCGACCTATGACCCGAACAACAAGCCGACGAATATGACGGACAATCCTGAATATGAGGGTGTCTACCTTAACCGTTTTATTTCGGGCGTTTACACACCCGGCTCAACATTCAAGGCTGTTACGGCTATTTGTGCCTTACAGAACATTCCCGACCTCAGCTCAAGAACATTCAAGTGTACGGGAAAATACCATACATCTTCGGGCGACGTTATCTGTAACGATGTTCACGGCACGGTTACTTTTGAACAGGCATTCAACCGTTCGTGCAACAGTGCATTTGCAGAGCTTTCGATCGAACTCGGCAAAAACAAGCTGACTCAGACTGCTGAACAGCTTGGCTTCAACGTCAAGGAAAGCCTCGGACAGACTCCCGTTGCAAAGAGTATATTTGACGTAAGCAAAACGTCTGCCGTTGACCTCGGCTGGGCAGGTATCGGACAGTATACAACACTCGCGAATCCGTGCCATATGATGACAATTATGGGTGCAATCGCTAACGCTGGAACGGCAATCAAGCCTTATTACGTTGCTTCAATCACATCTCCCTCAGGCAAGGTTACACAGCTCGGGCAGACCGTGCAAACCGAAGCAATAAATCTTGACAGCACCGTCGCAAACCTTATGAGAGAGTATATGCGCTCCAATGTTGTTAATTATTACGGCGATTCAACCTTCCCGGGACTGAAAATGTGCGGAAAAACAGGAACTGCACAGATTGATAACGGAGAGTCACATTCCTGGTTTGTAGGCTTCTCTGCTGACCTCGAAACACCATATGCTGTGGTCTGTGTTGCGGAAAATTCAGGATATGGACTTGCGACCGCCGGTAAGATTTCCAACAAGGTTATGCAGGCTGTTTGTGACAAAAAATAAGTTTTGAAAAAGTTTATTATTTTTCTTTTTTGGAATTATAAATCAAAAACCTTGTGCTAATATATAGAAAATACGTCACTCTCGCTGTGAAATCAGTAAAAAGTGACGTAAAATAAGAAGCGTGAAAAACGCAAAAAAATGAAAAGGAGAAATCTACTATGAAAAAGATTTTAGCAATCCTTCTCGCAGCAATGATGGTTTTCACACTCGGTCTTACAGCTTTTGCTGAGGGTGAAGAAGAGAACACAGGTATCCTTCTTCCTGAGTTCCCGGCACAGACAGAGAACGAAATCTACTTTGTAAGTGAGAACACATACGTTGAAGCAGGCGGCATCTACGAGATCCCTGTTTACATCGTATCAAACTACACACCGTCAATCGAAGGCTATGCTATTATTGGTATGAACTTTGCTATTGAAGGCGCTGCAGCTGACTACATGACAATCACAGGCATCAAGGCTTCTGCTGAAGCTGAAGCTCTTGCAGGTTACAGCCTCATCGGTGCTGACGTAGCTGTATTCGAAGACCCCAACACTAATATGTTTGGTTTCAAGACAGACGATATGTCAGTTTTCCAGCAGGAATCAATGGTTCTCGCTTATGTAACAGTTGAAGTTTCACCTGAGTACACAGGTTATGACGAAGATGGCGCTGCTATGGACTGCCAGCTCACAATCACTGATCCTCAGTGGTTCCTTTATTTCGAAAACGAGTACGCTATGTTTGCACTTGGTGCTCCGATCGAAATCATGAATCCGGAAACATTTGAGGCAGAGCAGATCTGGGCTAACGACGGCGTTCTTTACGTTGTTTCAGGTCACCTCATCATCGCTCCTCCGGTACCCACATGGGAAGAGAGACTTAAGGCTTGGGCTATCGAGCAGGCTATTAAGATCATCACATTCTTCCAGGGTCTTAACGACGTTCTTCTTGGACTTCTCCCGACTCTTTAATCCTTAAGAGTTAACTAATTACATAAAGGCTGAGCTTCGGCTCAGCCTTTTCTTTTTGTTTGTTTGACAAATTCGGGTTTGGCGGGATGAATCCCGAAAGTAATAAGTAATAAGTAAGAAGTAAGAGTGAATAAGTGAGGGTCTGCGACTCTGAAATATAATCACGGTTGCGTTGCAACCTACACCTCACCCCCGCCTGCGGCGGAGCCTCCCCTCAAGGGGAAGCCTTGGACTTATGCTGTTTTTCAGCCTTCCACTCGAGGGGAAGGTGGCATTTTCGTAAGAAAATGACGGATGAGGTGGAAAACCAAGAGTTCAACAAACCCGAATTTGTCAGATAATAAAAAACTAAGCAGTAACTTCCAACTGAAAGTTACTGCTTTAAATTATGCTTCTTTCTTTTTGCCTTTGTGTTCAACCAACGGAGCTTCGTTTTCGTTGACACAGTTTTCTGTTATCTGCACGCTGACGATTGTTTTGTCGCTCGGCACAGCATACATAATCGGCATAAGGAGGGTTTCCATAACCGCACGAAGACCGCGGGCACCCGTTTTTCTTTCGAGTGTCTTTTTCGCAATTGCAATAAGCGCTTCGGGAGTGAACTCAAGCTTTACGCCGTCCATTTCAAGAAGTGACTGATACTGCTTCACGATTGCATTCTTCGGCTCTGTAAGAATCTTGACAAGTGCTTGCTCGTCGAGCTCCTTAAGAGTTGTTATAACCGGAAGTCTGCCGACAAGCTCGGGGATAAGACCGAACTTTGTGATATCCTGCGGAATAACCTTTGAAACTGCGTTTTCGATTGAAAACTCTTCCTTGCTCTTTACGTCCGCACCGAAACCGAGTGCTGAACCGCCGATTCGCTTTTCAACCGTTTTTTCAATTCCGTCAAATGCACCGCCGCAGATGAAAAGAATATTTGAAGTGTTGACCTGAATGCATTCCTGCTGAGGATGCTTTCTTCCGCCCTGGGGAGGAACATTCGCAACAGTTCCTTCAATAATCTTAAGAAGTGCCTGCTGAACGCCCTCACCGCTTACATCACGTGTGATCGACGGGTTTTCAGACTTACGTGCAATCTTATCGATTTCGTCAACGTAAATAATACCCTGCTCTGCCTTTTCAATATCGAAATCGGCAGCCTGAATAAGACGGAGAAGAATGTTTTCAACATCTTCGCCAACGTAACCTGCTTCAGTAAGAGTTGTTGCATCCGCAATTGCAAAAGGAACGTTGAGGATTTTTGCAAGAGTTTGTGCAAGCATCGTCTTGCCGACACCTGTAGGGCCAAGAAGAAGAATGTTACTCTTCTGGATTTCGACATCAGTTTCAGAAGCCTTGAACACACGTTTATAGTGATTATAAACGGCAACGCTCAAAGCGACCTTAGCCTCATCCTGACCGATGACATATTCGTCAAGACCTTTTTTAATTTCCATCGGAGAAGGAAGAACAATATCCTTCTGCTTCTTTTTGCGGGAATTACGTCCTGCTGTTTCCTCTTCAATAATAGCCTGACAAAGCTCAACACATTCGTTACAGATGTAAACACCGTCACCGGCAATTATTCTGTCGACCTGAGCCTGAGTTTTGTGGCAGAAGGAACAGCGGACATTTTTTTCGCGTCTTTCGTCATCTCTCGGCATCGTTACACCTCTGATTTATCTTTTGTAGAGAACCTTATCAACAAGGCCGTAATCCATAGCCTCCTGAGCTGAAAGGTAATTGTCTCTTTCTGTGTCAAGAGCAATCTGCTCAATGCTCTTGCCTGTGTTTTCAGCAAGGATTCTGTTGAGCTTTTCTCTTGTCTTAAGAATGTGGTCAGCAACAATTTTGATTTCAGTTGCCTGGCCTCTTGCACCGCCGAGCGGCTGGTGAATCATAATTTCGCTGTTGGGAAGAGCGAATCTCTTGCCCTTTGCACCTGATGAGAGAAGGAATGCACCCATTGATGCAGCCATACCCATACAAATTGTTGAAACATCACATTTGATGTACTGCATTGTGTCGTAAATCGCCATACCTGCAGTTACGGAGCCGCCGGGGCTGTTGATGTAAAGGCTGATGTCCTTATCAGGGTCCTGACCTTCAAGGAAAAGCATCTGTGCAACAACAAGGCTTGCAGTTGCATCGTTAACCTCGTCTGAAAGAACGATAATTCTGTCGTTGAGAAGTCTTGAAAAAATATCGTACTGTCTTTCACCTCTGTTGGTCTGTTCAATAACATAAGGTACTAAAGCCATATTTGTATCCTCCGTTTCAAAAAATAGTTTCAAGAATGGCAAATGAATGGCAAAAGCCATCCATTTGCATTAATATTGACAATTAAACGTCTGATTATTCAGCTGCTTCTTCTGTCTTCTTTGCAGCCTTCTTTGCGGGAGCCTTCTTCGGCTTCTCTGCTACGATTGCCTTTGCCTTTGATACAAGGAAGTCAACTGTCTTCTGACCTACAACGTCCTTCTTAACGTCTTCGATACGGATGAACTTCTTGATCTGCTCAGCTTCCATCTGATACATATCAGCCATTTCCTTGATCTTTGCTTCAGCATCATCATCTGTAGCTTCAATCTTTTCAAGCTCTGCAATCTTATCGATAGCAAGCTGAAGCTTAACCTGCTTAACAGCGTTAGCTCTCATGCTCTCTTTGAAAGCATCCTTGTCCATACCCATATACTGAAGGTACATATCAAGGCCGATGCCCTGCTGTGCAAGTCTCTGCTCATATTCCTTAACGTCGTCCTCAAGCTTGTTGTCGTACATAACTTCAGGAATTTCACCTTCAACAAGTTCAACAACCTTTTCAAGAACTGCGCTTTCGAACTCTCTGTCGATCTGCTCTGTCTTTGTCTTTACAAGGTCAGCCTTGATGCTCTTCTTAAGCTCAGCGAGTGTATCGAATTCGCTTACGTCCTTTGCAAACTCATCATCAAGTGCGGGAAGCTCCTTAACCTTGAGCTCGTGGATTTTAACCTTGAATGTAGCATCCTTACCTGCAAGCTCGGGAGCGTACTCTGTGGGGAATGTAACGTTAACGTCAAATTCCTCGCCTGCCTTCTTGCCGATAACCTGATCTTCAAAGCCGGGGATGAACTGGCCTGAGCCAAGTGTAAGGTCAAAGTTTTCGCCCTTGCCGCCGTCAAATGCTACGCCGTCAACAAAGCCTTCGAAATCGATAACTGCGATGTCGTTCTTCTTTGCCTTTCTTGCATCCTCAACTGTGATTGTACGAGAATTTCTTTCCTGCATTGAAGCAAGCTCTTTCTTAACGTCGTCTGCTGTAACAGAAGCGTCGCCCTTGTTTGCTTCGATGCCCTTATAGCCGTCGATTGTGATTTCAGGCATAACTGTGATTTTAAGTGTCATTTCAACGCCTGTTTCGTCCATCTTAGTAACCTCAACGTCGTGCGGAGGTGCAACAGGATTGATGCCTGCTTCTTCGATAGCTGCGCCTACTGTTTCGGGATAAACTATATCAAGTGCATCCTCGTAAAATACCTCTTTGCCGTAGAACTTTTCAATCATTGCAAGAGGTGCCTTGCCCTTACGGAAGCCGGGAAGCTGAATCTTATTCTTCTGCTTGTTGTAAGCCTTAAGAATTGCAGCCTTAAAGTCCTCTGCGCTTACCGCAACTTCAAGTGTGTAAATGTTTGTTTCTGTCTTGTTAGCTGATTTTAACATTAAAAACTTCCTCCTGTTTGGCATTACGCTGTGAGCGATACTCCCACAAATACCTATTAACCCGATTATTATAGCAGATAGTTATTTGGATTTCCATACCTTTTTTATATATTTTTGACTTTTTATCAAAATTTTGCAATTAATTTGGGACAAAATTCAAGAAAATCCGCGGACACAAGGTCAAAATTAACTCCGTCGCGCTCTCCCCTGAAAGCCCAGTTAACCGAATGGCCGTGAAGATGACCGTAGTAACAGCGCTTTGCAGGCGACGAAACAACTATATCGTAAATCTCCTGACAGGTCTGTGTCATACTTACGGGCGGATAGTGCAGGAAAATTATCGGCTCACCGCCAAGCTTTGCGGCTTCTTCAAGCGACATTTTAAGCCTGCCCGCTTCGCGAAGAAGAACTTTTTCGTCTTCCTTTTTTTCGCAATCAAAAAACCAGCCTCTTGTGCCGCAGACGGTGTAATCGCCCATTCTGTAAGCGTTATTGAAAAGCACCTTCACTGTTTTTATATCGTTCTCGGCAAAAAACTTTTCTGTCTTGCTTTTTGTTGACCACCAATAATCGTGGTTACCCTTCATTATGATTTTCGTTCCGTTGAGCGAATCAAGAAAACGGAAATCTTCAAGCGTTTCGTCCATATTCATTCCCCACGAAACATCGCCCGGAATGATAACAAAATCGTCCTCACCGACAACGGAATTCCAGTTTTTTTCGAGTCTTTTTTCAAAATTCTGCCAACCGCGGAAAATATCCATCGGCTTGTCACAGGAAAATGAAAGATGTGTATCAGCAATCGCAAACAAGGACAAAGTTTTTCACCTCTTTTCAGTATATTCAAAAAATAAAAAAGAATAATAACAATGTGACGTTTTGTCACTCAAAAAATCTCAAGGAGTAAATGATTTATGAAAAAGGAAATCAAAGAAATCAAGTGTAATGCTCACAACTGCGTTTACAATGAAGACGGCTGCAAGTGTGTTGCAGGTCATATCGAAGTCGGCCCTTCAAGTGCATGCACCTGTGCAGAAACAATCTGTGCAACATTTGAGCCGAACGGCAACGTGAGCAAGTAATTGTTTCAAAATAAAGGCGTACTTCAGAAGTACGCCTTTGTTTTTATTTAAGCATATCGAAAACAACCTGTTCCATATCTTCCTTCTTGCAGCAGCCTGTGAATCTTGGTGTTTTACCCTTAAGGTCTGCAAGCTGCGGAGGACAATCTTCGCCAGTTTCAACCTTGAGGCCGAGAACCATATCGAACTCGTCCATGCCCTCGCTCATACCCGGACGGACTGCATCAAGAACAGCCTTGCCGAACTTGAACGGGTTTGCCGTTGAAGCGATAACTGTCGGTGTTTCGTCACCTGTAACAGCCTTGTAATCCTCATAAACTGAAACTGCAACAGCTGTGTGTGTATCGCAGAGATATGAATTTTCTTCGAAAGTTCTTGCGATGCAAGCCTTTGTGCCCTCATCGTCGCAGCAGCCTGCATCAAAGAGCTCCTGAAGCTTTGCAAAAACTTCGTCGTTTACGTTATAAGCACCGTCGTTTGAAAGTGAACCCATCCACTCGCGTACAAGAGCGTCATCCATACCTGAAAGAAGGAAAAGAAGTCTTTCAAGGTTTGATGAAATAAGGATATCCATTGACGGAGAAATTGTTGTGTAGAAATCTCTCTTGCGGTTGTAATGACCTGTCTTGAGGAAATCTGTAAGAACGTTGTTTGCGTTTGATGCACAGATGAGCTTCTTCATCGGCACGCCCATTTCCTTTGCATAGTAAGCAGCAAGGATGTTACCGAAGTTACCTGTCGGAACAACAACGTTGATTTCGTCGCCTGCATTGATTGCACCCTTTTCGAGCATATCGCAATAAGCAGAAACATAATAAACAATCTGCGGAACAAGACGTCCCCAGTTGATTGAGTTAGCTGAAGAGAACATCATTCCCTTTTCTTCGAGCTTTGCTGCAACAGCCTTGTCTGTGAAAATCTTCTTAACACCTGACTGTGCATCGTCAAAGTTACCTTCAATTGCACATACGCCGACGTTTGAGCCTTCCTGAGTTGTCATCTGAAGCTTCTGCATCGGGCTTACACCGTCGTTAGGATAGAAAACAAGAATTCTTGTATTCTTAACATCCTTGAAGCCCTCAAGTGCAGCCTTACCTGTGTCGCCTGATGTTGCAACGAGGATAACAATTTCCTTATCGGGAGTTGACTTTGAAGAAGCAACCGTAAGAAGGTGCGGAAGAAGCTGAAGCGCCATATCCTTGAATGCACATGTCGGACCCTTCCAGAGCTCAAGGATTTCAGTACCCTTTGTGAGTGTGTGAAGCGGAGCAACCTTTTCGCTTGAGAAGCCTTCTTCGTAAGCTCCTCTTACGCAGGAATCAATTTCCTCTGCAGTAAAATCTGTGAGATAAAGAGAAAGAATTTCCTTTGCTCTGTCGATATAATCGAGCTTGGAAATACGGACGATATCGTCCATTGAAATCTGCGGAATTGACTCGGGCACGAAAAGACCGCCCTCGGCAGAAATACCGTGAGCAATAGCTTCCGATGAGCTGACTTTTATACTCTTGTCACGAGTGCTTGTATATAACATATTCATTCTCCTCTGAATGTGATTTACTTACCACTATATTTTTCAATCCACCTTTGCGGATTAGTATCAATGTAGTACCATATATCTTCAAAAT
>JAZRNR010000153.1:0-8292 GCA_045648305.1 Acutalibacteraceae bacterium
AAATAAATCCGAACGCTTCGCCGACTATGGCTAAAGAGTTCGGATTTATCGTATTTGGCAGCGGAATAGGGATTCGAACCCCAACAAACAGAGTCAGAGTCTGTCGTGCTACCGTTACACAATTCCGCTAAAGAACAAGAGTTATTATACACACGGAAAACGGATTTGTCAACACTTTTTTAAAAATTTTTTAAAGTTTTTTTATTTTGCTTTTGCGGTTTTCTTTTCAAGAATAATTGCGACAGCTAAAGCGGAGAATCCTGCAACGAGTTTACCGACGATTACGGGGACGATATGCTTTTCATTATAAGAAAGAGTGAATGCAAGGTGATCACCGAAAACGAATGCGGCAGAAACTGCGAATGCAAGGTTCATTACTCTGCCTTTGCGGTTCATTCTGTCTGCACTTTCCATTGTAGCAATTGAATTTGCGAGCGTTGCGATAAGACCGACAACGGAGCTTTCGTCAAGGCTGAGCTTTCTGCCGAGTGCAGAAAGAGGCTTCTTAAGAAGCTTTGAAATAATTGCAATAAGCGGGAATGTTCCTGCGAGAGTAATGCAGATTGTGAAAACGGTCATAGCACTTTCCATAAGAGGTGCTGTGTTTTGAAGAATGATTTTACCTGTAAGTGTCTGGAAAATACCAAGAGCAAGACCGCAGGTGATAAGGATTGAAATAAACTTACCGAAAACGGAAAAGATTTTGATTGTGATTTTCGGGAATTTAATAAGACCGATAATAATGATAACAGAAATAAGAAGGGCAGGGATAAGGTTAAGAATAACCGTCAACGGTGAAATACCCATTGTAACACCTGACACAAAACAACCGAGCGGAATTGTGCAGATACCGCAGAGAAGTCCTAAAAGAACGTCGTCGTGATTTTCTTTTTTTGATGACTGAAGTGCAACGGGAATAGTGAATGATATTGTAGCACCGAGCATTGAAGCAACACAAAGTCCGTGAAATGCTCCGAGAATTTCATAGGAAGCTACTGAATCTGCAAGAGCCGCACCGCCCATATCGTTTGCGATAAGTATACCTGCAAGTGCAGACGGGTCAAAATGAAAAAGATTTGCGACGGGCGTGATGACAGGCAGAAGCAGGTCGGCAAGGGCAGGGGCAATCGTCATCATGCCAAGCATTGAAAGAGAAAGCGGTCCGAGAGTTGTCAGTCCTTTTTCAAATTCGTCACCGAGCTTCAGCTTGTTGCCGAAGACCTTGTCAAGTGCACCTATTACGGCGAAAACCGCCATTGTTGTTGCAAGTATCTGTGCCAAAAAATCACATCCGTTTTTCAATACTCCCTACATTATACAAGGATGAACGGCTTAAAGCAAGATAATTTTATTCAATATAAACCGCAATTGCTGTCATATCGTCAAGGTGCTTGCCGATTTTTCTTTCACACGCGGAGTTGATGATGAAGCGCGCAAGGTCATCGGGAGAATTGCTTGTGTCCCACGTCCGCAGCTCGTGCTGAATCCAGTTGTTACAGTCGCCAAGCACACCGTCGGATACCATTAATATTATATCTCCTTTAGCGAGGTTTGCTGTTGCATTTGAAAAACTGACATCTTTGAGAATACCTATCGGCAGAGAAGTCTGTTCGAGCTGTGCCACGTTGTCTTTGTGACGGATAAACGTTGCTGCCGCACCGGCTTTCATAAAATCTGCCTTGCCTGTGTAAAGGTCGATACATACAACGTCGAGCGTGGAGAGAGATTCGTCCGTGCTTTTGACAAGCAGGGCGGAATTGGTTATGGAAAGAGCACAGTCAAAGCTGACACCTGACTTCACAAGCTTTGAAAAAAGCTCCGTTGCCATTGCCGAGTCGATAGCGGCACGGTTTCCTGTCCCCATACCGTCGCTGAGAATTACTATATATCTGTCATCGGCATCTCTGAAGCTCCTGTAATAGTCACCGCATACGGGTTCATCATCCGTTGCACGGCTGATTGCACCGATTGCAACGTTGAAATCTACACTCTGTCTGAAAGTGAGGATACTGTTTTTACCGTCTTCTTCAAGGTCGGGCAGATTGAGCTTTGTGCCTGTTACGGTTGAAAGACTGTGGGTGAAATTTGTTATATTAAAATCTGACCTAGGCTGATTAACATTCAGCGAAACGGTTGCTCTGCCGAACTTATCAAGGTAACAATCCGCAGTGTTTACATTAAGCCCGAATTCGCGTGCCTCGTTTGCACAAAGCTCGGCAATGTCGGCGTTTGCTCTGATGTCCTCGTCAAAGTCGGTAGCGAGATTGTTAAGAATGTCCGCAATGTTGCTGAACTGTTCGCACATAAGAGCCTGAATCTGTTCAACTCTGCCTTGTGCTCCGAGTGAAGCAACGAATGAAAGATAGCGGTCGTAAAGTTCACTTCGCATTTCGCTGAAGCTGTAGCAAGAAGTATAAAAGCCTTTCGGAAAGCGTGTTTCATCAAGCTCAGCATGGTTGGAGAGCGTTTGAGCAATTTTTTCTATGTCCTCATCCGTGGGATTTTTTACTTCGGGTCTGCAGCTTTCTTTCAGCTCACATTCGGAACAAACCTTGCACCATGCACTTTTTAAAACGTGGTTGAGCCGTGTCTGCATCAGCGGATTGAGCGTGCTCTGAACGGTCGAGATGCAGGAAGAAACTTCGTTTATTGCGTCTGATGTTTCAATAAGCCTGCCTGTCAGCTCCCGTGAGCTTTCGTTTCTTATGCAGGTCGGTATGGGTGTATTGACCTTTGCAGAAAGAGAGTCGTAAACGCTTTCGGGAATTGCAATAAAAACAGAGCAGGCAATTATTCCTTCAAAGATTGCCATATAGGATGTCAGGTTGCCGTCAGCAAAGGCACATACCGTAAGAGGCAGAAGATAGCCTGCAGCACAGAAAAGCTTGCCTTTTCGGGAAAATTCTCCACCAATAAGTCCGCCAAGCGCATAACCGATACTGACAAGTCCTATTTCAACGCTTAGTCCTGCAACCGAGCCGAGACAGATTCCGCAAAGTGCACCGCCGTTTGAATTGCGGAGTCTTGCACAAAGCAGTACAAGAAAAGCAAAAACAACCGTTACGGGCGAAAGATGAAAAAGCTTGTATTTGTAAAACGGCATAAGAATAATTCCGACGGCAAGGAAAATAGTAAGAATTTCTGAGGTTGTGAAAAAAGAAACTTCTTTTCTGCCCCAGACGATTTCCGCAGAACGAAAGAAAATATACGCACCTGCACAGCAGAGCAGGGATTCATATGTAACGGAAAGAATTGCTTCGATGTCAAAGCCTGTTGCAAGAATAATTGCCGCACCTGTAAGAAAAAGGCTGAAGAAAGAATTCAGCAGAAGTGCGATGCTGTGAGAAGCTTCGGGCAGATATCTTTCATAAAGATTGCGGATAAGTATGCATAAAAGTGTAGCGGCACAGTATTTCACACAGTCTGTACCGACAAAAAAGAAAAAGGCACCGATGATTCCTCCTGCTCCTGCCCAGAATGAATTTGCGACATTAGATGCGGCGGCAAGGGAAACGGCAAACGGTGAAAATTCGCCTGAAACAAAAGGGTTGGTCAGTAAAAAAGACAGTATGAAAGTCAGCAGACTTTTTACAACGGGATTAAATTCAAAAGAGTTTACTGTATCGGCACTTTTACGGATAACAAAATCCCTGACCTTTGTTATTTCCATATTTTTAGTCCTTTCCTGAAGTTTTTATCTATTCTATAACTTCAGGTCGAAAAATTGTGTCGTATCAACTTGCAGATAAAACGGAAAAAATATCATAAATAGGTGATTTAAAAAACATATTGTAATTTACTGTGCTGACGTGCTATAATATGTTGATTTAATATTTTTAAAATTTGGTGAGTAATATGGAAAAAGAAATGACTTCTCCCCGTGAGGATTTAATAATCGGAAGAAATGCAGTCAGCGAAGCTTTAAGAGGCGGAAGAGCAATTGATACTCTGCTTGTTTCAAAAGGCGAGAGAAACGGCTCAATCGGCAGAATTATTGCGGAATGCCGTGACCTCGGTGTTGTTATCAAAGAGGTTGACCGCAAGAAGCTTGACCTTATGTGTGGCGGTGCCGTGCATCAGGGTATTGCCGCTTATGCTGCATCACACGAGTATTCGACGGTTGAAGATATCTTTGCACTCGCAGAGGAAAGAGGCGAAAAGCCTTTCATTATTATATGTGATGAGCTTGAAGATCCGCACAATCTCGGTGCTGTTATCAGAACGGCGGAGGCAACGGGCGTTCACGGTGTTATTATCCCGAAGCGTCGAAATGCTTCTCTCAGCTACGTTGTAGGAAAGGCTTCGGCAGGTGCCGTTGAATATGTGCCTGTTGCAAGAGTTTCAAATATCGCACAGACGATTGACGAGCTTAAGGAAAGAGGTGTCTGGTTCTACGCCGCAGATATGGATGGTGAGGATTGGTGCAGCGTTAATTACGACGGTGGTGTCGGACTTGTAATCGGTTCAGAGGGAAGAGGAATCAGCCGTCTTGTTAAAGAAAAATGTGATTTTACGGTATCAATGCCGATGAAGGGCAAAATAAATTCACTTAATGCGTCAGTTGCGGCAGGCGTTCTTATGTACGAAGTCGCACGACAGAGAGCAGGAATAAAAGCAAAGGGGTGAAAACCTTGTCTGAACTTAACAGAGATGAACTTCGAAGTCTGCTTGAAGGAATAAGAGAAGAACGTCTGATGAAAGGCGTTGACGAAAATGGTGAGCCTGCAAGAATCTGGTCGAACGAAGATATTGACCGTCTGCTTGGTATTGCTGAAGAAATGCAGTCTGAAGTGAAAGCACAGGAAACGGAAAGTGCATATACAAAGACTGTTGCAATTCCTGTTATGGAAGAAGAGGAAGATGAAGAAACTTTCTTTGATGAAGATATCAAGGTTGTTGATATTTCTGAATCCAATGAACCTGCCGAAAATAAGGACAGGATCAGGTCGATTTTCAGTGAAGAGGCTGCACCTGCAAAGAAAATAAAATCTTTAAAGAAAAAGGTCGCAAAAAAGACCGGCACAAAGAAAAGCTTTTTGGAAAAAGGCAAGGAGTTTTTTGATTCATTCAAAAGTACGCAAAAACAGGAGAATCAGTCCTTGTTCCTTGACGATGAGTTTGACGAATTCGAAGAAGATGAATTTGACGTAAATGAAGATTATATGGACGATGAGGATTATAACGGAGAAACAATCCGAATCGGCGATCTGAGTGAATTCGGAACGGATGTTGACGGTGCCGACGGAAAAACGAAGACGATTTCGCTTGAAAAACCCGGACGTGTGATACGAAAGGGTATCAGCAAGGACGATTCCGACCTTGAAGGTGCACCGACAATTGTATCTGTTGAAGAAGTGTTTGATGAAAATTCTCCGTATAACGAGGATTTCAGAAAGCAGATCCGCGAAGAGGAAGAAAGCGGACAGATTAAAATGGAAGGCTTTGTTGACGTTGATCAACACGAAAGGCCTGGAAAAATTGAAGAAAGCGAAGCGGAAAAAGAGCTTTTCAGAAAGAGAAAAGCAAAGATTGATAACTTTGTACTCTTCGGTGATGAAAACGAAAACGATCCCTATGGTACAGACAGTGAAAAAGAGCGTCTTGGCGATCTGTTCGGGACGAATGATGACAGACCGCGCCGTAAGGAAGAGCCTGAATTTGTAGGCGTTGAATATTCTCAGATCAAGGATGCAAGACGAGTCCGCAGGTATCTGAACACACAGAAGGAAAAAAGTGTGCACCGCGTAATAATCCAGGCTGCACTTCTTGCTTTTGCAATGCTTACAAGTATTGCGGCGGCTGCTCATACAACTGTTGCTGGTGACAATATCCTTACAATTTTTTCGGGATTTGTAACGATTGTTGCATCACTTATTACAAGCAACCAGATGATTGCTTCTGCTTTTGAAAATCTTAAAAAGAAGAAGTTTACTGTAAATTCAGCGGCGGCTGTTGTGTCCGTACTCTGCTTTGTGCAGACTCTTCTTATGTTTGTTCTTTATTTCCTTGATAAGAACACAGTCAGTGTTTTTGCTGGAGCAGGTGTTGCGTCGCTTCTTCTTGCTGAACTCAGTGCTTATATTACTTTCAGCAGAACTTCTGATGCACTCGAAATGTGCACGGGAATAAATAAGGATAGTCTTTACTGTATAGACGC
The DNA here is from genome assembly GCA_045648305.1 of Acutalibacteraceae bacterium. Lineage (GTDB taxonomy): Bacteria > Bacillota > Clostridia > Oscillospirales > Acutalibacteraceae > CAG-488. Next base: position 6,158 of record JAZRNR010000153.1, read on the forward strand.
TATAATGGACGACAAGGACGTAGTTGAATTCGGCAAACACGTTAAAGTGCCGAGTCCTCGAATCCGTTATTCGGGAAAAACACGTTTTCCGTCGCATCTTATTGAACTTTGTACAAGTGAAACCCATACTGATAAAAATATGAAATTTATGTTTTTCATTATATCAATTATGGGACTTATAAATTTCATAATTTCCTGGGCAGTCAGCGGAAATTTCCCCGTAGGTTTTGCGGCATTTGTTGTAACGCTTGCAACCTGTGTGCCGATTTATGCAACTCTTCTCGTTCAGCTTCCGCTTCGCTGGGCAAACAAGTCTTTTAATAAGCTTGGCGGTATGATTTCTTGCCAGGATGCGGTAAATGAGCTTTGCCGAACAAATACAATCGTTCTTGACAGTAAAGATTTGTTTGATCAGAATCTTTGTGCTATGCACGGCTTTAAAGATTTTAAAAATGTCCGTGTGGACGATGCAATGCTTTATGCTGCGGCAATGGTTATCCGTTCGGGCGGTCCGTTGACGGGCGTTTTTGATCAGATGGTTGTTAACAGACGTGATATTCTTCCAACGGTTAAATCCTTCAACTATGAAGAAAAGCTTGGCGTTTCCGGTTGGATTTACAATCAGAAGGTAATCCTCGGCACAAGGCAGATGATGCTTAACCATAACGTGGATGTGCCGGGAACAATTGACGAAGACAGATATCTTATTTCAGGTCACGAGGTAATATATCTTGCAATCGCAAACAAGCTTGCTGCAATGATGGTTGTTGACTATGCACCGAACAAAAAGCTTGTGCCTTATCTTAAAAAGCTTCGTGATGCAGGTGTTACGATTCTTGTACGTAACTGCGACCCGAATGTAACTGATGTAATGCTTTCGCATTGCTACGATATGCGTCTTGATAACATAAAAATTCTCAATTCTTCATCAAGCCGTATTTTCAAAAAGTACAAATCACGTCCGAAACTCAATTCGAGGGCGGTTGCGATTAACGACGGCACGCCATATACATTTATGAGAACGTTATGTGTTGCCGATATGCTTCGCCATGTGTTTAAAATATCAAACACACTTATGCTTATCGGAATACTTATGAGTTTTGCGATTGTGCTTATCCTGTCAATTATTAATGTTGTGGCAGACTTGCCTGCGATATTTATAATCCTTATGCAGGTGTTCTTTACGCTGATTTTTACAGGCGTAACGAAGATTCTTTCTTCACGATAATTTTTCAAAAAAAGGTATTGACAAACCACGGATATAGTGTTAAAATACTTGCACAACAAAGTGGAATGGTTCGTTCCCACCTTAACGGTCTCGTCCGTGCGGTCAATATTCAATGGCGGTTTTCCGTCTTGTATTATGTGATTTTGCACGGGTGGGGTATGTTCCATCCGTGCTTTGATTTTATTATTAAGCATTTGGAGGTGCTTGAACATCGCTACGAAAGAAACTCAGATCAATGAAGAAATCCGCGACAAGGAAGTCAGAGTAATCGACTCCGAAGGTAATCAGCTTGGCGTTATGCCGATTGAAGAAGCTTTACGCCTTGCAGAAGAAAAGAACACTGACCTTGTTAAAATTGCGCCTCAGGCAAAACCGCCTGTCTGCAAAATTATGGATTACGGCAAGTACCGCTTTGAACAGGCAAAGCGCGAAAAAGAAGCCAAGAAAAACCAAAGAGTTATTGAAATCAAAGAGGTTCGTTTGTCACTCAACATCGACACACACGACTTTGAAACAAAGGTTGGCCACGCTATCAAGTTCTTGAAGGGTGGTAACAGAGTTAAGGTTTCAATCAGATTCCGCGGCCGTGAAATGGCCCACCCGGAAAACGGTCTGGTAACAATGAGCAAGTTTGCAGATGCCTGCAGCGAGTTCGGTACAGTTGAAAAACCCGCAAAACTCGAAGGACGTTCGATGCTGATGTTTTTAGCAGCCAAATCATCCAAGAATTAATAAGGAGGAAAAAACCATGCCTAAAATTAAAACACACAGCGGTGCTAAGAAGCGCTTTAAGCTCTCTAAGAACGGTAAGCCGATCCGTGGCCACGCTAACAAGTCACACATCCTTAACAAGAAGACAACAAAGCGTAAAAGAGGTCTTCGTCAGACAGTTGTTGCTGACACAACA
>JAZRNR010000154.1:0-7251 GCA_045648305.1 Acutalibacteraceae bacterium
CGTGGTATCCAGAGAACAGACATCGAGCGTGGTCAGGTTCTTGCAAAGCCCGGCTCAATCCAGCCGCACACAAAGTTTGCTGGTCAGGTTTACGTTCTTAATAAGGACGAAGGTGGCCGTCATACACCGTTCTTCAACAACTATCGTCCTCAGTTCTACTTCAGAACAACAGACGTTACAGGCGTGATCAACCTTCCTGATGGTGTTGAAATGTGTATGCCTGGTGACAACGTTACAATGAACGTTGAGCTCATCACTCCGATCGCTATCGAAGAAGGTCTTCGTTTCGCTATCCGTGAAGGTGGCCGTACAGTTGGTTCAGGCGTTGTTACAGCTATCAACGAATAATTAACCTAACTTTTAAAGAGGTAAGTCGCAAGGCTTACCTCTTTTTTTATGTTTATAAGCTATACATTGTTGCGGATTTGTATAATAACCGACATTTTATTTAGAAATGTTATTGATAATACAGTTTTCTTGTGTTAGTATGATTTATATCACAAAAGGGGAAGATTGTATGAAAATTATAGCTTTATTACTCACAATTATCACACCGTTTCTTACGATGATTGTCGGAACTCCGTTTGCGAGATTTGACGATAATGTTACCGTAGCGGAAGAAAAAGTTGACGGATTTATGAAGGGTGTCTGCCATGCGGAGCCTGACTACGAGTTGCTTAACGAAGGCAACATTGAGTGGTTCCGTGACGATATTCCGTTTCCTTACGATGCAGACGGTAATCTTTCAAAAAGTTACATTAACTGGAAAGAAGAATCTAAAGAGTTTGCTGAAAACGGTGTAAGAATTTTTGGCATTACTCCGTATCCTGAAGATTATATGGAATATGGTCTTGATCCGCGTGATCCTGCAGACAGAGAAGCGATTCAGGATATTGCACGTTTTTACGTTGAAGATCTCAAGGACATCGTCGGTGCATTCCAGGTTACTAACGAAATGGGTATCGATCGTTTTACATTGCCTCTCACACTTGATGAAGCAGCTGAATTTATCGGTATGCAGCTTGAGGCTATGTATCCGATAAGAGGCGATGTTATTATCGGCTACAATCTCGGCGGTCTTTCAATTGCTACTTTACCGTTCAAAATGATGAAATATAACAAATATTGTGACTATGTCGGTGTTGATATGTATCTTGGCTGTTTTGAGCCGGTACTCAAAACACCGCTTCAGTACAAGACTATTCTCAATTTTGTCCGTCGTGTAACAAACAAACCTATTATTCTTTGTGAATTCGGTTATATAGGTCTCGGTGAACCGAAATCAGAAGAAGAGAAAACAGCAATTCTTCAGCAGTATGGCTATAACAGTGAAGACGAAGCTCGTGCTGATATAAACAACTTCATTAATAAGCTTCCGAAAGATATGAAGGAAGAAATTCTTGAAGATTACAGTGACCGTTCTGACGAAGAAAAGGGCGACCTTATTTTTGATGGTGAGTACAGTAATCATCTTTACTGTGAACTTCAGGAAGGATTCGGTCTTTACAGATACGAGCATACGCCCGAAGGTCAGGCAAAATTCTTTGAGGATACAATTCCGATGGTAGCAGATCTTGACTACGTTATCGGTATGTTCGTTTACTGCTGGCAGGACAGCGGTGACTGTTATGTTTGCGGTCAGGTAGAATGTCCGGTTGAAACAAAGTGGGGTCTTGTAGATTATAACGGTGATCCGAAGCCCTCATACTATGCAGTAAAAGATGCTTACGCAGAATTATAAAATCAGAAAGAGACTTGCATTTGCAAGTCGCTTTTTTTGTTAAAATTTTCCTCTTAGCTCGACCACTTTGCCGATAATTGTAACGGGAAGAGTAACAATTTCCTCTGCAGTGAAAACAAGAGGTTCATAATCATTGTTGAACGGTATCAGGGTAAGCCCGGTACCGTTTTTTATTACCTTTTTAATGGTTGCATCAAGATTGTTGATAAGAACAACTCCGATTTCTCCGTTTTCTATATAATTCTGTTTACGGACAATTACAACGTCACCCTGACATATTCGCGGTGTCATGCTGTCGCCAACAACCCTGAGTCCGAAATGTTCACCTTTGGCTGCCATTTCAGGAGAAATATCTTCATAATCGATTATATTTTCAATTGCTTCAGCAGGACAGCCGGCACGGACATATCCAAGAACAGGGATGCTGTTCGGCTTTGCAGGTGTATTCTTTTTCATAAGAGTATCGATTGATACCCCAAAAATATCCGAAAGTTTTATTAATGCATTTTTGTCGGGTAGGGTACGTCCTTTTTCCCATTGGCTGACAGCGGTCTGATGAACGTTACACAGCGATGCAAGCTCACGCTGGGTTATTCCTCGTTTTAGTCTCAGATCTTTGATAATCGTCATAAATTTCACCTTATAAAATCTTTTTACGATAATATTATGAGTGATACTATTAAAAAAGTCAATAGAAAATATAAAAATAATATTAAATTTATTAAAACTATTGACAAAGCGAACAAATGTTCCTAAAATAATAGATGTGCTATTGAATATACCGTCGGACGAAACAGAAAGCGAGGTTAAAATGAAAAGCATATCTGACGAAGTGATTTCAATTGAGGAAGCACGTGCTGCTCTGCGATGTATGCGGTTGTGCAGTTTTGACGAAGAAGAGGCTCTTGAAAGTATAGACAGTCTTGTTTGTCGAATCCGCAAAGTCGGGACAGCAAAGCTTGTTGAGGAAATAATTGAAAAAAGATTGACTGAAACACAAAGGCATTTTGTAAAAGAATATTGGTATCTTAACAAAAACACAACTCAGATTGCAAGGGAGAACGGAGTTTCGCAGGCTAATGTTTACAGAACGATAACAAGAGCAAATGAAACAATAAAAGAACTGATAACACCTCTCGTGATGTACCACAAGGACCTTGCAACAGCAGAGATTAGACCGATATATTTTGATGAAATTATGAAAATTACTTCGGCTTTAAAGAAGGATGAAATTCAGTTGGCCGGACAACTGAAAAATATACGTCTTTCAAAAGCGGTAACGCCTGAGCAGGCAGCACAGGCGGTGTGCATTACCGTTAATGAGCTGGAGAAAATCGAAAACGGCAGAAAGATGCCGTCTGCGGAAATTCTTGAAAGATACAGCAAAGTTTTTAATGTTGAAATCAATCTTAAATTTATAAACGGAAAGGGACGATATGAATGGAAAGAAGCTTAACGGAACTCAGCGAAGATTATTTCAAGGCGGCTGAGGATATTAATTGCCTGATTGTAAAATACAGAAAGCAGCTTAATGAAGCCTATATGGCAAACAATTATCTTAAGACTTACGAAATCAAGAGAAAATTAACGATATTCTATGACCAGAAAAGGGATATCCTTGCTACTGCATATGCGTTAAAGAATTATTATGAAAAAGACAGAAGGATGGTGCTGGCATGAATAAAATTATTCTGAAGGCTACGGCGAACCGCCTTGAAATTGAAAAGGATACATACACAACGGGTGGCAGTGTGAATTATGACAGTTGCTCGTTTGAATTTGATAACACGTGGAACGGATTTATTAAAACTGCAGTTTTCGGATTCGGGAATTCTGATTACACGCGAGTTGATCTCGAAGATAATGAATGCAAAATACCTGCAATCTGTCTTCAGGATGAAGGTTTTATAAAAATAGGTGTCTACGGTGTTAACAGTGACGGTGTGGTTATTACAACGAATGCGGTCGCACATCGGGTAAATGAAGGTGTCGGTGAAGTAAACGACTGGTGCGAAGAAGATAATCTCTTTGTATATAATGCCCTGAAAGAGATAGAGGGTGCAATTGAAAAGTATAAGGGCGGACTTGAAACAAGATTTAACGACCTGCTTAAAAACCTGCGGAATAAAGGCAGTATCAGCGATATTGATGTTCTTCCGGGTGAGCCGGACGATTGGTATACTCCGTCGGAATTCCAAAAGTCCTCGGCTTTTCCGACAGCAACCGGTGCTGCAAAATACAACACGTACCTGAAGGCAATTTTCGGTGCTCTTGCAACCGAGTTTCCTGAATATGTAAGTGTTGAAGAAACAGGAATGGATGAAAGCGGAACATTTCCGATTTATGCATATACATTTGAACCGATCAATTACGAAAAGACGGTTCTTGTGACAGGATGTATTCACAGTAATAACGAAGTAACACTCAAGGCACTGTCGCACTTTTTTGATGAATTATGCCGTAATTTTAAAAATGACAGAACGCTTTCATATCTGCGTTCGAAGGTTAAATTTGTTGTTGTGCCTGTTGCGAATCCGTACGGCTTTGTTAATAAGAGTAAACGTAACGTAAATGGTGTTGACATTGGAAAGAATTTTCCTTACAAATGGGATGAATGCTATGATGTTAATAAAGGTGACGGACCGTTGAGCGAAAAAGAATCTGCCACGCTTCTCGGACTGCTCACCCAAATTTATGAGGACAAGCTCTGTGCTGCACTTGATGTTAATTCAGGATTGTTTAATTATTGCTCAAAGATGCTGTTCTATCCGAGATATAAGGATAATTGCCTGAGTGCACTTACCGAAACTCTGAGCAGATATAACTATGAAAACAGAGACGATGATGTTATCGGCAAGGCGATTCTTGCTCCTACGGTGAACCCGAGCCTTACGAATTACCTCGCTGAAACATTAGGTGTAAATTCATGCAGTATCAGTTGGTCACCGTATGCTTGCTTAGGTGATGAAGTTACAAAGTTTGCTGAGTTTATCGGAAATGTGCTTTATACTTTATCGAAAAACAGCACGTACACTCTTACAAAGGAAAATCTTCCGTTTGTAAAACACTTTTCTTGGAGAAGCTCAGGCAACGACGATACTTATAAAATAATTGCATCTGATACTTGTCGTAAAGTGCCGATAAGTGCATTTCAGCTTGATGTCGCAAGCCCTTGTTGCATAAGTCTTACGGGTTACGTAGTTCTTAAATTAACAAACAACTGCAATGTTACGGTTAATCCTGTACTGTGGCAGGAAGATTCACCTGAGCAGACTTATGAAAAGAGAGCTGAAACAGACGCTTTTCTCTTAGCCTGATGCTTGGTGAAGGTATTCATGTTATTCCTGTTGAGTCTGTTTTGCAGGCATATGCATCGGACACAAATATACAGGTGGTAACTGTTTACCCAAAGAAGGTTCGTTTTGCACTTGCTGCAAAATCAGATATCGGTTCATCAGCCGAAATAATCGGTTGCTCATTCACACTTACCGCATTCCGAAGCGATTCGGGTAAGGCAGTTGAAATCAGCAGACCTATGGGTAATGCAACAGATTTCACTGATCAGCACGAAGTGCCGACACAGGAAGTTTTATATCCGAAGGATGTTGTCACCGAAAGCGATGCGAGATACGATGATTAGTGTTGAAATGGAGCTGTCGTCGCTTTTTCTTGCTTTAAGACTTTCAAAGCAGGTTGAACTGTGCAGGTTCAACGGCGACGACGATTTTACACTTTTTCGTACCTTTGCAGAAATAATAAGGGAATATGAAAATAAAAAGGAGAAAGAGAATAAATGAGCAAAATCACTAATATAATTTTTAACGGTAAAAGCCATTACGTTACCTCAGCTTACGGTAAACGTAATGTATTAAATACAGAAGCAGGCTCGACAAACTCATTTCATTACGGTACAGATTACGGCACAAACGGAAAGAAGATTGCACAGTATGCAATTGAAAAGGGGAGTGTCATAAGCTGCGGAAAGGCTTCTGACGGAGCTTTGTATGTATGGGTTAAGTATCCGAGAATAAATAAAAAAATGCTTCACTATCACCTTGATAAAGTGAAAGTGAAAGCGGGTCAGGCAGTGCAGAGAGGAACACTTCTCGGTTATACCGGAAAAACGGGAAAGGCTACGGGAGTTCATCTTCATCTTGCTGTCAAGGATTTATCAACGGATAACTACGAAGATCCCGAAAAGTTCGCACTTTCATATAAAGAACCGATTGTATATAAAAAGGGGACGTATGTTGTAACCGCAAACCTTCTTAGGGTAAGACGCGGTCCTTCTATAGATTATGATTACAAGAAGTTTTCGTTCCTCACTCCGAATGCTCAGTCACAGATACGAAAGCTTAACGCAGGAAACTCCGCACACGGTCTTGTTAAGGGCTGTGTATGTACAGTGTCCGAGGTTGATGACAATTGGGGAAAGATTCCGTCGGGCTGGATCTGCCTTGATTACTGTAAGATAAAGGTGGCAACATGACAGACATTATAACGGCATTGATTGCCTTATGCGGTACAATGTTCGGAACCTTCGGCGGAATACTTGCAGCAAACAAACTCACGGTATACCGCATCGAACAGCTCGAACAGAAGGTTTCAAAGCATAATAACCTTGTTGAAAGAATGTTTTTGGTGGAAAGTTCAGCAAAATCCGCACACCACAGAATAGACGAATTAAGGGAGGAAATTAAGTGAAAAAGATAAATCTTAAAGGTGTTTCTAACCAGACTTGGGTAAGGACGATTGTGTTGGTTCTTGCTCTTGTAAACCAAGCACTTGTTATGTTCGGAGTTACAGATAATGAAGTCGAACTTGAAACATGGACGCGATATGCCACTTATATTTTTACCGTGATTTCAGCACTCTGGTCATGGTGGAAAAATAACAGCTTCACTGCGAAAGCACAGGAAGCTGATACGTTACTGAAACAATAAGTTGAATTTTGAATAATCTCCTGAAAAAGACAGCCCTCTGATTAATTTCAGAGGGCTGTCGCTTTATGCTGTATTTAATTATTTGATAAGGCTCTCGCCGTTCATTTCCTTGGGCTGTTCGAGTCCGAGGATTGTAAGCATTGTGGGAGCAATATCAGCAAGTCTGCCTGTTTCCTTAAGCTCGCAGTCGTAACCTACTACGCAGAAGGGAACGGGATTTGTTGAGTGAGGTGTGAAGGGCTTTCCGTCATCACCGATCATTCTGTCAGCGTTGCCGTGGTCAGCTGTGATAAGCACAGCACCGCCCATTTCGAGAGTTGAATCGCAAACCTTGCCAACGCACTCGTCAACAGCTTCAACAGCCTTAACAGCAGCTTCCCAGATACCTGTGTGACCAACCATATCGCAGTTAGCAAAGTTGAGGATAACTGCATCGTACTTGCCTGACTTGATCTGCTCAACAACAGCATCGCAAACAGGGTATGCACTCATTTCGGGCATAAGGTCAAATGTCGGAACATCAGGAGACTGAATAAGAATTCTGTCTTCGCCTTCAAATGTCTTCTC
>JAZRNR010000155.1:0-2546 GCA_045648305.1 Acutalibacteraceae bacterium
GCTTGACGGAACAGGCGAGGGTCTCTGCACACTTATGCAGACAATGAGACCGACAGACCTTGAGGGTGCTGTAAATATCAAATGTCCCGTGCTTATCGTAAATGCAAGCAAGGATATGATTATCAACGATTCAATGAAACAGCAGATTTCGGATGCTTTCCCGAATGCTGAACACTATCTTGTTGAAGGCGGCGGACATATCTGTATTGAGGACAGAGCAGAAGAACTTTCAGGCGTTGCATACGAATTCCTTAATAAATAATCAAACTATGGTGATTTTATGACCGATAAAAAACTGAATAACGGCTGTGCTGTTGCACTCGGCAATTTTGACGGTTTACACATCGGTCACCTTGCAGTAATAAACAGAACAGCTGAAGAAGCGGGAAAAGAATTTACTGCGGCTGTAATGCTTTTTGATGAGCACAGTATGAAAGCTGTTACGGGCGAAGCTCCGCCAAAGCTTATTACTGACTCCGAAAGAGCAGAGCTGTTTAAGAAAAAAGGTATTGAAGCTTTTACGGTGAGTTTTTCGGAAATAAGGGATTTTTCTCCCGAAGAGTTTGTTGAAGAAATACTTATTAAAAAGCTGAATGCGAAGGTAGTAGTCTGCGGATTTAATTACCGTTTTGGCAAAAAAGCCAAAGGCGATGTAAAACTTTTGGAAGATTTATGTATCGAAAAAGAAATTAAATGTGTTATAATAGATGAGGTTGAGGCTGACGGTATGGCTGTCAGTTCAACTGCAACAAGAAAAGCTGTTGAATGCGGTGAAATTGAAAAAGCAAACAGTATGCTCGGAAGATATTTCGGTTACTGTACGGAAGTAATTGACGGTGACAAACGCGGTCGCATGTGGGGATTCCCGACTATAAACCAGAAGCTTCCCGAAGGCCTTGTTGTTCCTTGCTTCGGAGTTTATGAATCGGTTGTTACGGTTGATTCAAAAATCTACAAGGGTGTCACGAACATCGGTTCACGTCCGACTGTAGGAACAGAAAAAATACTCAGCGAAACTCATATTATTGATTTCAACGGTGACCTTTACGGAAAGTGTGTTGATATAAGACTTGTCCGCTTTATCCGTAAAGAACAGAAATTCAGCTCGTTTCAGGAGCTGATTGAACAGATAAAATCAGATGTTTCATCTGTGAAAGGTGGTGTGTAAGCCTTATGTATGAAAGCTGGGAAGAGCTTAAATGTGAATGTTCAACTTGTCAGAAATGTCCTTTGGGTGCAACGAGAACTAACCTTGTTTTCGGAGTCGGCAATGAAAATGCCGAAGTGCTTTTCATCGGTGAAGGCCCGGGCGAGCAGGAGGACCTGAAGGGTGAACCTTTTGTGGGTCGCAGTGGACAGCTCCTTGATAAGTATATGGATGCGATAGGTCTTGACAGAAAAAAGAACATTTACATCGCCAATATGGTAAAATGCAGACCACCGCATAATCGTGACCCTCAGCCTGCAGAGCAAGAAGCATGCCTCGGTTGGCTCAGGGAGCAGGTAAGGCTGATGAAGCCGAAAATTATTGTCTGTGTCGGAAGAATTTCTGCACAGAAGCTTATCGGTGATGACTTCAAAGTAACAAAACAGCACGGAGAATTCATCGAGAAAAATGGGGTGCTTATGATGGGAACATTCCATCCTGCCGCACTGTTGCGAAACCCCAACAACAAGCCTCAGGCGCTTGAGGATTTCCTTAAGCTCAGAGATAAAATTAAAGAAGTATGTACGCATACTTACTAAGACGGAGGTAAAACAATGAAAAAAATTATTTCAGTAATTCTTTGCGTTGTAATGCTTATGGCAACTCTTTGCTTCGGTGTTTCAGCAAAGGAAGAGTTCGGAACACTTAAGTTTAATGAAGACGGTAACTTCAGAATTATGCAGGTTGCTGACCTTCAGGACGATATGCTCCTTAACGGTGCAGTTAAAGAGTTTCTTAAGGAAGCTCTTGTTCAGGAACAGCCCGACCTTATAGTTCTTACAGGTGACAACATTTCAGGCGGTTCTTGCCGTACAGATATGCTCAAGAGCTGGGATAAATTAAACTGCGAAATCGCTATCGGTCAGTTTATGGATATCTTTGAAGAGTACGGTGCACCCGTTGCAGCGGTTTTCGGTAACCACGATAACGAAAACAAACTTTCAAAGGAAGAACTTTTTGACATTTACGAAGAGTATGACTGCTTTATCGGTACTGATGAAGGCGATGCACTCTACGGTTGCGGTACATATAATCTTCCTATCTATTCTTCAAAGGACAGCACAAAGATGGCTTACAACCTTTGGATGTTCGACTCAAATACATATGATGAAGAGCTTGGTGGTTATGACTATGTTCACGATGATCAGGTTGAGTGGTATGTAAACAAGTCAAACGAACTCAAGGCTGCAAACGGTGGCGAAGCAGTTCCGTCAATGGCTTTCCAGCACATTATAGTTAAAGAAATCTTCGACCTCATCGTGAGTGGCGAAAACATTGAAGGCTCAATGCTTAACTATGACGGTAAGGATTATGTTTTCAAAGACGGAGTTCTTAAAGC
>JAZRNR010000156.1:0-3048 GCA_045648305.1 Acutalibacteraceae bacterium
CTACGGTTCGCAATCGTATGCTTTTTGCGGATGACGTATATATTTTTACGGATTTGTTTAATGGGGAATTCGGAAGTACTTGGTGTATATCAGAGAACGGCATTTACGAAAACCATTCGGCAGACTGCGGCACGGTTTTGACTTTCTCTTTAAGTGATGACGGAACTCTTCGTTACGAGCATTACGCGGGGAAATATTATCATCCCGTTAGTCATTTTGACACCATTGTATTTTGCGTAAGCCGTAATGAATTTTGTTATGAATACGGCACTGTTGAATTTACGGATGAAGGTCCGATTTTCACACCTGAACGCATTTTTACCGCAGAAGAAATATATGATTTGGATGAACATTTTAACATTTGGTTTAATGAAGACTCGGAGAGCAGTTTTTCATCTCTTGATGAGCTAATTGCATATAACGCTCAAAAATATGAAAAATACAATCCTGATGTAATAAAAAGAGATATAAGAAAGGATGAATAAAATAAAAAATAGTGAAGTCAGAGATTTAATAGGAAGTTATTTAAAATGAAAAAAATTCACATTTCTATCCTAATATGGGTATTACTTTGTTTTTCTGTATTTATGGGCAGTTGTACCAATAGTCATAGTGATGACTATAAACAGTTTCCAAATGATAGTGCTTCCGCATCCAAAAACTACAACGACGATAAATCTCTTAAACTTGAAAGATCTGTATTAATGTTAACTGATCATCTTATAAATTATGTTGTCACCGATGAGTGGTTATTAGAAGATTATGTGTTTTCAACCTATGATATAAATAACTTTTTGACATCTCTTTGCCTTTTTAAAGATGAACTTTCACATCCTTATTGCAATAAAGTATGTATAAGCGAAGATGGAATGAATTATTCAATATCAAGTACAAGTATTGCTGACATATCTTTGAATTTTTTTGGGATAGAGCAGTTTGATATTTCGTCAGTTGTTGGATACAACGCGGGATTAATGGAATGTATTATTCCCATCGGGATAGGTTTGCGTAATACTTCATTTTCGTATAACTATGTGTCACATTATATCGAAGATGAGAATATTTATGTATATGTCAGGTTGTTCAAAACAGATATGTATGGAGATAATGACACTATTGACTATGGTGAATATGTAATGAGATTTCGGTACGAAAACAACACTAATGAAAACATAGAAGTTGTTTCATTAAGCAAAAAATGGTAGACAGGGGACTATCACATTAGGATAATCAGAAACGAAAAAGGGACTGTTTCAAACTCTCTAAAAAACGCATCTGAGACAGCCCATGCCGGATTTAATTATTGCATTATTAAACAAATTGGAGGTATCACTATGCGTATAATCAATCTTTTAATTGCAATTCTCATTCTTTCCCTATCTATCACTTCATGTTCATCATTTGGGCCTACCGCAAAAAACAATACACCACCCGAAAAGACGGACTCGGATTCATCTACCGAATTGCCACCTGAACCGTTGGAGGTTACTCAAGAGGCGATTGATTATGCTCTGGTACAAGCAAAATTTTTCCGTGATTCTGTCAATGATATTAACTCCCTATATGAGCATTCGGAATATTTTAGCTTTTTAATTACAAGGGTTTATTCACTATACCAAAAACAAGTTTTAACAATCAAGGATGTTTCCCAAAATGATTGGTACAAGCAATACTTGATTCCCAGTGAATATATGGAGAAAGCATCATCACTATATTTGGGAATAGACAAAGCGCTCCCCGATGTTTTTTATAATCAAACAGACTACAATTATCAAAAAACAGAAAATGCATTTTTGTTTTCGCCATATTCCCCACCTATGTTTGTCACGGAGTGCACGAATGCAACAATAAATAATGACGAAACTATCAATATAACGATCCGTATATCATTAATTGAAGAAGAAAGCGCCTTATGCGAAAACACCTATGTATATCAAATTGTATCTGATGAAACGTGGGGCACAATTTATCAATTAATTTCAGTCACATCAGAAAAAAGTGAAGATTTGACGACTGATAACCCTGATATCCCTTATATCCCATATCGAGGGGAATGTTCGGTTCATGGAGACGATTATCATACAGTGCCCGCAATATTTATTAATTATTTGGGGGTTCAAGATGATATGAACGTGTGGTTCTCAGCAAAGGACACGCCCAGTGAAGATGGGTGTTTATGGCCCAATAAGAACATTTATGAATTTATTCATAGGTATAATCTTCCGAAGTCGGTTTTCATAGAAGAATATAATGCAGGCAGAGCATGCGGGTTACACCGTGATTATCCAATTGACCTCTTATTTGATGGGACCGCTGATGAAGTTGAGGAGTATTATAGAAAAAATGATCAAAAGCGCGCATTGGACAGCATTAAATGGAAAAATTTTCGGGAGATTAAGTCAGATATTAGCTTCATTGCACGTGACAAAATTGAAAAGTCTCTCTCCGTGAATGATTACAGTATAATTCAATTGATAAAATATGCAGAAATTACTGTCGAAGAACTCAGATCTATGATAAGCGACCAGGCAGAACGAAGAGGAACAGAGAGTGTGTATTCTATGTGCTTCGATTACGATTATTCTATGATGAGTTTGAGCAAAGAAGATGCAGAAAAACTAACGCTTGACCATTCTGTGTTTTTTTCAGACTGTCTGTTTTGCGGACAAACACCCTACGAGACGCGATATGAGCGCGACCAATCTGTAAGGAAATATAATTAGGAACAATCACCTTATACGGTCTAAACCTGTAGATTACTTTAAAGAAGCCAGACTATACGGAGATGTATTTGGAGGAGAGATTGGATGAAAAGAAAAGTTGTTTTTACAATAACGCTGTTGGTATTTTTGCTTCTGTTGGTATCTTGTAAGGAAATCGGTGATGCCGAAAAACCGGAAGAGAACATAAGCAAGCTGGTATACACCGAGATCAACGGCGGTTCCGAATATGAGGTGACGTCTGCGGGCTTCGAACGCGGAGATACGCTTAACATTCCGTCCGAGTATAACGGGAAGCCCGTCACGGTTATCGGTGACAGAGCCTTTT
>JAZRNR010000157.1:0-3848 GCA_045648305.1 Acutalibacteraceae bacterium
CCTGCCTTTGCCATACCTGCAGCAATACCGAACATGTTCTGCTCAGCGATACCTACGTTGAAGAAACGGTCGGGGAATTCCTTACCGAATACACCAATTTTTGTTGAACCGCCGAGGTCAGCTGTAAGACCGACGATTTCTTTATGCTCACGACCGAGCTCAACGAGAGTCTGGCCGTAAATTTCAGCAGTAGAAAGCTCAGTGGATTCAAGAGCTGTATATGTAAGTCCGCCTGCCATAATTAGATGCCCTCCTTTTCTGCACGAGCTTTACGCTTCTCATAATAATTGTCAAGGCTCTTCTTAGCGAGCTCATATTTCTCAGCGTCGATAGCGCCGTAATGCCAATGATAGTCATCAGCCATGAAGTCGATACCTTCACCCTTAACAGTGTTTGCAACGATCATAACAGGTGCGTCAGGCTCGCCGAGAGCGTAGTCGATAGCTTCTGAAAGCTCGTTGAGGTTGTGACCGTCAACTTCGATTACGTGGAAGCCGAATGCACGCCACTTGTCGCAGAAGGGCTCAAGAGGCATAACGTCTTCTGTACGGCCGTCGATCATACACTTGTTACGGTCAACGAATGAAATAACGTTTGTAGCCTTAAAAGCGTTGATAGCCATAGCTGCTTCCCAGTTTGAACCTTCGTCGCATTCACCGTCGCCGAGGATACAGTATGTTTTGTAATCCTTGCCGAGTACGCGAGCTGCAAGAGCTGTACCGAGAGCGATTGAAAGACCGTGGCCGAGAGAACCTGTTGAAGCGTCAACACCGATAACCTTATTTGAGTCAAGGTGGATACCCATCTTTGAGTTTGTAAGGTTGAATGTCTTAAGCTGCTCGGGATCGTTGAATCCCTTGTCAACAAGAACAGGTGCATAAGCAATACCTGAATGTCCTTTTGAAAGGATGAAACGGTCTCTGTCTTCCCAGTTCGGGTCGTCAACTTTAATGTTGAGATACTTGTGATAGAGAATGGTCATCATGTCCATAACGCTCATACCGCCGCCGATGTGGCCGCTGCCTGCCCAGAAAGTTGTATCAAGGCAAAGTCTGCGAAGCTCGTGAGCTTTCTTTTCAAGAGCTAACCATTCCTTTTTGGTTAATGCCATAGGTGCTTCCTCCTAAAAGTATATTTATATAATGTTTAATATTATACAGCCGATTTAATTAAAATGCTTCGGGATGAGCCTTCTTAACAATCTTGAAAGCTTCGTCAGCAACTTCAATTGTGTGCTTGATGTCAGCATCTGATACTGCATAGTTCATGAAGTGGTTGTGATGGCTGGAGAAGAAGATACCTCTCTTAACACACTCAGCAATCCATTCCTGATGAAGCATCATTGAATCGTCGTTAGCTATTCGCATATAGAAGAGTGCGGGTTCACCTGAGCAAACGAGGTCAAAACCGTTGTTTGCACCTGCAGCCTTAAGACCGTCAAGAAGCTTTACGCTCTTTTCTTTAAGTACTGCCGGAAGGTTAAGTTCCTTCATCTTGTTGATGTTTGCAATAGCTGCAGCGAACGGAACAGCACTCATCCAGTAAGAACCTGTGTAAGACATGCCTGAAACAGCATCTCTGAGGAATTCCTTACCGCAGAGGCAGGAGATGTTCCAACCGTTAGCGATAGCTTTACAGAAGCAGATAAGGTCAGCTTCAAAGCCATAGTATGCGTCAGAACCTGCAAGGTCAAGACGGAAGCCGCAACGAACGTCGTCCACGATAAGAACGATGCCCTTCTCTGTACAGAGCTTACGAACCTTCTGCCAGTAGCCGTCAGCAGGAGTTACATTGTCAAAGTAGTTACCGTGAAGGTAAGGTGTTGAAATGAAAGCAGCGATTTCGCCTTCATTCTCTGCAACGAGCTTCTCAAGAGCTTCAAAGTCGTTCCAGTCAACATAAAGGTTGTTTGCAACGTCTTCGGGAAGAACGCCCGGATAGTCGATCTTCTGAACAACAGCAGAAACACCGTGATAGAAGCCGTTAACGAAGATGATCTTCTTTCTGTGTGTAGCATTACGTGCAGCCATGATAGCAAGCTGTGTTGTATCGTTACCGTTCTTTGCGAAGAATGCCCAGTCAGCTGTCTTAACAGTGTCAACCATCAATTCAGCAAGCTCAACCATCTTGTAAGAAGGTGATGTTGTACAGTTACCGAGTTTAGCCTGCTCCATAGCAGCCTTATCAACGTCGGGGTCATTGTAACCGAGGATGTTGGGACCGTATGCACACATATAGTCGATAAACTTGTTTCCGTCAACGTCCCAGAAATATGCACCCTTTGCCTTCTCTGAGAAGAAAGGCCATGCACTTACGGGAATGAAGTTACCTTCAGCAGGGCCGAGGTGACCGTAAACACCTGAAGGGATTACTTTGGTAGCACGCTGGAAAAGCTCACGGCTTTTGTCGTACTGATTAATTTTGATGTTAGCCATAGTTAAATTCCTCCCTTATGCAAGATAAAGTGCAACTCTGTCAAGAATACGGTTGAGGTTATCGATCATATTGATCATACCGTGCATAGCAATTGTGCCTTCACCGATCTGAGCAACAGCGTTAACTTTACCGTCGAAGAGATCATGAGCAAGCTTCATGCTGCCGAATTCCATAATTGCACGCGGCTCTTCGGGAGCCTGCTTGATTGTAACAAGGTGACCGTTCTTAGCACGTACTGTTGAAGCCGGGCCGCCCTTGATAGACATCTTGATGTCACCGTCAACGATGTGGTCAGCAGAGAACTTACCGATATCGTCGTGGTTACCGATCTGTGAGATCGCAACAGAAATTGTGTAGAAGAGGAGAGATGTGCTGATTCTGAAGAACTCCTCATCCTGAAGATCCTCTTCGCTCGGACGAAGGTAAGCTGTGAGGATATCTGTCAACTTTGTGAAAGTATCCAGAAGGAACTTGATGTGAATAAATCCCTTTGAGGGGATAGGTGTAACAGTACCGTCGATCATGCCGTTGAACTTTTCGCATGATGAGAAGGGGAGTTTGATATCGCAATCGCTGATACCCTGCTCCATACGGCACTTGCCGTTTTTGAAAGTAAGAGTAGCAGAAGGGCCGTCCTTAACTTCGAAGCCGATAGAAATAGGCTTACGTTCAGCGAGGAGAGCACTTGCCTTGGGGTCAAGCTCGCACAGATTTTCAAGTGTGCCGAGTATAGCATACATATTTATGTATGCCAATGTTTTTGCATCTGTCAAAGTAATTCCTCCTTGTGCTTTAGTGTGCATATTAAACTTACACGAAGCATATTTGCTGTTTTATTGTAACAAAACTAATTATAAAAGTCAAATATATTCATAGATTTTTTGTGCCAAAAAGCTAAAAAAGTTGCAGACGTAACCAATATTTTAGTTTTATTTTGTACAAAATTCACAATTCGTTAATTTAAATTATTAAAGTTACCGTTTTTGCAGCCGAAAAATCTGATCTGTACGGTTTTTGTTTAAAAACAAAACAGGTTTGTAGAGGTGTTTTAATCCCTTGTTACAGGACGTGTCCTATGAATTAACAGTGTAGGGACGACGTCCCATTCATTTTTGTGTTATAAAACGGTCGATTCGTGAATCGACCCTACGTTTGTTATTTCAAATCATCCATACAAATTCGGGTTTGTCGGGGTGAATCCCGAAAGTAATAAGTAAGATGTAAGAGTGAAGAAGTGCGGGTCTGCGACGCTGATTTTAATTGCCTGTTTTAATCGTTCTTGTAGGGTGTGACGCTTGCGACACACCGTTAAATACAGCAGAATATCGGCACGTCGTAAACGTCGTGCCCTACGAACCCAGTTTCAAATAACCGTTAAAATTTGTTATGATTTAGTGGTCGATTCGTGAATC
>JAZRNR010000158.1:0-15089 GCA_045648305.1 Acutalibacteraceae bacterium
AAATTGAGCCCGGTATGCACGATATTGAATTCAGCTATGAACCACAGGGTATTAAAATCGGTGCTGTAATTTCTTCAGTTACACTTTTACTGCTCATCCTCTTCCTTGTTCTCAGATTTGTTTTTGAGAACAAAAAGAAATCAACAGCAGCAAACAGTGTTACAGATAATAAAGATAATGCTGATGCAACCGAAGACACCGGCCCGACCGGAATTGACAAGATGATGGCAGAAGATCTTGGCCAGGATGCTACAATTGAGGATATTGAAGCTTTACTTGAGCCAAAGGACGAGTTTGAACATCAGCTTGAAAACAATGCACCTACTCTTTCAAAAGCTGATGAACTTCTTAACTCACAGAAGCTTGACCTTAATGCGATTCTTAGCGGACTTCAGGAAGACGAAACAAACGAAGAGGAGTAATTACTATGAACAGAACAATCATAACAGTAATCGGAAAAGACAGAGTCGGAATCATTGCTCGTGTCTGTACTTTTCTTGCAGAAAACAATATAAACATCCTTGATATCAACCAGTCAATTGTTCAGGGATTTTTCAACATGATGATGATCGTTGACGCACAACAGACAACAAAGGATTTCTCCGTGTTGGTTGAAGAGATTGAAAAGGTCGGCGATGAACTCGGTGTTAAAATCAAGATGCAGCATGAAGATATCTTTAATATCATGCACAGAATCTGAGGTGGCATCATGACCAATATTTTTGAAGTACGTGAAACCAATAAAATGATCGAGGAAAACAACCTCGACGTCAGAACAATCACGATGGGTATCAGCTTACTTGACTGTTGCTCTGACTCTGTTGAAAAAACTTGCGAAAACATTTACAACAAAATTACAACAAAAGCAAAAGATCTTGTTAAAGTCGGTAAAGAAATCGAGCTTGATTTCGGTATTCCTATTGTTAACAAAAGAGTTTCCGTTACGCCTATAGCACTTGTCGGTGCATCATGCTGTAAAAAAATCGATGACTATGTCGAAATAGCAAAAGCTCTTGACCGAGCAGCTGACACAATCGGAGTAAACTTCATCGGCGGTTTTTCAGCTCTTGTTTCAAAAGGTATGACACCTTCCGACGAGCTTCTTATTGAATCAATTCCGAAGGCACTTGCATCAACAAACAGAGTCTGCAGTTCGGTAAACGTAGGCTCCACCAAAACAGGCATCGATATGGATGCCGTTAAGCTTATCGGTGAAAAAATCATTGAAACAGCAGAACTTACTAAGGACAGCGGTTCAATCGGATGTGCAAAATTCGTTGTATTCTGTAACGCTCCGGATGACAACCCGTTTATGGCAGGTGCTTTCCACGGTGTCACGGAAGCTGACACAATTATCAATGTCGGTGTAAGTGGTCCGGGTGTTGTTAAAAGAGCTATTTCAGAAGTAAAAGGCCAAAGCTTCGGCACACTCTGCGAAACAATAAAGAAAACTGCATTCAAGGTTACAAGAGTCGGTCAGCTTGTTGCTCAGGAAGCTTCACGCAGACTCGATGTTCCGTTCGGAATAATCGATCTTTCCCTCGCTCCTACACCTGCTATTGGTGACAGCGTTGCTGAAATCCTTGAAGAAATGGGTCTTGAAAAAGTCGGTGCACCGGGCACAACAGCAGCCCTTGCTCTGCTTAATGATCAGGTCAAAAAAGGCGGTATTATGGCATCGTCTTATGTCGGAGGTCTTTCGGGTGCATTCATCCCCGTTTCTGAAGATCAGGGAATGATTGATGCGGTTAATGCAGGTGCACTCACACTCGAAAAGCTTGAGGCTATGACTTGTGTCTGCTCAGTCGGACTTGATATGATCGCTATACCCGGCAGCACAAAAGCCTCAACCATTTCAGGTATAATTGCAGATGAAATGGCGATAGGTATGATAAACCAGAAAACAACAGCTGTACGAATCATCCCTGTATTCGGCAAAGAAATCGGTGAAACTGTTGAATTCGGTGGCCTTCTCGGATACGCTCCGATTATGAAGGTTAACGAATTTGATTGCAGCAAATTCATTTCACGCGGCGGACGAATCCCCGCTCCGATTCACAGCTTTAAGAACTGACGATATGAAAAGTTTTGAAATTAAATCCAACGATGCAAACCAGCGTCTTGACAAGTTTATAAGAAAAAGTCTTCCTAATCTGCCTCAGACGCTTATGTACAAATACATACGTATAAAGCGAATCAAGGTTAACAAAAAGCGTGCCGAAATATCCACAATGCTCAAAGTTGGCGATATCGTTGATATGTATATTAACGATGAGTTTTTTGTAAAACCCGAAACAAGGTACGATTTTACGGGAGCTTCAAAGAATCTTGACATTATTTACGAGGATGACAACATTGTTCTTCTCAACAAAAAAACAGGACTTCTTTGCCATCCCGACGACAGAGAGTACATAGACACACTCATAACCCGTTTAAAGAAATATCTTTATGACAAGGGTGAATACCGTCCCGATGACGAAAATTCCTTTACGCCTGCTCTGGTTAACCGTATCGACAGAAACACGGGTGGTATTGTAATCGCAGCAAAAAATGCTGAGAGTCTGCGCATTATGAACGCACAGATGAAGCGTAGAAATCTTCGCAAGTTCTATCTTTGTGTTGTACACGGCATTCTTGAGAGGGACAGCGGTCTGCTTGAAGGATATCTTACCAAGGACGAAAAGAAAAACATCGTCAAGGTAACCAAAAAGCCTGCCGACGGTTCAAAGGAGATAAAAACCAAGTACAAAGCTCTGAGCAAGGATTTAAAAAACGATCTCAGTCTTGTTGAGGTTGAACTTCTTACAGGTCGAACTCACCAGATTCGTG
Organism: Acutalibacteraceae bacterium; assembly: GCA_045648305.1. GTDB lineage: Bacteria > Bacillota > Clostridia > Oscillospirales > Acutalibacteraceae > CAG-488. The sequence goes on from JAZRNR010000158.1 coordinate 2,830, forward strand.
CTCATTTTGCTTCAATCGGACACCCGTTGCTCGGTGACGGTAAATACGGCACAAACAAGCTTAACAAAGACTTCGGATATAAAAAGCAGTTTCTGTATTCTTACAAACTTATTTTTAATTTTGATGAAGAAGCAGGTCAGCTTGAGTATCTTAACGGCAGATGCTTTGAGGTAAAGGACGTCTGGTTTGTCCGCGAATTCAAAAATCAAACATTATAACAAAAACTGCACTGATTCATTTCAGTGCAGTTTCTTTTAACTTAATATACCGAGACTTACCGATAACGCTTTGTTTACCCTTGCCATATCAGGTTCATGTAGATTACCCATTTTTTCTTTCAGGCGTCTTTTATCAATAGTACGTACCTGCTCCAATAAAACAATTGAATCTTTGGAAAGGCCGCAATCTTCTGCATCAACCTGAATATGTGTAGGAAGGTTTGTCTTATAACGTTGGCTCGTTATTGCCGCAGCGATAACCGTAGGGCTGTATTTGTTTCCGACATCATTCTGAACAATAAGTACCGGGCGTACACCGCCTTGTTCAGAGCCGACGACAGGACTTAAATCCGCATAATAGATATCTCCCCGTTTTATCGTCATTTGAATCACTCCTGAAATTTTTTGTCAATATTATATTTGCCAATTCACAGGCAGAATAATCATCTTTAATCACGGGGAGAAAAATAAAGCTGACATTATAATATATTCAGTTTGATTCATAGTGAAACAAATCAGTTTTAAATTTAAAAACTAATTTTTTATATTCAACCTCAAGAATTCTTTTGCTTTGTTTGTCTAAAATTAAGTTACACTCACTGCTGTTCACATCAAAGTGAGCAACAAGCTTTCCGTTACTATCTTTAAACTCCGGTTTTAAAGTATTAAGTTGTATTAAAACATCGTAGATCTGCGTAATCGGAAAAAGCTCTGCTGTTTTATTTTTGTCATATTTTAATTCCAAAGAACTGTTAACTACAGTTATCCCGTTCGAAGTAACTGTGATTTCAAGTCCGTTCAATGCATCCGGTTGCACTATTTTTAAATCAAGCATATCATTTTCAAAATAAATATCCGCCTTGTAAACTGTTTCACTGTAAAGCACCTCCACCTGACCCTCAGGACAAAGAGGAAAATCGGGTTGAAAATCAACCCGATTACATGAAGAAAGTATAAAAACTGACAAAAAAGCACAAAGAAGTTTTTTCATTAATCTCACAAGCCTATTCTTCAAAATTTGAAAGAACTTCAGCTAATTCGTCAATCATCCTTGTCGGTGTTACACCGAGCATTGAATATTTTTCTCTTACAACGTCGCCACAGAGTCCGTGTATATAGACACCCGCAATTGTTGCAGAATGCAGTCCCATCGACTGACACACAAACGAAGCAATAATTCCTGCAAGAACATCACCTGAACCGCCAGTTGCCATTCCTGCATTACCTGTATTGTTTATGTATACAGTTCCCTTTGGTGCTGCAACAACAGTATTTGCACCCTTAAGCACAAGAATACAGTTATATTCAGCGGCAAAATCCTTTGCAACCTTCACCCTGTTTTTCTCGATTTCTTCGATACTCAGACCTGTAAGCCGCGACATTTCACCGATATGTGGTGTAAGAATAAGCGGAGCTTTAGTTTCTTTCAATATATTTGTATTTAAGCTTACCGCATTTATTCCGTCAGCATCGAGAATTATCGGTTTATCGGTATTCATAAGTATTGCTTCAACAAGCTTTACCGTATCTTCACAGAAACCGAGACCGCAGCCGAGAAGAATTGCGGTTGAATCGTTAGCAAGATTAATTATTCTTTCAGCATTCCTGAAGCTGAGATTTCCCGAAGGAGTTGAAAGCATCGCCATAGTAAGCGGTTCAGTAAGCTTTGACGCAATAGGTGCATAAGCAGCATCCGGAAAGACCGCTCTTACAAGTCCGACACCGCTGTTCACCGCAGCACTTGCAGCCATAACTGCCGCACCCTGCATATCTCTCGAACCTGCAACAGAAAGGAGCTTTCCGAAATCACCCTTATGTGAATCAAAGCGTCTTAAACTGAAAAACCTTTTAATTTCTTTATTGTCTGCAGATATAAGGATTTCCGACCCAACGGCCTCATACGACTCTTTCGCAATCCCGATATCAATAAGCTTTACTATACCGCACTTTTCGCATGCTGGTTTAAGAATGTGAACAGGTTTATAACAAGTAATAGCAAGCGTATAATCAGTTTTAAAAAACTCTGAGTTGATTTCACCATTATTTCCCTCAAGACCACTCGGAATATCTACAGAAAACTTTTTAGCTTTGGACTTTGCAATATCCCTAAAAAATCCCGCAATCAGCTCATTAAGCTGACCGTGAAAACCGATTCCGTAAACACAATCAACAATAGCATTTGAAGTAAGGCAAGCAGAAACACTCGCCTGATAATTCTCAGCAAGATCTGTAACAAGAACGTGCTTATCTTCAAGATAAGAATACATCATTTTAGACTCATAGGCCGTAGGGAAACCGTCGGCAAGAATGATCTGAACTGAATATCCTCTTTCACAAAGGTTACGTGCAATAACATAGCCGTCGCCGCCATTTCGTCCCGAACCGCAGATAATCACCGCACTCTTAGCAACACCGCCGAGACCGCAGATAACAGAATGGATTTTATCAGCACATCCGTTACCCGCATTTTCCATCATCTGTACATAAGAAAGACCGTTAACGTCGGCATTCTCTTCAATTACGCGCATCTGTTCACAAGTATAAACAAGCATAAATACACCTCAAGTTTTTATCTGAATAAATAATACCATAAAAGCAATAAATATGCAATAAATTATGTTTTTGTTGAAAAGAATAAAAAAATGTGATAATATTAACTAAATCAAACAGGAGAAATGACCATGAGTAAAGAATTCATCATAAAAAAGAATATCTTCGGTGGATTTGACAGACGTCAGGTCATTGACTACCTTGCACATTTACAGTCAAAGTGCGGTGATTCGACAACACATAATGAAATCGAATCAGCCAAAGAAAAGATCAAGATTTTGATTGAAAAAATCGAAGAAAAAGACCGCAGAATAGAAAATCTAAACAATGAATTAAAAGAACTCAATACCCTTCAGGTAGCAGCGGAACAAACCGACGCTTTTGAAAGTTTGAGCGAAGCTGATAAAATCATAGACAACGCCAAAGCAGAATCAAAAAAATATATTCATGAAACAAGACAAACTGTTATAAGTCATAATGATCAGTTTGAAAAGATAATGACGAAAATTTCTTCGTTAAACAAAGAAATCGAGCTTATCGGTACAAACGCTGACAAAATTTCTTCCGAAATTGAAAATATAACGGTTGCAGAAGATGAATATGTCAACATTGAGCCAGAGATAACAGAAAACATTCCTGAAACCTCCGATAATAATATCGAAGAATATGAGTCAGAAGAAATAATAGATTTTATTCTTCCCGAAACAAGCGATGCTGAGACAGAAGATTCCGATGAATTCAATTACATCGACAACTTCTTCTCTGAGCTTGAAAAGATTACAGGAAGTGCTGATTATTACGAAGGTCAGGATATAACCACCTGCTATGACAGACCAAACAAAACACAATCTGACACAAAAAGCAACGAAGCATTTGACGAACATTTAAAGAATATAATAAAAGGAACGCCACAGACTTAAAAATCTGCGGCGTTATTTTTATAGCACTTTATTAAGATATTCACCTGTATAAGAGCTGTTGACTTTTGCGACTTCTTCAGGAGTACCTGTTGCAACAATTTCTCCGCCCTTATCTCCCCCGTCAGGTCCGAGATCGATAATATGGTCTGCTGTTTTGATAACATCAAGGTTATGCTCAATAACAAGCACAGTATTACCCTTATCAACAAGACGCTGAAGAACATCAATAAGTCTGTGTACATCTGCTGTATGAAGTCCTGTTGTCGGCTCATCAAGAATATAGATTGTTTTGCCTGTCGATGTTTTCGCAAGCTCGGTCGCAAGCTTAACTCGCTGTGCCTCACCGCCCGAAAGAGTCGTTGCAGACTGTCCGAGCTTAACATAACCAAGACCAACCTCGTAAAGAGTATTGAGCTTCTTTCTTATTTTGGGTACAGCAGAGAAGAAATCAACAGCTTCTTCAACCGTCATTTCAAGCACATCGTAAATATTCTTACCTTTGTACCTGACCTCAAGGGTTTCTCTGTTATATCTGTTTCCGTGACAGACATCACACGGAACATAAATGTCGGGCAGGAAATGCATTTCAATTTTGACAATACCGTCACCCTGACAAGCTTCGCAACGGCCCCCCTTAACATTGAAGGAGAATCGGTTGGCTTTATAGCCCTTTGCCTTGGATTCAGTCGTTAACGCGAAAAGGTCGCGGATGTCATTAAAAACACCCGTGTATGTTGCCGGGTTTGAACGCGGAGTTCTGCCGATCGGTGCCTGATCGATATCAATAATCTTATCGAGATTCTCAATGCCCAGCATATCCTCATGCTTACCAGGGAACTTCTTTGCACCGTTGAGTTCATTTGCCAGTCGCTTATATATAATTTCATTAACAAGAGAAGATTTACCTGAACCTGATACGCCTGTTACACAGATAAACTTACCCAACGGCAACTTCACATCAACATTTTTAAGGTTATTTTCCTGTGCATTTATAATTTCAATGTATTTTCCGTTACCTTCACGTCTTTTTTCGGGAACGGGAACTTTTTTCTTTCCGCTGAGATACTGTCCTGTTATTGACTTATCACATTCTTTTATGTCGTCAACAGTACCTGCACAGACAATTTCACCACCGTGAATACCCGCACCCGGACCGATATCAACAATATAATCCGCTGACTCCATAGTTTCTTCGTCATGCTCAACAACAATGAGTGTATTACCTATGTCACGAAGATGCTTCAGCGTTTCAAGAAGCTTCGCATTGTCCTTCTGATGCAGACCGATACTCGGCTCGTCAAGGATATAAAGTACACCCATCAAGGATGAGCCGATCTGAGTTGCAAGACGGATACGCTGACTTTCACCGCCCGACAAAGTCCCTGAAGAACGTGTCAGAGTAAGATACTCAAGTCCGACGCTTGCAAGGAAGCTCATACGGCTTTTAATTTCCTTAAGAATCGGATCAGCAATCATCAGGTCACGCTCATTAAGCTTCATAGAATCAAGAAAAGCTATTGCATCCTTGATTGATTTTTTTGAAAACTCGTGGATATTTATTCCGGAAACCGTAACGCACAGGCTTTCTTTTTTCAGTCGTGTACCGCCACACTCGGGACAATCTTCAACAGTCATAAGCTGTTCGATTTCGCCCCTTGAATATTCGCTCGTTGATTCATTATAACGTCTTTCGAGGTTATTTACCACACCTTCAAAATCTGTCATATATGAGCCTTCACCGTAAGCTGTCTTGCGGTAAAGTTTGATTTTCTTTCCGTTAGTTCCGTACATAAGAACCTTCTTTGCTTCCTTCGGCAATTCCTTATACGGCACATCAAGTGAAAACCCATAATGCTCGGCAAGTCCTTCAAAATACATCTGTGCAATTGAACCGCCGTTTTCTGAAACATTCCAACCCGAAGCCTTGATTGCACCCTCACGTACAGAAAGCTTTTTATCAGGAACAATAAGATCTTCGTTGATTTTCATAAACACGCCGAGGCCTGCACATTTCTGACAAGCACCGTACGGGTTATTGAAACTGAACATTCTCGGAGAAAGCTCTTCAATGCTCACTCCGTGCTCGGGACACGCATAATTCTGCGAATAAAGCTGTTCTTCTCCACCGATAACATCAACAATAAGAAGTCCGTTTGAAAGATTTGTCGCAGTTTCTACAGAATCTGTAAGACGCGATTTAATCTCTTCTTTAATAACAAGTCTGTCAACGATAATCTCAATATTATGTTTTTTATTTTTATCCATTGGGATTTTTTCTGAAAGGTCATAAGTTATACCGTCAACACGAGCTCTTACGAAACCGCTTTTCCGTGCACTTTCAAGCTCTTTGACATACTCGCCTTTTCTTCCCATAACAATCGGTGACATTATCTGAATTCTTGTTCCTTCTTCAAGAGTAAGGATTCTGTCAACAATTGTATCCACGCTCTGTCGGCTGATTTCCCTTCCGCAGACAGGACAGTGAGGTACACCGACCCTTGCATAAAGCAGACGGAGGTAGTCATATATTTCCGTAACCGTACCCACCGTTGAACGCGGGTTTTTTGATGTAGTTTTCTGGTCAATTGAAATTGCGGGTGAAAGTCCCTCGATATAATCAACACGCGGTTTCTCCATCTGTCCGAGAAACTGTCTTGCATAGGACGAAAGCGACTCAACATAACGTCGCTGACCTTCGGCATATATGGTATCAAAAGCAAGCGAAGACTTGCCTGAGCCTGATAAACCCGTGAAAACGATAAATTTATCTCTCGGCACAGACACATCAACATTCTTAAGGTTGTGTTCTCTTGCTCCTTTGACAACAATGTTTTTCTGTTGCATTATTTGCCCTCTCTTAATTTTTCAATCTTATCTCTCAGGTATGCTGCGTGTTCAAACTCAAGAATCTTTGCCGCAGCCTTCATTTCAGCAGTAAGCTGTTTAATAAGAATTTCTCGCTCAGCACGTGACATCTGCTTTCTTGATTTCTGTTCGGATTTCGAAGAAATCTCAAGCACATCGCGGACATCCTTTCGTATAGTTTCAGGAATGATTCCGTGTTTAATGTTGTACGCTTCCTGCTTCTCACGTCGTCTCTGAGTTTCCTTTATGGCTCTTTCCATTGAAGGAGTAACCGAATCGGCATACATAATAACCGTGCCGTTTGCGTTTCGTGCGGCTCGTCCGATAGTCTGAATAAGCGACGTTTCACTTCGTAGGAAACCTTCCTTATCAGCATCCAGAATTGCAACAAGCGACACTTCGGGAATGTCAAGACCTTCACGAAGAAGGTTGATACCGACAAGCACATCAAACTCGCCAAGACGAAGATCACGGATGATTTTCATTCTTTCAATGGTATCAACATCATAGTGCATATACCGCACACCGATGCCGAGATTTTCAATATATTCTGTAAGGTCCTCAGCCATCTTTTTTGTAAGAGTGGTAACGAGCACCTTTTCTTTTCGTTCAATACGAAGATTGATTTCTGAAATAAGGTCATCAATCTGTCCGTCAGTCGGTCGTACGCTTATCTGCGGGTCAAGCAAGCCTGTCGGTCGGATAACCTGCTCTGCAATTCGCGCACTCTTAGTCTTTTCAAGCTCACCCGGAGTTGCACTGACAAAAACCTTCTGACCTATTTTACTATAAAACTCATCAAACGTAAGCGGTCTGTTATCAAATGCTGACGGAAGTCTGAAACCGAAGTTGATAAGACTCTCTTTTCTTGAACGGTCACCGCCGTACATTCCTCTTACCTGAGGCAAGGTTACGTGCGATTCATCAACAAACAGAAGAAAATCATCAGGGAAATAATCAAGAAGTGTGAACGGAGGTTCACCCGGTTTTCTGTCTGACATAATTGCAGAATAATTCTCAATACCCTTGCAGAAACCCGTTTCCTTGAGCATTTCAATATCATTATTCGTTCTTTCCATAATACGCTGTGCCTCAAGCAATTTGCCTTCCGATTGGAAGTAATTGACTCGGTCAAGCATCTCTTCGTATATGGTTTTTATGCATCTTTCCATTTTATCAGGTGAAACAACATAATGGGATGCAGGATAAATCGCTACGTGCGAAATTACATTTTTCACTTCGCCCGTAAGAGCGTTAATTTCGCTGATTCTGTCTATCTCATCGCCGAAGAATTCGATTCGTATCGCGTTTTCATTCGAGTAAACAGGAAAAACCTCAACAACGTCTCCCCTGACCCTGAACTTATTTCGGGCAAAACCGATATCGTTTCTCTCGTACTGAATTTCGACAAGCTTTCTGATAAGTTCATCACGGTTTTTCTCCATACCCGTACGTAAGGAAATAACCATATTTCGATAGTCTATCGGGTCACCAAGGCTGTATATACACGAAACACTCGCAACAATAATTACATCGCGTCTTTCAGACAATGCTGATGTTGCCGAATGGCGCAATTTATCTATCTCATCATTAATAGCAGAGTCCTTCTCAATGTACGTATCTGTTGTCGGAATATAAGCCTCAGGCTGATAGTAGTCATAATATGAAACAAAATACTCGACTGCATTATCAGGGAAAAATTCCTTGAATTCACTGCAAAGCTGTGCAGCAAGTGTTTTATTGTGAGCAAGAACAAGCGTCGGTCTGTTGACGCGTTCAATTATATTAGCCATTGTGAAGGTCTTACCGGAACCTGTTACACCGAGCAAAGTCTGTTCATCATAGCCTTTGTTGATTCCGTCAACAAGAGCATCAATGGCTTCAGGCTGATCGCCCATCGGCTTATATGAAGATACCAATCTGAACTTTTCCAAAGTAAAACCTCCTTTTTTTAGTCTTAAATTATTTTCAGATTACGTTAATCTGACACATTTTCATAGTTGTAAGTGCACTGTTATGTGTTTCGGGAGTTACACCTGCACAGCACGAAGAATCAACAGTTATTGAAACTTCAGGATAACTTGCTTTAAGAATCAACGCATTTGAAACCACGCAGATATCGGTACACAAGCCGACAAGTTCAACTGAAAACTCTTCACCTTTTGTTATTTCACCAACAATAGCGGGCAATTCAACCGAGCCGAAGGTAAGTTTTTCAACCGTACGGTATTTTCTGTTTTCAAGTGCAGACTGCACTTCAGAATCAAGATTCCAGCCTGCTGTACCCTTAATGCAATGCTCGACAGGTAATTTTTCACCCTCTGATGTATTAAGATAATTCTCAAAATGAGTATCGTATGTCACAATGATTTCGCCGTCAAAGCCGTTGATTTTTTTAACAACATTTCCGACAATCTGAACAGCCTCAGCCGTTCCGAGAGCACCGTCAACAAAATCCTTCTGCATATCAACTACAACAAGAATCTTTTTCATAATATCACCTCGCACATAGATGTTATTATTATAACTCAAAAAATTTTAAATGTAAACAGTTTTGAAAGATTTCACGAACAAATGTTTGTGTTGTCTAAGAGCAGAATCTATATAGATACATAAACGAAAAAAGCACCCAAAATAATGGGTGCTTCCGCGTTGAAAGATATTTGATTTTGGTTTGCACATAGGGAGTGGTTACCCCATGGGGCTTTTTGCTGAATACAGAAGAACCATCCCCCTGTGTTTTTAGGAGAACACAAAAAACCGTCCCTCTGTGCTTAGGCTAACCGTCCCCTGTCTTTCCGTTGATAATTAATTGAGAAATCTCTTCAGGGATTAAGTGATCTGCATATTCGCCTACAATATAGCAAGAACCATCACTAACCTTAATATTGATGCCATCTGAATTGAAACCATATACACACCCATATTTGTTTAATACACCGTAGATTCTAACCATATCATCTTGATTGTTTACAACACTTACAATATCTTTTGTCTCCAAGAAAAAACTAGCTATCATTTCTACTTGTTCACTATCATTTATTATCGTCTCTTTAGTTTGATAAATCAAAATTATTTCATCAAAATCTTCGGCATTTATATTTTCATTTCTTAATTGTTCCAATTCTGTGTTTTCGTATATTGTAGTTCCAAGCACCGAGGGCGAATAAATAAATCTTTGATTATAATCCATTTTATCAAAACAAAGATCTTCGCTTATTCTCATTCGAGTATTTTCTCTGCTTATTGGGTAAAAATCACTTAAAAATGGTGTGAATGGCATATTTTCTTGTGTAAACTCATCAAACAATGTATAAACTGTACCATTAAACAATATATCTTCCACATTATTTGCACTTAATGTATTATTGATTGAACAAGAACACATGAAAGAAAGACAGCTAAAAACAATAATACTACAAGTTATTGTGCGTTTCTTCATACAAAACACCTCTCAAATTAAAATTTAATCATTTTTTTAGCTATTTTATATGTGAACACAAGAGAGTGCACAGGGGACGGTTCTGTGTGCTATATGAAATTTTTAGCCACATACCGTCCCCTGTGCTACTTAATATTTATTATGTTTTGTATGTTTTCGGGCAATGCTACAATTTCTCCGTCAATGGTGTATAAAAGAATTTTATTATCACTATCTTTAAAAATACTTCCAGTTATATAGTGAACACCGCCATCATCGTGTGATATCGCATGAATGGAAAGTAAAGTTCCAGTGCTATCAAAGAAATCCGTCCTAACTATATCTCTGACTTCATTAAAATATGAAACTATATCAATAATATCCTGCTTATTTGTTATTTTGACTTTTTCATCTTCTAATCCGCTATAAACTAAAAGCATATCAACAGTTTCCGGGTTTGGTTTCTCTGGTGGTATATAGCCATCTTTCATAAAAACATCCGTATCCAATATAGTCATATTATAAATAAATTTTTTTTCTTTATCACCTTTATAATATGATAAACCGAGAAATTTTTTATACTTTATTTTATTGTCAAAGCTTTCAAATCCACCTTCTCCAAACGGTATAAAACATCCTAGTTGTCTATCCTCAACTTTAGTATATGAGTTGTCTAAAAATTTGAACGTGTCCAATTTTGAAATTTGATCTTTAACAACATAACTTAATAAAAAATATATAGCACAAATCCCAGCAATGAAGAGCAATATTATAACAGATAAAGACATAAATTTTCTTTTCATAAAAACACCTCTATTGTGCACAAGGGACGGTTCTGTGTGCTATATGAAATTTTTAGCCACATACCGTCCCCCGTGCTTCCTTAACACAGAGAACCAGAGTGCACAGGGGACGGTTCTGTGTGCTATATGAAGTTTTCAGCCACATACCCGTCCCCATATTTATAATCACTCTAACGCCTCAATCTCTTCAGCCTGAGCCTTGAGTGTCTTATCCTTAATAAATCTGCCCTTGAAGCCGTTCTTATGACAGCCTGCATAATAAATAGACTTAATTGTATTGAAGCCCTGTTTCTTTGAAAGAAGGTCTGCAATGAGCTCTTTCTTATCAGGATTCTTCAATGCTGAAATATTTTCAAGAACTACTTCAACCTTATCCTTCGGCTTGATTCCATCAACGGTAACTGTAAGTGTACCGTTCTCCACAGTTGCAACAAACTTCTTTTCCTTTGAATTTGCCGTAACCTTGACTGCTGATGCATCAACTACATCCTTAAAAGAAAGCTTGTATGTACGCTTCTGCGGAACAACTGCAGCATCACCCTGAACAGCTGAAAGGTTGAAGACAATATTACCGTCAGCTTCGTTGACAGTATATGCTGTTTCAGCGAAGCAACCGTCTTTATAAGCGTTTGTTTCACCGTCATCTTCATAAAGGCTATAGCTGCCGTTTCCGCGGTAAATAAGAACCTCAAGCTTTTCGGGATTTTTCCAGTTGTTGCTCTCGTAATCATCAGCAAGAGGAATAATTGCACCTGCTTTTGCAAGAACAGGAATCGAGCTCATATCTCTTGACATCGGAACAACCTTGCCGCCGTTGTAAATTCTGCCATTGAAGATATCGGTATATCTTCCTTCAGGCAACCAAACATATGCAGTTGCTGTGTTTGTCTTCTCAGATGTCTTTTCGGTAATCGGAGCAACGATAAGCTCTGAACCGAACATGTATTCATTTTTCGCCTCGTAAGCGTCAGCATTATGCGGATAATCATAATACATCGGCTTCATAAGAGGAATACCCTTTGTATGTGTAAGGTGGTTTGCTGTGTAGATATACGGAATGAGCTTGTGACGAAGTCTTAAGAATTCCTTAGTAAGAATTTCAGTTGATTTGCTGAACTTCCAAGGCTCTTTACCGAGATATTCATTCTGTGTTGAATGAAGTCTGAGAATCGGGCTGAAAACACCGAACTGTACCCAACGCAGATAAAGCTCATCGTCACGAACACCTGAAAGATGTCCGCCGATATCATGGCTCCACCATGAATAACCGATATTGGATGCAGTTGCAGTGAAGTAAGGCTGGAACTTAAGAGCTGACCACAAAACAGCTGTATCGCCTGAGAAGCCAAGAGGATATCTGTGTGAACCGTAACCCGCAAATCGGGAAAGAATAAGCGGTCTTTTGCCGTCACGTGCTGAGTCAAGGCTGTGATAATGGTTAAGAGCCCATAAAGGATCAAGACCTTCAACCTTAGTCTTTTTG
>JAZRNR010000159.1:0-2724 GCA_045648305.1 Acutalibacteraceae bacterium
ACTATATCAACGTGGTCTCCGCAAAGCTCTTCACCGTGATGATTTATACTTTTATATCCGATATCAGCACATAAATCATTCATTGGTTATTGACTCCTTCAGCTTTGCAAGAGCAATTTTTGTTTCTGCGGCTGTTTCACCGAGAAGTGAAGCAATTTCCTGAACGATACGCATCTGCTTTTCAACAACCTTGTCCGCAACCTCAACGGTCTGCTTACTGATGTTGTCCTTTCTTTCCTTCGCGTACTGTTCGTCCGTTACATCACGCATAATTCCGACAAGCAGTCTTGAATCACGGTCGTAAACGATTGTCTGCTCGACATAACGCTTATATTCTGCAAGGTATACACGCTCGTTGCGGATTTCCCTGCCTGTATCGCGAACCTTCATAAACGGAACAGGATCAAGAATTCTGATAACCTGAGTTCCGAGAACATCGGATGCATAACGGATATTCATAATCTCTCTTGCGGCCTTATTGATCTGCTGAACCTCGAGCTGATCGTTAAGAACAATAAGTCCGTTAGGAGAGCTGTTAACGATTGTATCAGAGAAGCTTTCTGCCTTATCCTTAAGGAACGGAAGGCACATTGAGCTTTCCGCTTTACCCTGAATGATAGCAATTGCTTTTTCTCGGCAGGTGTTGTAACCGCATGAACCGCAGTTAAGCTCCTGTGAGGGCTTGAATTTGCCCATCTGACGAAGAGCACTGTTGATTTCCTGCTCTGAAGGTACAGGTGAACGCTGTTCGATAAACTCAAAATGCTTTTTCAGTTCGATTGCCTTCGGCTGTGAAACCTCAAAATCCTTTGCACCTGCGTATTTTGCGATAGTGATATAATCCTTGACTGTTTCAGTATGGTGATACTTTTCCATAACCGGACCGCCCATACAGCTGCCGACACAGGCTGACATTTCGATAAAGCAGTTATGAATCTTTCCGCTTTCAATGTCTTTGAGTGCGGCAATACAGTTTTCAACACCGTCAAGAGCGAGATATGTATATCCCGGATTTTCGTGAGTCATTGTCTTAAGCACACCACCCGTTGTCGGGAAGAAGCGTGCACGTGAGCAGATGTCATTATCTGTTTCCTGCTCAATCTCAATATTTTCTGCTTTTAACCATTCGGTTAATTCTTCAAAAGTAAGAACTGCATCAACAATACCCTCATAATGCTCTGCTTCGTCCTTTTTCGCAACACAGGGACCGATAAATACAGTCTTTGCATTCTGATATCTCTGCTTGATATCGTTACAATGTGCCTGCATCGGAGATACAACATCAGCAAGATAAGGAAGAGCTGACGGATAGTGCTTCTGGATGAGAAGATTGATTGAATGACAGCAGGAGGAAATGATGATATCCCTTTCTTCTTCGTCAATCATTCTTTCATATTCAGTTTTAACGATCGTTGCACCGATTGCAGTTTCTTCAACATCATAGAAGCCAAGCTTTTTAAGTGCTTTACGCATTGAATTGATTCCTGCACCGTCATAGTTTGCAATAAAAGACGGAGCAAGCGAAACAATCACAGGATCGCCCGACTGTAGGAGCACCTTAACCTTCTCTGTTTCGTCAACAGTCTCCTTTGCATTCTGCGGACATACAACAAAGCACTGACCGCAGAGAATGCACTCATTTCCGATGATATGCGCCTGATTGCCTGAAAAACGGATCGCCTTTACAGGACAGTGGCGGATGCATTTATAACAGTTTTTGCAGTTTGATTTTTTAAGTGTCAGACAATTAGGCATTATCCGTTACTTCCCTTCGTTTAATTTCTTAAGTACATTTTCCTCAAAAAACTCTTTGAAGCTTTCCTTAGTTACGCCGGTGTAAATATCATCATCGACCTGCAGGGTTACACCAATGCGATTGCACTTGCCGATACAGAAACTGCCGGCAAGCGCAACCTCGTCTTCAAGATGATAATCACTGACGGCTTTCTGCAGAAGCTCCACGATTTCGGGCGAACCCTTTAAGTGGCAAGAGCTGCCTACACAAACCTGAATCAGCATATTATACCTTTTCCTTTACGTTCTTGTTAAAGAATTCTTCTACTGTTTCGGGAGTAACTGAGAAGAAATCGTTATCTACTGTTACACAAACACCCTGCTGGCATTTGCCCATGCAGAATGTGCCGCCAAGCTCAACCTTATCACCGAGATTGTTCTCTGCAATAAGATACTGAAGCTGTTCTACTACCTGACGTGAACCTTTGATATGACATGAGCTACCGATACATACTGTTACTTTCATTATCTTAGTCTCCTTATCTGAATTATTCGTAGTCAACAACATCTACCCAAGAGAGAAGGAATTCTCTTTCCTTCTCGTTGCCCTTTACTGACTGTGAAGCGGCAACGATGGGCATCCACTTCTGAACATACTGCTTAGCAGTGTTGCTCTTCTTGCAGAATGTATCAAGATATGTCTTTGCACCTTCGATATCACCGTTAAGCCAGAAGAGAAGATAAGTTCTTGCAGCGTCTGCTGAAGCATTACCCTGTGTAGCGTGTGCCCAGTCAAGGATGTACGGTGTACCGTCCTCAGTGATGATAATGTTTGAGGGGTTAAGGTCACCGTGGCAAACCTTCTTGTGCTTCGGCATACCTTCAAGACGTGTGTGAAGGTCATATCTAGTTGTTGCATCAAGCTCGCTGATACCGATCTTTCTGTTCATCTTGTCCTTGAGCTTGTTGAGAAGAGCACATTCCTTAGAA
>JAZRNR010000160.1:0-3424 GCA_045648305.1 Acutalibacteraceae bacterium
GTTGTTAAAACTGACCTTACAGAATCCACACCGTCAGGTAAAATCACCATTATGTCCAAGGACACAATGGCTCCGGATATTTACCACACACCTGTATATACTGCAAAGACAGGCTCGAACATCATTATCAATGCAACCATAACCGATAACCTCATTATCAATACAGCTACTGTTTATTACAGAACTGTTGGTGAAACGGAATGGAAGATGGCAGTTATGAACAAGCTTAACGATAAGTATTCTGCCATTATCTATGCTGAAGAGGTTTCTACAGAGGGTATTGAATATTACATCGATGCTTTTGACGGCATCAGCCACACCTACAGAGGCTCAGAGGCTGAACCCTATGTAATCACGGTTCAGGAGGCTCTTGATGACAGCGCTCTTGGTGATGTTAACGGTGACGGTAAAATTACTAATCTCGATGCCCTGATGCTGCTTCAGGCAATCAATGACCTTCTTAACCTTGATGCAGATCAGTTTGTAAGAGCAGACCTTAACGGTGACGGTGTTCTTGCAGCGGCAGAGGCTCTCCGAATTCTTCAGTATGTCAGTGGTGAAGTTGGCTCCGTGAAGATGTAAGCGGAGGAAAAATATGAGATTTATCAGAAAAATCATTTCCGTTTTTTGCATTTTCATGATTGTTTTGTCAGCAGTTGCAGTCGTTCCGGCTGCAGCTGCTGATACGGCTGTTATTTCGGCGAATGATATTACAACCTATAAGGGCTATACGGTGAGTGTCAATATCAGGGCTGAAAACCTGAGTAATGTCGGTTCGCTAGATGTCGAGATCTACTACGACAGCGAGGCAATAACATTAAAAGAAGTGAAAAACGGTTCCTTTGTAAGCGGATGTCTGGTTTCCAGTAACAGGGATGTTGTCGGCGTTGTATCGTCGAGTATTGCTTCTCTGACAGGACTTTCGGGATCAGGTACCTTGCTTACACTTTCCTTTACCGTGAAAAGCGATTGTGCAGCGGGCACATATCCCATCGTTGTTACGGTTGGTGATGCCTATGACGTTAATTTGCAGGCACTTGCTATCGAAAGCCGTTCCGCTTCGCTTACCGTAAAGGATAATGTTGTACAAACGCAGACATTCAGTCTTTCTGCATCTGCAACACCAACGTCGGTTCTTTCGGGTAACATTACAACAGTCAGCATCAGAAACAGTAATGGCTATTCATTTATGAGCGGAGATTTTATTTTTGAATATGACCGTGATTTGTTTGTTCTGGAGTCAGTCGAGCTTGCTTCCGCACTGAAAACGGAAAATGCGGTTTATTCCGTCAATACAAGCACCGCGGGATATATTAAGATTTCGTATATCTCCACTGTTGCGACGAGCAGTTATAATCTTTATACGGTAAAGCTCCGAGCTAAAAACACCGAAGAAACAAGCTCAACACTCAGCATTTCCTGCACGGATGTGTACAAGGATAATCAGACGGTGTATAATTCTTATTCCACTACTGTGAAGCTATCCTTGACTATGGAGCCTCCTGCTCCGGATTACCCCGAGGTTTATACAGTAACTGACGGAGTTGCTTTTGAGGGTGGCTCACTTTCCTCAGTGTTGTGCATTGAAGAAGACTCAAACTTAGCAGCAGCCGATTTTGTGGTTTCGTATAACACAGATGTTCTTGAGTGCGAGTCCGTTTCAGTTTCGGACGAGGTCACCGCTGATAACGGTATTGTTGTTCTTAATCAGAACTTCAAAGAGGGTAAAATCAAGTTTTCGTATATTAATCAGAAAGGGACAACGAAGGCGTTGACTTTGCTCAACATTACGTGGAAGGTTAAGGAAAACACAACCCGTCATTATGTTGTTTCAACCGGTGCAACCGGTGCAGTGGATACAAAGTTCAATCCCGTTGTTCTGAATTTTTTGACAGAAGAAAAATGTATTTACAAAGTAGTACAAACAGTAGAATCTGATTGCGTTAACACCGGTGCAGAGTATTACAACTGTTCACAAAAAGAAGCATCTTACATACTTTTACCAAACGAAACATACCCCGAATCCGATCACCCGTATGCGAACAGCATAACGAAGGAATATTCATTTGCCTATGACGGAGCAACAGCTCTGACCATAAAGTTTAACAGTCAGACAGATTTTGAGAATTCATACGATAAGCTTTATGTTTACGATAAGAATAAGAAGCTTGTCGGTACCTACACGGGCACACAGCTTTCAGGTGCTGAAATTACGGTTGCGTCGGATGCGTTTACCCTGCGACTGACAACGGACGGCTCAGTACAAAGGTATGGCTTCAAAATTGATTCGATTTATGCTCAGAACGTGCCATGCAATCAATCAGAAACTATAGTTAAAGAACTGCCCGCAACAGGTGTGCACCAATACGGAGAATGGACAGTTGTTACAAATCCGACATTGAACGAAGATGGCTCAAGGGAGCACAGCTGTACACAGTGCGGTACTGTTGAAAATACCGTAATTCCTGCGATCAGATACGAAGTCGCACAGGGCGTAACAATCGATTTTTCAACGGGAATAATTTCAGGCATTGATGCAGGCACAACATCGCTCAACGGATACATAACGATTGTTGATGAAGGTTACTTTTGGTCTTACGAAACTCAGAATGGTAAACTCGGTACAGATTCCAAAGCAATTTTTAAAAATGGTGATACAGTAGTAGGGGAGTATACAATTCTCGTTTACGGTGATGTCAACGGTGACTCATGGTACGACGGACAGGATGCGGTTCTTGTTTCCTGCCTTGCAAACGGAATGCTTACGAAAGATGATGTAAGCGAGGCTGTTTATATGGCAGCCGACTGTAATCACGACGGAGTAATCAATCAGCTTGACGTTGATTTGCTCAATGAAGCAGGTACACTCCTTACAAACGTTGACCAGTCCAAGCCGACAGAAGTTCTTCTTGAAACTTCATCGGAGTATGTTGAATACATATCACTCATCGACCAGTCTCCTGAAATTGAGATTGAAGACGAAACAGATGCTCCCGAGGTTGATGTAGAAACTGAAGCCACAACACCCGAACAGGATGCAAATGTTCACGTTTTCGAAATGATAATTAACTTTATCAAATCAATCTTTGAAATGCTCTTTGCATATATCCCTGTTCCGAACAAATAATTAGCTAAGGACAGTGCAACCGCACTGTCCTTTTTGTTGTCGTGTTTGCCACCGTAAAGGTTATAGGGTGAACCGTCACTTTCTTGATTCGGTTAATTTTCCGAGAAGCCACAAACCCAGTAGAATCAACGAATTCTGGGTGTGAAACCCCATTTCGCCGACGTCGCACCGACGGCAAAAACACGCAATTTTTGCTTAAAAACTCACCCCGAAACAGTGGAGAGGATGTGAAACGAGAAAATGATTGCACCTTTAAAGTCTATAAAAGCCGTGACTGCTTACCGACGATGCAACAGC
>JAZRNR010000161.1:0-6673 GCA_045648305.1 Acutalibacteraceae bacterium
GTAACTCCACCGCAATCGGGATCACCTTCAAGGCTCTTGAGGTAAAGCTTTGTGAAAAGCTCGCCCATGTCAACCTCGTGTCCCATAAGACCGAGCGTATCCTTGAAAAGGTTAACCCATGCGTTCATATCAGAAGTGCAGTTGTTGCAGTGAACCATAGCAACGGGTCTGCCTGACGGTGTTGTAACCATATCGATTTCTGTATAAACCTTTGAAAGCATCTTTTCAAGAACAACCATTGAAAAGATTGATGTACCTGCAGAAACGTTACCTGTACGTGCAGCAACAGCATTTGTAGCAACCATACCTGTGCCGGCATCGCCTTCGGGAGCACACATCGGAATACCTGCTTCAAGGTCGCCTTCGTCGTCAAGGAGCTTAGCACCTGAGAAGCTGAGGGTACCTGCACTTGCACCTGCGGGAAGAACCTTCGGAAGAATATCTTTGATATTCCACGGGAAATCCTTTGTAAGCTCTTCAAATTTTTCTATCATTTTTGCATCGTAATCGATTGTTTCCGAATCAATCGGGAACATGCCTGAAGCTTCGCCGACACCCATAACTCTTTCGCCTGTAAGACGGAAATGAACATAACCTGCGAGAGTTGTGATCATATCGATATCCTTAACGTGCTCTTCACCGTTGAGGATAGCCTGACGAAGATGAGAAATACTCCAACGCTGAGGAACATTGAAACCGAAAAGCTCGGTAAGCTCATCTGCTGCCTGAGCGGTTGTTGTGTTTCTCCATGTTCTGAATTCTGCAAGCTGATTGCCGTCCTTATCAAAGGGAAGGTAACCGTGCATCATACCTGAAATACCCATTGCGTCAACGCGGCGGATAGTTATTCCGTACTGATCCTTCACGTTTTTCTTAAGGTCTGCATAACAGCTGCGAAGGCCTGTCCATACGTCGTCCATAGAATATGTCCAGTAGCCGTTTTTGTATTCGTTTTCCCAGGTGTGGCTTCCCGAAGCGAGAGGTTTGAAATCTTCACCGAGAAGAACAGCCTTGATTCTTGTTGAGCCAAGCTCAATTCCGAGATATGTTTTGTTGAATTTTTCTGACAAACAAATCACCACTTTACAAATTGATATCTTATTATAACATACATCTGTATTATTTTCCACAATTTTATTCATTGCTTTTCATAAATTTTGATTTATTGAAAAAATCTTCCCGGGATGATATACTGAAAAGCGAAAGGTGAGTGGTTTCATGAAAAAAAGTGATATTAATATAAGAGATCCGTTTGTCCTTGCCGAGGACGGAAAGTTTTATATGTACGGCACAAGAGCAAAGGATTTTGGTACAAGAGTCGGCGGGGTGGATGTTTATATTTCATCTGACCTTGAAGACTGGAGCGAACCCTACGAGGTGCTTGATTCGGAAAAGCACGGACTCAACCGTGATGTCAACTGGGCTCCTGAGGTGCATAAATATAAAGATAAATACTATATGTTCGTAACCTTTACAATGGAAAACGATAACCGCGGAACATACATCCTTCGTGCTGATTCTCCGATGGGACCGTTCGTTCCGCACAGCGACGGAGCAGTTACTCCGAAAGAATGGATGAGCCTTGACGGAACTCTTTATATCAGCAAGGACGGCAAACCGTACATTGTTTTCTGTCACGAACACGTGCAGATACTTGACGGCACAATCTGCTATGCGGAGCTTACCAAAGACCTTAAAGCAATAAAAGGCGAAATTACAACTCTTTTCTCAGCTTCATCACCGTCGTGGGCAGATGAATTTGAAGAGGGTAAACACTTCATAACTGACGGTCCGTTCCTTTACAGAACAAAGGGCGATGAGCTTCTTATGATATGGTCAACATTTATAAAAGGACAGTACAGCGAGTGTCTTGTACGATTCAAGGACGGAGATTTAAATGAAAACTTTGAGCACCTTGAACCTCTTATCAAAGATGATGGCGGTCACGGTATGATTTTCTCTTCGGGTGACGAGCTGTATCTTACATTCCATACACCGAATCAGACGCTTTACGAAAGACCTGATTTCAAAAAAATTATTGATACAGGTACAGAAGTTAAACTGGCATAGTAATAATACACAAGTAAAGTTATACGTTTTAGTGCTTTATGTCATTTTTGGCGTTTTGTATTGTTATCATATATGATTTATGGTACAATTAAATATCATTTTTAAGGAGGAATACGTTTGAGTGGAAAACCTAAAGTAGTTGACAAAGTGAACGAGCTTTTCACTGAAGTCAGAACACATTGGAACACTCCAAAAGAAGGAAATCATGTTCCTTACAAAGAATATAAGGACATATTTATTGCAGTAGGCAGTAACTATGCAGGTTCAAAGATGCTTGAGTATATCTCGTTCGGTGTTGGCTGTTACCTGATTATGCATCACTATGAGCTTCCTTATCTTACATATGCGATCATCGCACTTATCAATATGCCGCTGAATTACATCGGCTCGCTTATTTCGTGGTATGTCAGCGATAACCTCGGCTTCCTTCCGAAAAACTCGGAAAGAAAGGTTTACGGAACTTATTTTGCATTTCTTATAGCCGGTATAACCTTGTTGCTATGGGACCCTGTAACGCTTATGGATATCAACAGTCCGTTCGTAAGATTCTTTAATACCCTAAACGGAATGAGTGCAACTGCATTCTTTAAGGTTATCGGTACACATCTTATGTACACGGGTTGGACAGGTGCAAGAAATATTTTCTGGCGTAAGAAGCTTGTTCCGAAATACGGCCGTTATAAGTATTCTCTTTACAGTGACTATCTTCCGAAATGCATAATGGTTATCCTCATCGGTTGGCTTCCTGTTTATGAAATTGCGGATATGTCAACAAGAGTATGGGTGGCGAACCTTCTTTTTGCCTGCTACAATGTTTTCGGATTTGCAAACAACCTCGAAACCTGTACAAAGTCGATAAGCCCCAATACAAGAGAAAGAATCCTTGTAAGAACTTATCCTATCAAGCTTTCGCATCTCTTCCATTCAATCATAGCTATCATTATTCCTGTAATTATCGGTGCACTTCGCTATGAATGGGCAGATATCAACGTTTTCAGATACGTAATTCCTATAATGTTTATCACATTCGCGACCCTGACAATGTTGTTTGCGGGTCGTGTTCAGGAAAGAATTCCGCAGCCGCCGATTGAAAAGAAAGTTCAGATCAGCTTCTGGGACGGTATGTTCGGCGTTCTTCGTAACAAGTATCTCTGGATAAACACTCTCGTTGGTCTTCTTGACTCGCTCGGCAGCGGTATGCTTGCTATTACGACGGTTCTTTATCTTTACACGTTCCGTCTCAGCGGTCTTCCGTACAGCCTTATCGTGGCACTCGTTTCCTTTGCGGGAACTCCGCCCGATTTCTTCACACCGTATTTCCTTAAGAGATTCACATACAGACAGATTATGATTTTCTACCAGCTTTCAAGAGCACTTGGTTACACGGCAATCGCTCTCGCACTGAACTTCTTTGGCGATAATCTTGTGCTTTGCGGTACAATCTGCGTTGTAATTCTTATCTTTATGGAAGCAACAAGCACCGTGCCGAAATCTGCGGCACACGATATGAACGTGCGAATCACGGACTATCAGATGTATCTTTCAGGTGAACGTCTTGAAAACTATTCAGGTGTTTACAGTTATGCAGGTATCTTCAGCTGGTTTACAGGCCCGATAACATCTTTCGTTGGTCTTGTAATTCCGATTCTTCTTCTTGCATCAGGATTTAACGGTAACTGGGACGTTCTTTTTATTGATTCATCAAGATTCAATATCATCATTATTCCGTTGATTATCGAAATTGTCGGATATTTCCTTATGACAATTCCGTTCATCTTCTGGGATTATGACTCTTCAAAGCAGGATAAGGTTATGCACGTTCTTCAGCGAAGAGCAGAGGTAACAGAAAAAGCAATGGTGAACGAAGAATCGCCCGTAATGGCAGAAGCAGGAAAGGTGGATTGACATGAAGAAAACTAAAAAAGTAAAAACGAATGCCGAATCCACAGCAATTATCGGAAATCTCAACATTCCTGACGATCAGGTATGGGATTATAAAATTGACGGTCTTGCTGCACCGATGATAGGTAAAACATATAAGAATTTTACCGTTAAGAAAATTCTTCTTGTCATTGCAGTACTGATAGTTGTTTCGCTGTCATTCTTGTTCAGCGTTATTGCTCTTATGAACGATACGTTCGAATACGAAGTGCTTTCTGACGGTACATATATGCTTTCACAGTTCAGCAACACAGGTAATATCAGAGAGCTTGATATTGATTATGTGTCAGATGTTCTTGAAGAGAAAGTTCTTGAAAACAAAGAAATTGAAGTTGTTTTCTCAAAGGATGAAACCAAGCCTGTTACAGAAATCAGAGAATATGCATTTAACTGTGACGAAAAGGTAGAGGTTATCAACATCGGACCTCAGGTTACTAAGATTGATGCAAAGTCTTTCTATTCCTGCTGGAAGCTTGAACGTATCGAGGTTGACGAGAACAATCCTGTGTATTGTGACGTTGACGGTGTTCTTTATACAAAAGATATGAAAACACTTGTCTGTCTTCCGATAAATCACGACCTGTATCTTGCTAAACAGGACGGAATTGAAGTCGATTTGTGGCCGGGCGACGAAGGCTATGAAGAGTACAAGAAAAATTATATGACTATTGTTATACCGTCAACGGTTGAAACCATAGGCGACCTTGCACTCAACTACAACGCTTTGTCAGATATCTATCTTCCCGAAGGTCTTAAAACTATCGGTGATCTCGCTTTCTTTGAATCAACACTTACAGAAAACATTTATACCTACAAAGGCGAAAGTGAACAGATAATCGGTGCAGATAAGATTAATTTCTCGACTGAAAATGTTTATCTTTCACTTCCCGAAGGTCTTGAATCAATCGGTACTGATGCATTCAACTACAATCAGGCACTCAGCTATATGTACGTGCCTTCAAGTGTAAAATTCATCGGCCACCATGCATTCTGGGGAACAGTTTATAAAGAAGGCAAAGAACTCAAGGGTGTCGCTTACATTGATGTTGCCGCTGACGAAGGTGCATTTGACAGTGTT
The DNA here is from genome assembly GCA_045648305.1 of Acutalibacteraceae bacterium. Taxonomy (GTDB): domain Bacteria; phylum Bacillota; class Clostridia; order Oscillospirales; family Acutalibacteraceae; genus CAG-488. The sequence continues at coordinate 5,090 of JAZRNR010000161.1, forward strand.
GAAAAAGGTAACAACTGGCTTCCGCAGTTTGATAACGGACTTTTCCCGAAAGAGATTGAAGTGAAGTACGGCGCAACACGAAAAGCAATGTCATAAAAATCCAAGTTGCAAAAGAAAAAAGACAAGGGACAAAACACACAGAACCGTCCCTTGTGTTCTCCGAATATATTAAATTGTTTGGAGGTAGCATACGAACATGGCGATAAAAAAACATAAAAGAATAAGTCTATTCATATTGTCCATATTATCCTTTTTGAATGTTTGTTGTTTGATGTATTTTCGACCAATGTTTATAAACAATAACATTAAGAATGAGGCTACAAACTGTATCAATAAGATAAATTTTGACGTTATCACTGATAATGTTTTAACGGAAGAGTGTTATTATTTAGACAGTGATGATGATTTTGACTATTTTTATATGACGGAATATAGCAAAGACGGATCAACTATTGTTTCAACATCATTACTAAAGCTAAAAAACGATACTATAATTAGTAAATACAATCTAAACAATTTAGGTTACACTACTTTTTTACATGTCGAAAGAGGCGTATGTGATGGTAGTTACTTGTATTTTATTGTACGGGGAATCAATTCAGTATATCGTATTGATTGCAACTTTACTATATGCGAACAGTATATAAAATCTTGCACATACGGAAACATTGCCTACTCATCTCTATGTTTATATGGTGATAGTTTGATGTATATTACGGACAATGGAAGTATTATACGGTACCAAAATGGTAAAGAAGATTTGTTTGCAACGATTCCCTCAATCGAAACTACGTTTAGCAACATTGCCATTGATTTTAATGAGTTTCTTATTCAATATAATGATGCAAAAACCACAAACTATCTAATTTGTTCAGATGGAAGCAAAACGTTTTATGCAGCTAAAAACAAACTGTTTTTATATAAAGATGGTCAAAACAAGGAAGTTCGTATACACCTACCAAAGCATTCGTATGTTCAAAAGCTTTGTTTTAGTAAAGAAAATGAAAATTTACTTTTTATATATTATCAAGAAAATATTGGACCTTGGGAAGGTAAAACGAATCATCTGATAATACTAAATACTAAAACTGGTGGAATGCGTAAGTTTGATCAAACACCAGAACATCACTCTCGTGAATGGGAAACACCGGGTTTGGAGTTTAAAACAGGAGATTTGTTAGTATAATTCGATTAAACAGCAAAAATCAAAGAAACAATTCTTTGTATTATGTAAAAATTTAACAGCACAGGGGACGGAGTTGTGTGTTCGTCTAAAAATCAAAATTCCATGGGGTAACCACTCCCCATGGGTAAACCCAAATCAAATATTATACAAACTGGGGCTGTAAAAAAACAGCTCCTTCTTTATTTATGACTTCGTTTTACTATAAAGCAATTTTTTTGAATCGTCTCACTCTAACGAAGAAACTTGTGTTGTTGCGAATATTTTTTGACATCCAATCATACCGGCAAATTCGGGTTTGTAGAGCTCTTCTTTTTTAAAAGCTAAAAAAGGGCGTAGCTCCACTTGTCAGGGGAGCTGGCTTGCCGTAGGCAAGACTGAGGGGTAGTAAAAGCTCTTGC
>JAZRNR010000162.1:0-3351 GCA_045648305.1 Acutalibacteraceae bacterium
ACGATGTAACAGGCAAGTATTACGAAGTAACAGAGTGCGGTTATATGCAGCTTGGCGATTCTCTCCAGGTTCTCATCAGCCCGGGTGAACACTACGGTGAAATCCTTAAGGGTGGCGAGGGTCTTGAAGACTTCGAGTATGCTTCATACCGCGAGATGTTCGGTGAGAACACAATTATCTTCGACCTTGCTAACGACGCTATCGGTTATATCGAGCCCGATCCCGAGTTCGTAATGGCAGGTATGAAATACGACGAGAAGGCTGACGAAGTTGACTCTGATACATGGTGCCTTATCTCCTTCGGTGAGCACACAGCATCAACTGTAGCAGGCAAGTTCGTAGAGCTTTACGAAAGCGTTCAGTAAGTTATAATTAAAATAAAATCGGCTTGCAAATGCAGGCCGATTTTTTTGGATAAAATTAAATTTATAGGGATGTCGTCGCTTTATTTTTCTTTCTTCTCCGTGAGGATTTTGTACATTTCTTCTGTTGCGAAGGAAAGTTTTGTTATAACGTTCTGCTTTGTCGGATAGCAGAAGAAAGAATCGTGCTGTGTTGAAATATCAAAGCAGTCAATCGGCTCGATATGACAGTAATCATACTCAACGTGAAGGCTGTAAAGGCTCTTCGGTGTGCGTTGAACTCTGTACGGCTCACCATTGTAACTACCTTCAAGAACGAAGCCTTCTTCGATATTATGACGAACCTTTGCATCGCCCATATAGTAGTATTTAAGTGCACCGGGCAATGTGTAAACGCGAACATCGTCCTCGAAGGAATATCTTCCTTCCTCGATTTCCTTGCGGACGTTTGCACGTTCCCATTCAAACCAATCGGGAATGTGCGGAAACTCTGTTTCACCGTCAAGAGCCTTAAGCTCGCCAAGCTCGGTAAGTTCCCATTTCTTTCCGCATTCCTCACAGAAAAGGTGGATTCCCTTTGAATTCATCTTTGACTCTGCCATACAGTGCGGACACTGGTAAAGCACCTTGTGCAGACCCTCTGCACGGAAGTCTTCAGTTATGCGGATGTTGTTTTCCTTCTGCCATTTGTATTCGTCATATTCCATTTCCTTGCGGATGGTTGCATTGATTTCATCAACGCTCATCTCAGCAACCTGGTCAGCGGTAAGAATCTGCTTCATCGTTGCATAAAGCGGAACCTTTTTCTTGCGTCTGAAGTCCCAGAACGGTGCACGGAGATAGTTTCCGTGGTGTACGATAACAACAACGGGAACCTTGTTTTTCTTTGCAAGCTTACCGATAACCTCGGGAATTATTGACTGTGTACCGATAGGAGAATAGCGTGCTTCAGGATAAATACAGAGAACATCTTTGTATTCGCGAAGAACCTTTGCACATGAACGGACAAGACTGATATCTGTTGTGAATTTTCTCTTGCAGATTGAGCCGATCTGTTCCATAACCCACGGCTTGTGGTAATAACCCTCAAGTGTTGCGATTGTATGCACTCTGTGAGGGAATGTAGCCTTGTATTTGATAGGAAAGTCAATAAACTGCATATGATTGCTTAAAAGCAGATACGGCGGCTTAAGGCCCTCCATATTGATTTTTTCGACCTTACTGCCTCCTTTGATGGTTGCAACGGCAAGGTTTGATGCAATATATAAAAGCGATGTAAAAAAGAAATTCTGCCTTTTGGGGAGCTTTGACGTGTCATATTTCTTTACATCAGCAGGGTAGTCAATGTAATCTTTTATTTCGCTCATTTAATCCCTCCGATAATCCAAATCAAAGCAAGTGTATCATATTTTCAATTCCAATGCAAGTGCAAAAAAAGGGAGACGGTTTTCCGTCTCCCTTAAAGCTTATTAATTATTCTTCGTCTTCAACCTTAGCTTCTGCGATAACCTTTTCAGCGATTGCTGCAGGTGCATCTTCATAGCGTGTGAATTCGAATGTGTAGTAACCTCTGCCTGCTGTTACTGAACGAAGAACTGTTGAGAAGTTATTCATTTCAGCCATCGGAACTTCAGCAACAAGCTCCTGATACTTCGGCTCTTCTTCAGAAGCGCCCATACCAAGAACACGGCCGCGGCGCTTTGTTACGTCACCCATAATGTCGCCGAGGAATGCTTCAGGCATAACAGCCTTCAATGTGCCGACGGGCTCAAGAATTGTCGGGTTAGCCTGCGGAACACCTGCCTTGAAAGCAAGGCTTGCAGCCATCTTGAATGCCATTTCTGAAGAGTCAACGGGGTGGTAAGAACCGTCGTAAAGAACAGCCTTAAGACCAACCATCGGATAACCTGCCATAACACCCTTCTTCATGCACTCGTTAAGACCCTTTTCAACTGCCGGGAAGAAGTTCTTCGGAACTGAACCGCCGACAACTTCTGATTCAAAGATAAGTCCTTCTTCTTCTGTCGGCTCAAAGCGGATCCAAACGTCACCGAACTGACCGTGACCGCCTGACTGTTTCTTATGACGTCCCTGAACCTGAACTGTCTTACGGATTGCTTCTCTGTATGCAACACGTGGAACAGTGAGCTCGATGTCAAGACCAAACTTACTTCTGAGCTTGGAAACGATGATATCAAGGTGCTGTTCGCCAAGACCTGAAATAATCTGTTCCTTTGTTTCCTTGTTCATTTCGAACTTGATTGTCGGATCTTCTTCAAGAAGACGGTTGATTGCAGAAACGATTTTTTCCTCGTCGCCCTTCTTGCAAGCCTTAACAGCCATTGAAAGGCAAGGTGTCGGGAACTTAACGCCGCTGAGTTCAACAACGTTGTTAGCTGCACAGATTGTGTCGCCTGTCTTTACGCAGTTGAGCTTTGTAACAACGCCGATGTCACCTGCAGGAATGCACTTGCAGTCTTCTGACTTGTTACCGCGAACTGTAATGATTTTACCCATTCTTTCTGTTTCGCCTGTACGAGCGTTATAAACAGGAGTTTCGGGAGTGATCTTACCGCTGCTTACCTTGAAGTAAGACATCTTACCAACGAACGGGTCAGCAACTGTCTTGAAGCAAAGAGCTGCAAGAGGACCGTCTTCGTCACAGTCAACGTCCTTACCGCCTGCGTAAGAAGCAGCGTCGGGAGCTGAGTATGCGAGTTCGTCCATAAGAAGGTCAACACCGTCCATAGTGTAACCTGAGCAAGCGTATACGGGATAAACTGAAGAAGCGTTAACGCCTTCGTTAAGAGCTGTGATGATTTCCTTACGTGTGAACTCTTCACCGGCGAAGAATTTTTCCATAAGGTCATCGCTTGCAGTAGCAACAGCTTCTGTGAGGATGTCAAGCATTTCCTTGATCTTTGCATCGTCGGGCATCGGGATTTCTGTTGCCTTGCCGTCCTTGTACTCAAAGCCCTTACGTGATGCA
>JAZRNR010000163.1:0-111646 GCA_045648305.1 Acutalibacteraceae bacterium
TAAATTCATCGACACACCGGTTAAGCGTTATTCAAGCGGTATGTTTGTCCGCCTTGCGTTTGCGGTTGCTTCTCACCTTGAACCTGATATTCTTCTTGTTGACGAGGTTCTTGCTGTCGGCGATACCCGTTTTCAGAAAAAATGTATCGATAAAATGCTCAGCATTGCAGCAAGCGGTAAAACAATTCTTTTCGTCAGCCATCAGATGAACACAATCCGTCAGCTTTGCGACAGAGTTGTTGTTCTTCGCGAAGGTGAAGTTATTTTTGACGGTGACGTTGAAGAAGGAATCCGTATTTACAACAGCGAAGCATATATGGAAAAGCAGAATCATTATGATTTTACTTCTCTTGCCCGTCATCCGGGATATAATCTTGAAAAAGCAGAAATTCTTTCGCTTGACGTTTTGCAGAATGAATCCTGCATTTATTTGTCGGATGAACCTATTGAGCTTAAGCTTCGCATCAGAACAAAGGTTGAAAATATCGGTGATATGTCTTTCAGAATGCTTATCTGGCAGGCAGACGAAACTCCTATCGAGGTATGCTTTACCGATACCTTTGCAAATATAAATTCTATCGGTGAATTTGACGTCGGAATTACGATAAACAAACACAATTTAGGTCCGGGACTTTATAAAGCAACTCTTATTCTTTCCGGCGGAACATCAAAAGCAAACAGCGAAAATCTTGACTATGTTTACCCCGCCTTCGTTTTTGAAGTCCTTCATGCAAACGGAACTTCTCAGAGCTGGCCAAGACAGTGGGGCTGGTGCCATTTTGACGATGTTGATGTTAAATTATTAGGAGAATGATGATGAAGTATGCATTTTATTCGCACGGCGGTTCACAGAATCACGGTTGCGAGGCAATTGTCAGAACTCTTTCCTCAATGATAAAAAAAGAAAAACCTGATTCATACATCAAGCTTTATTCTTTCAAAAAAGCTGAAGATGATAAAGTTAACTTCCGTTTCATTGATGAAATAGAAGAATTTGACTATTCGGGTTCACCAAAAAATATTTCTTTCGCAGATAAGCTCAGAATTGCTTTATATTCAAAGCAATCGCAAAAAAAAGCGGACGAATTTTACTATTCTATCCCCTGCAGAAATCCGTCGTTGAAAAAAAATGATATATATATTTCAGTCGGCGGTGATAATTACTGCTACGGTGACGGCCATACTGCAAAAGCAATGAATACTACTCTTCGTTCAATGGGTAAAAAAACTGTTTTGTGGGGTTGTTCAATCGGCAGTGAAGATATGACTCCCGATAAAATTGAAGATTTAAAAGGTTTTGACCTTGTTGTCGCCAGAGAATCTTTTTCTTATAATGCTCTTATTGAAAACGGAATTGATAAAAATACCGTTTTATATCCCGATTCGGCATTTTTACTTCCTGTTGACGAAGAAATGAATAAAAATTTTGAAGTTAAAGAACATACAGTCGGAATTAACATCAGTAATTTTGTTTATCCTAAAGGCAGTAACGAAAACCATCCTGCCAAAAAAGCTGTATTTTCTCTTATCAGATATATTCTTGATAAAACAGATTTGAACATTCTTCTGATTCCGCATGTTACAAGAGACAACAAAGCTGATTGCGAAACACTTGCAGAAATTTATGAAAAATTTAAGTGTGAAAGAGTCAGTCTTGTTGGTGGTGATTACTCTGCAACGGAATATAAGAGCATTATTTCACGTTGTGAAGCATTCATCGGAGCACGTACTCATGCAACAATTGCCGCATACAGTACCTGTGTCCCGACGCTTGTTATCGGCTACAGCATAAAATCAAAGGGAATTGCAAAAGATATTTTTGGCACATATGAAGGTTATGTTGTTCCCGTAAAAGAATTGAATGACAGCGACCGTTTTATTGAAACTTTCAAAGATTTTTATGCAAAAAATGGTGAGATAAGAAAATATCTTCAGAAATTTATGCCTGATTATATAGGCAAAGCAGAAAATTCAATAAAAGAGCTTTTTAAAATATAATTTTAACTGCAATATCTTAAAAAAAATTGCAAAATTACTTGATATATCAAGCAATTTATAGTATAATGAATAAGATATTGCAGGCGATTTTTCGAAGCATTATTTCAGTCATGTGGTGTGTTGGTCCTGTGCGACGGGGTACCACGAACCATGTCAGGCGGGGAACCGAGCAGCATTAAGAGGTTAACACCGTGCGACACAGTACGGCCTGCGCACCATATGACTGAGATAATGCTTTTATTTTTTTATATTTTTTCTTCTAAAGGGGTGATTTTTTGTACAGAGTTCTTTACCGTAAATGGCGTCCGCAGACTTTTGCAGACGTAGTTGGTCAGGAGCATATAACCTCTACCCTCGCCCATGAAGTAGAAATCGGCAAGGTTTCTCACGCTTACCTTTTCACGGGTTCAAGAGGTACGGGTAAAACAACCTGTGCAAAAATTCTCGCAAAGGCTGCAAACTGCCTTAATCCCGTTGACGGAAATCCGTGTAACGAATGTGCAGTCTGCAAAGGTCTTGATGACGGTACAATTCTTGACGTTATCGAAATTGACGCAGCAAGTAACAACGGCGTTGACAATATCCGTGACCTTCGTGAAGAAGCTAACTACACACCGGTTCATACAAAATACCGTGTTTACATCATCGACGAAGTTCATATGCTTTCGATCGGCGCGTTCAATGCTCTTCTTAAAACTCTTGAAGAGCCGCCGCCGCACGTTAAATTTATTCTGGCAACAACGGAAGTGCACAAGCTTCCCGCAACAATTCTTTCCCGCTGTCAGAGATTTGATTTTCACAGAATCACTCCCGAAAAAATCAAGTCACGCATTATGCACGTAGCAGAAAATGAAAACATTACAATTGACGACGATGCAGCTCTTCTTATTGCAAGAATTGCTGACGGTGCGCTTCGTGATGCTCTTTCAATTCTTGACAGATGCTCGGGAATTTCAACTCACGTTACTGCGGACGTTGTAAGTAACGCGGCAGGACTTGCAGGAAAGGATTACCTTTTTGAGCTTGTTGATAATATCAATAAGAACAATCCTTCCGAAGTGCTTGCTCTTATTTCAAAGCTTCATAACGATTCATGCGATATGGAAAGACTCTGTTCAGAGCTTATCAACCATTACCGCAATATTATGATTATAAAAACGGTCAAAAATCCGCAGCAGCTGATTGTATGTACGGATATTGACCTTGAGCTTTACAAAAAACAGGCAGAAAACACCACACTTTTCAAGGTACTTTCTTGTATTACTACCCTTGAAGAATGTGCAGCTCTTCTTAAAAATTCAACAAGCAAACGTACACAGATGGAAATGTGTGCCGTAAAGCTTTGTATACCTGATATTTCAAGCGACAATACAGCATTGATTGCACGAATTGAAAAGCTTGAAAGTGCAGTTAAGGACGGAAAAATTATTTCAGCTCCGAAAACTGAGATAACAAAGCCTGAAATTAAGGAAGAACCAAAGCCAACACCGGAGAAAAAGGAAGAAAACGAGCTTCCGCCTCCTCCCCCGCCACCCGAAGCTCCTGCAGACGAAGCTTCAGCGGACGTTGACACACTCTTTATTGGTTGGGGCGAGGTTCTTCAGAAGCTTGACGTCACAGACAAGCCTTTGCTCGGAATTTTAGGCAACTCTTCAGCATATATCAGAGGCGAATTTATGCTCATAAAGTGCGATAATCCGATATTCTCGCAGTTTATCCGTCAGGGTAACCACGCAAATGCAATCAAAACTGCAATTTTTGAGGTTACGGGCAAAAAATACCGACTTGGTATTTATAAAGGCGAAGAAACAGCTGCAAAAGCAAACGACCCTCTTGCAGACCTTGTAAGTAAAATAAATAATCTTTAAGGACGTGTCGTTATGAACGATGAAAAATCACCATTGATAAGCATAATTGTTCCGTCGTTCAACGAAGAAAAAAATATCCGTCGTTGTCTTGACAGTATTCTTAACCAGACATTGAATGATTTTGAAATTATCTGCGTTGACGATAACAGCACGGATTCTACTTTTGAAATAATCAAAGAATATTCTGTTAAAGATAACCGTATTAAAGCTTACAAAAATCCTCACAAAGGTGTTTCTTCTGCAAGAAATTTCGGTATGAGTAAGGCTGAGGGATCATATATCGGTTTTGTTGACTCAGACGACTTTATCCAGCCGCAGATGTATGAATTTCTTTACCGTGCAATTAAAGAAAACGGATGTAAGCTTGCAGTCTGCCGTTATGAAAAAACTTCGGAATTTATTAAGAAATCTTTTGAATATAATTGCAGGGAATGTAAGAGCGAAGAATTTGTAAACTTTTATGATATGGATTTTGTTTCAAAAAACGAGCTTACTCTTACTTCTGCATGTATGAAGCTTATTGAAAAGGATTTTTTATCAGACTGCGAAAATTTCAAGAAATATAAAATCGGTGAAGATACAATTTTTTGTGCTGATTTATGGATTAAAGCAGGAAAAATTTTTCTTGTTGATTCCCCTCTTTATTGTTACTACACAAATCTTGAAAGCGTCAGCTATACTGAGGTCTGGCACGAAAAATGGTTCGATCTTATTGAAACAAGATTTATAGCTTATGAAAAATTCAAAAACTTAAAAAATTCTGTTACTGCTACTTTTTATCTTGAAAGAGGAATGAAGCTTCTTCTTTCCTACAGATTCAACACAAAAGGTACACCGAACGAAAAAAAATTCAAAAAGCCTATTAAAAATTACTTTAAAAAATACATTAAAATTTATTTGAAATGTGCAGACATTTCTTTTAAAAATAAATTATTTGTTTTTGTCTTTTATCTTTTTCCGTTTTTATATGAAATGTTCAGGAAAATGACAGACAGCACTCTTTAATACGAAAGGATAATGAAATATGAAAGCAAGAATCCCTAACGCAGGCGGACAGGGCAACATGATGAAGCAGATTCAGAAGATGCAGGAAGATATGCAGAAAATGCAGGAAGAGGTTGAAGCAAGCGAATTCACTTCTTCAGTCGGCGGCGGTGCAGTTGAAGTTACCGTTAACGGATCACACGAGGTTCTCTCAATCAAGATGCAGCCTGAAGTAGTTGACCCTGAAGATATTGAAATGCTTGAGGATCTTCTTATTTCCGCTCTTAACGAAAGCATTAAGAAGGCAAACGATGCAATGGAACAGGGAATGGAAAAGGCTAAGGGCGGCCTTTCAATCCCGGGTCTTTTCTGATGGCACGCAACGTAGTACCTCTTGCCAACCTTATTGAGCAGTTTGAACGTCTTCCCGGTATCGGACATAAAAGTGCACAGAAGCTCGCTTTTCATATTCTTAGTATGACCGACGCGGAAGCAAAAAGATTTGCCGATACAATTATGTTGGCTCACGAAAAAATTCACCGTTGTTCAGTCTGCTGTGATCTTACAGACTCTGATGTCTGCAACATCTGCGTTGATGAAAAAAGAGATATTTCAACAATCTGTGTTGTTGAAAGTTCAAAAGACGTTATTGCAATTGAAAGAACACGCGAATACAACGGTCTTTATCACGTCCTTCACGGTTCAATTTCCCCGATGAACGGAATCGGCCCTGATGAAATAACAATCAAGGAGCTTTTAAAAAGGCTTAATAACGACGATGTTCAGGAAATTATTATGGCAACTAACCCGACAGTTGAAGGCGAAGCAACTGCAATGTATATTTCAAGGCTTATAAAGCCGATGGGAATAAAGGTTTCTCGCCTTGCATACGGTGTTCCTGTTGGTGCCGACCTTGAATATGCAGACGAAGTCACTCTTACAAGGGCTCTTGAAGGCAGACAGATTTTATAAAACTTTATTACACTGCAAAAGTAAAGTTTCAACACTTTCTTTAACATTCTTTCCACAACCTTCCACACTTTCAACAGTGACTTTATTTTAACAAACTTTTCCACAAATTTTAAACATCCGCGATGTTAGAAATTTTAAAAGAAAAATGTTGATAAATAAGGCTTTTAAAAGTTTTCCACACTTTAAACAGCCCCTACTACTACTACTGTAATATAGATATAATATATTATTTATTAAAGAAAATTTTCCTTAGCGGGAGGAATTAAAATGAAATTCGTTTGTGAAACATCAACACTCTCAACAGCATGCCAGAACGTTCAAAGAGCAGTTTCTGCAAAGTCAACAATTCCCGGAACTGAAGGTATTCTTATCAAAGCTTCAAACAGCGAGCTTAACCTTACGGGTTATGACCTTGAAATCGGCATTAATACATCAATATATGCTAAAGTTGAAGAGGCAGGTTCAATTGTTCTTAATGCAAAGGTGCTTTGCGAAATTTTAAGAAGAATTCCGAATCAGACTGTTACAATCGATTGCGACGAAAGAAACTTTGCAACTATCCGCAGCGGTGACATCAAATATGAAATTATGGGAATTTCTGCTGATGATTATCCTGAATTGCCGACAGTGCAGGGCAGCTTTACTATTGATATAAACAGAAAAATGCTTTCAGAAATGGTTAAGCAGACTATTTTTGCTGTTGCTGTTACAGATGCAAAGGTTGTTTACACAGGCATCAAGTTTGAAATTGCAGACGGCGAAATCAAGCTTATTGCTGTTGACGGATTCAGAATGGCTATCCGCACCGAAAAAATTGATTATCACGGCGAAGACATTACTTTCATTGTTCCCGCAAAAACAATGTCAGAAATTTTCAAGCTTTCTGTTGAAGATAACGATGATGAAGAAGGAATTGTTTCAATCGGTCTCGGCGGACGCCACATTATCTTTGAAGTAAACGGATACAGCATTATTTCACGACTTCTTGAGGGTGAATTCCTTAATTATAAGTCAACAATTCCTCAGTCAGTTTCAACAACTGTTGAAGTTGATACAAGAAGCCTTATCGACAGCATCGAAAGAACTTCACTTATTATTACTGACAGAACAAAGAGCCTTATCAACTGCGTTTTTGATACTGATTTCATCCGAATTTCAAGTATTGCAGCTCTTGGTACAGCAAATGATAAAGTTTCTGCAGATGTTGACGGCAGCAGAGTTGAAATCGGATTTAATAACCGTTATCTTCTTGATGCTCTCAAGGCTTGCAACACAGACAGAGTTAAGATTCTCCTTAACGGTGCCCTCTCCCCTATTCTTATTCTTCCGACAGAGGGTGAAAGCTTTATTTTCCTTGTTCTTCCTGTGAGGTTGAAGAAAAATGATTGATAAAAGAAGAATTAAATTAAAAATAAAAGAAAAACCCGTTGTTCAGAAAAGTATTCAGACAGAATTCATCCGTCTTGATTCATTTTTAAAGCTCTGTGATGCTGTTCAGTCAGGCGGACACGCGAAAATCGTCATTCAGGACGGCGAAATAAAGGTGAACAACGAAATCTGCACCCAGCGAGGAAAGAAACTCCATCCGGGTGACAAGGTTGAATTTGAAAATACGGTATACGAGATAGTTTGATATGAATATTGAAAAACATACAATCAGAAATTTCCGTAACATTGAGCATATCGAAATTGAACCCGTGAACGGAATCAACGTAATTTACGGTGAAAACGGTCACGGCAAGACTAATATTATCGAAAGCATATGGCTCTTTACGGGATGCAACAGCTTCCGTACAAGAAAAAATGCGGAGCTTATAAAAAAAGATGCGGAATTTTCTGAAATTGATATGGATTTCTTTTCATATGACAGACCGCAGACGGCAAAGCTTATAATTGATAGCCAAAAAGAGGCTTACCTCAACGGAATCAAACAAATCTCACCGAGAAAATTTTTAGGAGAATTTCAGGCGGTGGTTTTTTCACCGTCTGTTCTTTCTGTTATAAAGGACGGCCCTTCTGAAAAGCGAAAATTTCTTGATATCGCAATTTCGCTTGTAAGGCCGAATTACGCGGTTTTGCTTTCAAAGTATAACAAGGCTGTCTTTCAGCGTAACGCGCTTTTAAAGCAGATTAATCAATCCTCAAAGGGTGAAGATCTCCTCTTCGTCTTCGACGAGGAAATTGCACGTTACGGCGGAAAAATTATTGAATACAGACTGAATTATATTGAAGATCTGAAAGAGTTTTCTTCCGATGTTTACCGTGAGATTTCTTCTGACAGAGAGCAGATGGAAATATCATATCTTAATTCATTAAAGGAATCAGGAAACAACGCAAAAGAATGGTCAGAGATTCTTTATGACGAATGTGTGAAGAATCATAAGAAAGATATTTTTCGTCTTGCAACAAGCACAGGTCCGCATAAGGATGACCTTAATATCTTTTTAAGCGGAATGGATGCGCGAAGCTACGGCTCGCAGGGTCAGCAGCGCTCATGTGCCCTTTCATTAAAGCTCAGCGAAGCTTCAATTTTAAGAAAGTATTCCGGTGAACAGCCAATTGCATTGCTTGACGATGTTATGAGTGAGCTTGACGGAAAAAGGCAGAAATATCTTATTAAATATTTCGACGGATGGCAGGTTTTTGTAACCTGCTGCGACAGGTCACATTTAAGAAAAATAAAATCAGACAAAACATTTAAAATTGCACACGGTAAAGTTAAAAAATAAAGCGGTGATATTATGTTTTTGCACCTCGGTCAGGACACAATTATTACAACTGAAGATATTATAGGAATTTTTGACCTTGATACATCAACTGTTATGAAATCAACAAGAGATTTTCTTGCAACAATGACAAAGGCAAAAAAAGTTATAAATGTCGGATATGAATTACCAAAAAGTTTCGTTCTGACTTACGACAAAAAAACGAAAGAAAAAACAATGTATATCTCCCCTATTTCAAGCGTAACTTTATTAAAGCGAATTGAAAATGCGAATTATATTAAGGAATAAAAAAAGATTGCAGATTTTTCTGCAATCTTTTTTATTGATTTATATTTATATATAATAAATTAATTTAAAACACAAGTTTTACATGGTTCAAGACCTCTTGTTGAAACTTCATCCCATGTTATCTCATGGCTGTATTTTCCTGCACATTCTGCCTCATAATGATATTTTGTACTGTTGCTGCCTCCGGTATAAACATGACCGTGATAATTTTCTGAATGTGGTACAGTAGTAGTTATAATAGTTGTAGATTCAGAAACAGATGGTATGACTGTAGATTCAGTTGTACTAGGTACAATTACAGGTGTAGTAACAGGTTTTATTGTAGTTGAAATATCCTCTCTTGTTATTGTTGAAGGCTCGAGTAATCCAACAGAAATTTTAAGAACAATGAGAGCGTCTGATGAATTAATAATATCATCAGTATTAAGGTCTGCAGTACCATAATCAAAATTTGAAGGAATTTCTGAGCCAACCGAACACTTTAAAATCAACAGTGCATCTTGTGAGTTAATTTTGTTATCTGAATTAACATCGCCCATTGTTGCGGTTGCAGAAAGAGCAATAAAACTTGATGTCAGTACAATTACAGCGGAAAATAAAATACAATATATTTTCTTCATATTCTCACCTTTTTACATAAATTAATCAGTTAATAAATATTTCAGATTTATTCAAATAATAAAGCATTTTTGTTTATATGTCAATATATAAATTAAGCAGTAACCTTCATCTGAAAGTTACTGCTTAAATTTTTTATAAACTTATTTAATAATATCCGTACCCATATAAGGAACAAGAACTTCTGGAATTGTAACTGTGCCGTCTTCGTTCTGGAAGTTTTCAAGGATTGCTGCAACTGTTCTGCCGACTGCAACGCCTGAACCGTTGAGTGTATGAACAAGCTGAGCCTTCGCCTTCTGGTCCTTCTTGAATCTGATAGCTGCACGGCGAGCCTGGAAATCTTCAAAATTTGAGCAGGAAGAAATCTCAACATATCTGCCGTATGAAGGCATCCATACTTCGATGTCATAAGTCTTTGCTGAAGAGAAGCCGATGTCGCCTGTTGAAAGACATACAACTCTGTGAGGAAGACCGAGAAGCTGAAGAACTCTTTCTGCATCGTTTGTAAGCTTTTCAAGCTCATCGTATGATGTTTCGGGGTCAACAAACTTAACAAGCTCAACCTTGTTGAACTGATGCTGACGGATAAGACCTCTTGTGTCGCGTCCTGCTGAACCTGCTTCAGCACGGAAACATGCTGAATATGCGCAATAGCTGATCGGAAGCTTGCTGCCGTCGATGATTTCATCGCGGAACATATTTGTAACAGGAACCTCAGCTGTCGGAATAAGGAACAAATCGGTTGTTGTTTTGAATGCATCCTCTTCAAACTTAGGAAGCTGACCTGTACCTGTCATTGATGCACGGTTTACAAGGTACGGAGGAAGAACCTCTGTGTATCCGTTTTCTGTGTGAGTGTTAAGGAAGAAGCTGATGATAGCTCTTTCAAGACGAGCACCAAGACCTTTGTAGAAGTGGAAACGTGTGCCGGTAACCTTTGCAGCTGTTTCCGGATCAAGAATTCCGAGGTCTGCACCGATATCCCAATGAGCTTTTGGCTCAAAGTCAAAGTTTCTCGGCTCACCGTAGCGGCGGATTTCAACATTTTCGCTGTCGTCCTTGCCGAGAGGAACAGATGAATTCGGAACGTTCGGAAATTCGTACATAATTGTCTTCTGCTTTTTATCAAGCTCAGCGATTGCAGCATCGTTAGCCTTAACCTTTTCCTTGATTTCGTTCATACGAGCCATAATCTCGGAAATGTCGCCGCCTGATTTTTTAATCTGCGGAATCTGCTTGCTTGCAGCGTTCTGCTCCTGCTTCATTGCATCTGTAACCTGCATAAGCTCACGACGCTCAACGTCAATTGCAAGAACTTCGTCAACAAGTGCATCCATGTCTTTATTTCTCGACTTCATCGCTGCCTTGACAAGGTCGGGATTTTCTCTGATAAGTTTGATATCTAACATTTTTATCACTCCTGATAAATATTATTTTCCGTAATTTTCAAGCTGTAAAGCAAGGCTTTCAAGGTCATCCCTGTCAAAAAACTCAATTTCAAGAACACCTGAGCCTTTCTTACCGTTTTCTTTAATTTTAACCTTTCTGCCAAGGTTATCAACGAGAGCAAGCTCAACCTCGCTGAAAAATTTATCTCTTTTCTTATCTGCCTTCGGCTTTGCCGGAGCTTTTTTTGCTTCCTTAACAAGAGCTTCAATCTGACGGACAGAAATATCTTCCTTAATAATAAGATTTGCTGTTGCGATCATTTCTTCTTTTGTTGAGAAACCGAGCAAAGCTCTTGCGTGGCCTGCAGAGATGAGATTATTTTTTACCATTTCCTGAATTTCTTCGGGAAGCTTAAGAAGACGAAGAGCATTTGCAATTGCGGGACGGGATTTTCCGACCTTTTCTGCCGCCTCTTCCTGAGTAATTTTCAGCTCGTCCATCATATAGCTGTAACCGAGTGCTTCTTCAAGCGGATTCAGGTCTTCACGCTGAAGGTTTTCAATCATCGCAATTTCGATTGTTTCTTCATCCGTAAGCTCTTTGATTATAACTGGAACTTCCGTAAGTCCTGCAATTCTTGCGGCTCTCCAACGTCTTTCACCCGCAACAAGCTGATAACCGCCGTTTGTCATCGGACGGACAACAAGAGGCTGAAGCACACCGTGCTGAGAAATGCTGTCTGCAAGTTCAGACAAAGCCTTTTCGTCAAAAATCTTTCTCGGCTGGTCGTGGTTAGGCTCAATTTCCATTATCTTGAGTTTATTCGCGGAAGCATTGATTTCTTCAACGGAATTGTCAACAAAAAGAGATTCAAGTCCCCTGCCCAGTCCGTTTCTTTTAACTGCCATTACTTTGCCTCCTTACCGTTCTGTTTTAAAAATTCATCAGCTAAGGCATTATATGAAGCCGCACCCTTTGAATTTTTATCGTAATAAATAATCGGCAAACCGTGGCTCGGAGCTTCGGAAAGCTTTACGTTACGCGGAATTACCGTGTTATAGACCTTTCTCGGGAAAAATCTTTTAAGCTCATTAACAACCTGATGTGTAAGGTTAAGTCTGCCGTCAAACATTGTAAGAAGAACACCTTCAATGTCAATAAGCGGATTATAAAGCCTTTTAACCTGACGGATCGTAGACATAAGCTGTGAAAGACCTTCAAGTGCGTAATATTCGCACTGAATCGGTACAAGCACCGTATCTGCCGCACAGAGCGCGTTAAGAGTTATAAGACCGAGTGACGGCGGACAGTCAAGAAAAATGTAATCAAAGCTGTCCTTGACAAGAGCAAGAGAATTTTTAAGCTTTGATTCCCTTCTTGTCATATCAACAAGCTCAAGCTCTGCACCTGCAAGGTTCATACTTGAAGGAAGCACCCAGAGATTGTCAAATTCCGTTTCAATCATAGCTTTTTCAACCTGCATTGAGTTTATAAGAACATCATATGAAGATTTTTCAAGCTCACGTTTATTAATTCCGAGGCCGCTTGTTGCATTACCCTGAGGGTCGATATCAACAATAAGCACGTTATAACCCTTTGCCGCAACTGTTGCAGCAAGGTTTACTGTTGATGTCGTTTTACCAACGCCACCTTTTTGATTAACAACTGCAATTGTTTTAGCCATATTTTTATACTTCTCCATAAAAAATTGTCAAAAACAATTATAGCACAAAGATTTATGAAATTAAAGTATAAATACATATATTTTTTAAAAAACATCAATGTTTCACGTGAAACATTGATGCCTCTCCCCTGTTTTACGGTTGATTTACCGGTTTATCTATCTTAACTGTGTATTCTATATATGTATCTGTTTCGTTTTTGGTAGCTTTCGCGCTGATTCCGCTTTTCCGCATTGTTGTTACAGCGTGGTTAAGAGTGTTTATAAATATACGTATATCCTTAAAAACCATAACCTTTTTACCTTTCTTACCCTTATCCTGCGATTTCGTAAGTATTTCGCAGATAAGCTGCTCCGTCGCACTTACGGTAAGCCCCTGCTCTGCAACTGTGTCAACAACCTGTTCCATAAGCTCAGCCGTCGGTAATCTTAGCAATGCTCGTGTATGTCGCTCCGTCAAGCCGTAGATTGTGATATTATACCGTATTTCATCAGGCAAACGGAGAATCCTGAGTTTATTTGAAAGTGCAGACTGTGATTTGCCGAGCTTTCGTGAAACCTCTTCCTGAGAAAGACCGAAACCTTTGATAAGTCTTTCAATTGCCATAGCTTCTTCAAAAAAATGGAGGTTTTCCCTTTGCAGGTTTTCAATTACAGCAAGCAATGCAGACTTTTCGTCATTAATTTCAATTATAATTGACGGAATTGAAGAAAGACCTGCCATCTTACATGCACGGAGTCTTCGTTCGCCTGAAATCAGTTCATATCTGCCGTTTTCCTTTTTTCTTACGGTAATCGGCTGTAAAAGTCCGTTATAATGGATACTTTCTGCAAGTCCTTCAAGATCGTCCCAGTTGAAGTTCTTTCTCGGCTGATGCGGATTGGGCTGAATCATCCTTGCAGGAATAAGAACGACTTCATTGCTTCTTTTCAGTTTATTCTGGTTTTTAAGCATAAAAAACCTCCCTTTTGCTACCAGATATAATTTATCATCCAAAAGAGAGGTTGTCTATCATTTTTCATTTACAAAAAATGAGTTGTTTTTATTCTGTTTTACATTAAGCAAGCGGCTTTTTTGAAATCTGTGCCGAAGCACGTGGGTATTTTGGCGGAGTCTGCGATATTTTCTTTGTAATAATTATGCATCTTTCTCCGCAGTTTTCAATATCAAGGTGGCAAACCTTCTGAACTTCACCGCCAAGGAGCTTAATTGCACCCTTTGCACTGTCAAGCTCTTCGTCTGCCTTTGCAGCCTTCATCGGAGCAAAAACGCCGCCAACCTTAACAAAAGGCATACAATACTCGCTCAGAGTGTTCATATTTGCAACAGCTCTTGCAGTAACGAGGTCGTATTTCTCGCGGTATTTGTTATCTTTGCCTGCGAGTTCGGCTCTTGAATGAAGAATTTCAGCTTCAAGACCAATTTTATTAAGAACATCCGCAATAAAGTTAAGTCTTTTGTTTGTGCCGTCCATAAGAGTGATTTTAATGTCAGGACGTGCAATAAGAAGCACAACACCCGGAAAACCTGCACCGGTGCCGACGTCGATAACCTTTGCACCTTCTTTAAGCTCAACAACAGTCAGAAGGCTTAAGGAATCTACGAAATGCTTATAAAGCACCTCGTCAGGTTCGGTTATAGCCGTAAGGTTAAGTGTCTTATTTGTTTCAATAAGCATTTCTGCATACGTATCAAGACGTTCAAGTGCTGTTTCATCAAGCTGAATGCCGATTTTAGCAGATTCTTCTTTTAAAAGCTCTTTATTAATCATTTCGGCACTCCTTTTCAAGATAAATAAGCAAAACTGAAATATCTGAAGGACTTACACCTGAAATACGTGAAGCCTGACCGATATTGTGCGGTCTTATCTTTGCAAGCTTTTCTCTTGCTTCAAGGCGAAGACCGTGAATTGTGCTGTAATCCGTATCCTCAGGAAGCTTTTTAACCTCAAGACGGTGCATTTCGTCAACCTGAGCCTGCTGTCGCTTGATATAACCTTCATACTTAGTATCAATTTCAACCTGCTCAAAAATTTCACGGGGCAGGGGAGGACGGGCAGTATCAAAAGGCTCAAGCAAGTCATAATTGAGCTGTGGACGTTTGAGAAGCTCCGAAAGGCGGACACCTGTGTTTAACGCAGATGTTTCACGTGAAACAAGAAGCTCATTTATAGCCTCAGACGGAGAAATAACGGTTGATTGCACACGTTTTTTCTCAATATCGATAAGCTCAAGCTTTTTAAGGTATTTCTGATATCTTTCTTCGCTTATAAGGCCGATTTCATAACCGATTGGTGTAAGACGGCGGTCTGCATTGTCCTGACGGAGAAGAAGTCTGTATTCCGAACGGCAAGTCATCATTCTGTACGGGTCGGAACAGCCTTTTGTTACAAGGTCATCAATAAGAGTACCGATGTATGAACCTGAACGCTCCAGAATAAGCGGTTCTTTGCCCTGAATCTTATGTGCAGCATTGATACCGGCAACAAGTCCCTGTGCAGCTGCTTCTTCGTAGCCTGAAGAGCCGTTGAACTGTCCTGCACCGAAAAGTCCGCTGAAATCGTTGAATTCAAGGCTTGCCTTGAGCGAAAGGGGATCAACACAGTCATATTCAATAGCATATGCCGTTCTCATTGTTTCAACGTTTTCAAGACCGGGGATTGAACGAAGAAATTTGAGCTGAACATCTTCGGGAAGGGAAGAGGAGAGACCCTGAAGGTATAATTCCTCAGTGTTTTCACCGCAAGGCTCAATAAATATCTGATGTCGCTCTTTTTCTGCGAATCTGACAATCTTATCCTCAATACTCGGGCAATAACGTGGGCCTACACCGTCAATTTTGCCTCCGTAAAGAGGGGAGCGGTGCAGATTCTGCATAATTATATCTTTTGTTTCAAGATTTGTGTATGTAATATAGCAGGGGAGTTTGTTTTTAACTTCACAGTTACAGTCAAAAGAGAAGGGAACAACGTGTTCGTCACCCTCCTGAATTTCTAATTTAGAAAAATCGACAGTTTTTCTGTTAACACGCGACGGTGTGCCTGTTTTGAAACGTCGTGTCGGCAAACCAAGCTCTTTAAGCGATTCGCCAAGCTTTTTGGCAGGGAACATACCGTCGGGACCGCTTTCGTATGAAACATCTCCGACATAAACCTTGCCTGCAAGGAATGTACCGGTTGCAAGGATAACACAATCTGCCGTATAAATCGCTTCAAGGTGAGTTTTAACCTGCCATGTGCCGTTTTCAAGCTGTTTAATGTCAACAATTTCAGCCTGACGGAGGTCAATATTGTCCTGAAGCTCCATAACGTGCTTCATATAGTCTGAATAAAGTCTTCTGTCAATCTGTGCACGAAGGCTGTGGACTGCGGGACCTTTACCGAGGTTAAGAATACGGCTCTGAAGGGTGTTAGCATCTGCCGCTTTACCCATTTCACCGCCGAGAGCATCAATTTCACGGACAAGATGTCCCTTTGATGTGCCACCGATTGAAGGATTGCAAGCCATATTGCCGACCCAGTCAAGATTGATTGTGAAAACACAGGTATCGCAACCAAGGCGTGCAGAAGCAAGTCCCGCTTCAATTCCCGCGTGACCTGCACCGATAACTATAACCTGATATTTTTTTGCAAAATATTCCATATATACCTTACTTTCCGACACAGAATTGCTTAAATACTTCGTCAACAACGGCTTCGCTTGCTTTCTGACCCGTAAGCTCAAGCAATGCAGCAATTGCACCGTCAATGCAGACACCGATCGCATCAAGTGTCAGACCGAAATCAATCGCTTCAAGTGCTTCATTAAGACTTGCCAATGCCGTTTCACAGCAGATTCGCTGTCTTTCGTTTGCGAGCATCGCCGCGGATGTATCAAAATCCTTTGCGCCGATAAGAGTTGCAACGGTTTCGCAAAGCTCGTCGTAGCCTTCACCGTCTTTTGCGGAAATTGCAACGCATTTTCCGAGTTTATTTTCTATAACAGAAATATCAGCACGTTTTTCAAGGTCAGTTTTATTTATAATAGGTATAACTGTTCTGCCTTCGCAAAGCTCGATGAGCTCCATATCTTCTTCGCTGAGTTCCCTTGAAAGGTCAAAAACGGCAAAAATAACAGCTGAGCGTTCAAGCTTTTTACGGCTTCTGTCAACACCGATTTTTTCAACCTCATCTCCCGTTTCTCGCATACCTGCCGTGTCCGAAAGACGAAGGATACAACCGTTAAGGTTAACGGTTTCTTCAATAACGTCACGCGTTGTGCCTTCAACTGAAGTAACAATTGAACGGTCATAACCCGTAAGAAGGTTCATAAGCGTTGATTTGCCGACGTTGGGTTTGCCGACGATAGCCGCATCAACACCCGTTGTGACAGCCATACCGCTGTCAAAGCGTGAAAGAAGGGTATTAATCTCTTTTTTCGCATTTTCGACTGTGCTTCTTAAATTATTTTCGTCAATTTCCTCAATCTCATCGTCGGGATAATCCACCCATGCAGCCATATGAGCCGCAACGGAAAGGAGAGAGGAATTGATTTCGTTGATTTTTCTGCTGAGTGAGCCTTCAAGCAGGTTATAAGCTGCATTTGCACCCTGTTCACCCTGAGCAGAGATGAGTGTCATAACACCTTCTGCCTTGGAAAGATCCATTTTGCCGTTAAGGAAAGCTCTTTTTGTAAATTCACCGGGTGCGGCAGGGGAGGCACCGTTTTCAAAAACAAGGCGGAGAATCTTTTTTGTAAGGAAAATACCGCCGTGACAGTTGATTTCAACAACGTTTTCACCCGTATAACTGTGAGGAGCACGGAAAACGATACAGATTGCCTCATCAACAGCGTTTTCACCGTCAAAGATTCTGCCGTAATGCGCTCTGTAACCCTCAGAGTCAGCGAGTGTCTTGCCCGAAAAAGCCTTGAAAACCTTATCGCAGATTTCAAAAGCATTTTCACCC
Source organism: Acutalibacteraceae bacterium (assembly GCA_045648305.1). Classification (GTDB taxonomy): domain Bacteria; phylum Bacillota; class Clostridia; order Oscillospirales; family Acutalibacteraceae; genus CAG-488. The sequence goes on from JAZRNR010000163.1 coordinate 17,474, forward strand.
GATATTCTTATAATTCCGACGCCGCCGGTACCCATCGGAGTGGATATGGCGGCGATAGTTTTTTTCTCTGTCATAAGAAAAATCCTTTATATAACAAGATTTGTCTGTATTCCCTCAAGTCGCTTTGCAATTCTTAAAAATGCTGACTTTGCCTTTGAATTTTCAAGGTTCTGCATACCCGTAACGGAGCAGAAGGAAAGCTTTTTGTCCTCAGGCACAACACCGAGAAGCTGAAGCACGGTTGCATCAATAACTTCGTCAATGTTAAGGTAATGTCCCTGAGATGTAAGGCGTTTGTTGAATCGGTTTATGATAAGTCGGACGTTCTCTATACCCTTTGAAAAGAGCATATCGCCCGCATAAAGACCGACACGGACACAAACCTCGTCAGGAGTTGAAACGATGATACCCTCGTCAGCACAAGCTGCGGCAAGAAGAAAGCCTCCGCGTACACCTGCAGGAGCGTCAAAAAGAATGTAATCAAATTCGCTTTCGTATTTTTTAATCATTTCCTTCACGGAATCTTCCGTAAAGCTTTCGTCAAATTCGGGCGGAGCAACAAGAAGCTTCGGGCCGATTGTTGAACGCAGAGCAACCGACGGCTCGCAGTGACCGTTAATAACGTCGCCCCAGTTGAAAATACCCGTATCGTCAGCCGCAAGAATAAGGTCGAGGCAACCCATACCGATGTCAAAATCGATAACAAGAGTGTTCATACCCATTTCACAAAGGGCAACAGCAACACCGGCAGTGAGCGAGGATTTACCCACACCGCCTTTACCTGAAGCAAAAATTATCTTCTTAGCCATAATTTATACCTCTTAAAGCCTTTCAGACTCGAAACACCGTAAAACCTTGAAAATAACGGTTTTTGGGCGAGTTCAGATTTTTAAAACAACAAATTGGAATCTACCGGACCTTCTGAATAAATATCTTCTTCGTTTTCATCCTCCGGAATGTCGGTTGAATCGTCTGAAGTATTGTTTCCGAAATAATAATTATAAATATCGCAACCTACGGGAGCACAGCTGCTACCTGATCTTGCACCTTCAATTGCAACAGCAACCGAAAGCTCAGGATTATCGTACGGTGCAAAAGAAATATTAAAGCCGTTTGTGTAAACATTTTTACTTCCGTTGATGTTCTTTTCAACCTGAGATGTACCTGTTTTACAAGCTACGGCAACATCGAGCTTACCGAAGTTATTCTGGCACGAACCGTTTGTTACAACAAGTCGCATACCCTGGTGAACAGTTTTAACGTTATTTTTCTCAAATCCTGTGTTGCAGACAACCTTCGGCTGTTTTTCAAGAACAGAAACAGAATTATCCGAAGAAAGAATGGATTTGATAAGGTGTGCTTCATAACGAGTGCCGCCGTTTGCGATTGTAGCTGTGTAGTTACAAAGCTGAAGCGGAGTGAAAAGGTTACCCGCCTGTCCGATTGCAGACTGCAGAGAGAAACCGGGCATCCATTCCTGATTGATTGATGTGCGGTAACTCGGAGAGTCAAGAACACCGATATTTTCACTGATTTCGATACCTGTCGGCTGACCGAGACCGAGCATTTCACGGTACATATTCATCTTGTCAATTCCGAGCATTTCACCGCCGAAATAGTAAAAATATGAGTTACAGGAGTCCTGAAGTGCTGTCCGGACGTTGATTGTACGGTCTGCATGTCCGATCTGACAGACAAAATGATGACCGAGGAAATTATAATCGTAACCGCAGTATTTTGTTGATGAAGCGTCCGCAATACCTTCTTCAAGGCAGGCAATAGCCGTTGAAACCTTGGCTGTTGAACCGGGGGCATATGTGCTTAAGGTTGCACGGTTATAAAGCGGAACATTTTTATTTTTAGCAAGTGTTGCGTAATCTTCAAAATAAGTTGAAAGGTCGTAAGTGGGGTAGGAGGCGAGGGCAAGAACTTCACCGGTGTTGCAGTCCATAACAACAACTGCACCGCCGCCAGCATTGGCTGTTCCGACGGAATCGCAGACTCTTTTAAGTGCATCCTGTGCAACCTTCTGCAACTTTGCATCAATTGTGAGAACGATGTTATCACCGTTCTTGAGTCCGTCAATGCTTGTTTCCTGAGTTCCGTCAGAATTTGTTTTAACTGTTTTTACACCGTTTGTACCCTTGAGATTTTCCTCAAAGACCTTCTCAATACCGCTTTTGCCGACGATATCGTCCATTGCATAGCCCTTTTCCTTAAGAACGGCATATTCTTCGGCATCAATAGCACCAGTTACACCGAGGATGTGCGGAGCGATTGTACCGTCAACGTATTCGCGGTAAGTGGAAATCTGAACGTCAACACCGCGGTAAGTGGAGCTGTTTTCCTTAATAATTGAAACAAGCTCGTCGCTTACATCCTGAGCAAAGATATAAGGATTAGCAGTATTGAAAATGTTTGATTTCATATTAATGCAGACTGAAGCAATTTTAAGAATATCCTGCTTCTGAAAGTCTGTAAGTGAATATCTTTCAATAATTTCGCTCATGCAGTCGTCTGCAGTTGCGTATTTGTTAAGGTGAAGCATATCACGTGATTTAAGCTTTGCAATATCCTTTTCTCTGTCCTCAATAAACTGATAGTTTCCGCTTGAGTCAAGAGTGATCGGAAGCTCGTTTATCCACGCTTCACCCTTTTTTTCAAAAAGATTTACGAGAGAAAGAATAATTTCATTACGCTTTTCCTGCTCGCTGAAGGAAGGGAAGGAAGAAGCGTCAAAAATTATGTCGTTACCCTGACGGTTACCGACAAGGACAACACCGTTACGGTCAAGAATCTGTCCTCTTGCCGCCTTTACGACGGAAGTGGAGTATGACGAAGCGACCTTTGTTGCGTATTTATCACCGTTTACAACCTGAATGTTGATAAGTCGGATGCCGAAAACAAGAAAAAGGCATACGAAGATTGTTATAAGGGCAATGTATCTGCCTTTTTTCTCTTCATGAGCCAATCTCATATTTTCAACTCCTTTTTACTTGAATTTTTTTGAAATTTCTCTTACAAGGACGTAATAAAACGGTGTAAGAAGAATTGTGTAAATCATCGATGGGAAAAAATATCTGAAATATGTATAAACGGGGGAGTCTGTGCCGTTGAAAGCGTAGTAAATGAAGTAAACCAATGCCGTATATACAAAAGACGAAGCAGAAACAAAAATTGTTGCGCAAAGAAGGTTGTTTCTCATAAGATATGTTATCAACGCTCCGGAAAGAAAACCGATACAGGTGAAAAACAGGGAATTGAGAATCATCGACTGTGCACTGAAAGCGTCAAGCATTGCTCCTGCGGCAAGTCCGTAAAAAATTCCTGCAAATTCGCGTTCAAACATCGAAATGCAGATTGTTGCAGGGATAAGGATTATCGCCTTTATCCCGAAAGGCTCGGGGAAAAGTCCGCCCGTGTTCTGAAAGGTGAAGGTGGCAACAAGCAGCACCGCAAGAATTACACGGCGTACTACTGTTTTTGTTCCACCGATTTTGTCGATATATTCCATAGCAGCCGAAATTCTTCCTTTCTTTTTTTATTCAGCCTCGGGGTCGACCGTAACAACACCCTGACCGTCAAATTCCTTGATAACAAAAACTTCCGTAAGTGCGGAAATGTCCAGAGCCGAACGGATAGCCGCGTGGTTTGAAATTCCGTCCGATGAATTTTCGATGGAAACGATTGTTCCGACAATAAGATCCTTCGGGTAAATACCGCCGCTGCCTGTTGTGCAGACAATACCGTTCGGAGAAATTGAGGTATCCTTTTTAAGACCGGGAATTTTAGCGTAAACCTTGTCCTTGCTGTCACCGGTACCTGTTGAATATCCGACCTCACCCGTGTAGGATTCGTAAATACTGATATTTACATCGGGATTAGCGATTGTTTTAACGGTACATGTTGCCGGAGAAACGGAAACAACAACTCCGACAAGGTTTTTACCGTAAATTACGGGGTCGTTGACGCTGATATCGTCAAGAGAGCCCTTGTTGAGCGAGAATGATTCGTTCAGGTCGGTTGAGTCACGGGAAATAATTGTTGCACTTTCAAAAATGAAGTCGGGATTTTCCTCTTTAACTCCGAGAAAGTCCTCGTAAGTGTCAAGCTTGTTTTTTGTTTCATTGTAATCAATGACTTCTTCCTGATATTTTTCAATCTGTTCCTTGAGATTTCTGTTTTCTTCGGCAAGAGTTGCAGAGGATTTGAAATTATCGTAGAAATTTGAAAATTTATAACTCAGGTAGGAAGAAAATGACTGAAGCGGAGAAAGCACGGTGCTTGTCGCCGAAGAAAGGGGAGTGTTATTGCTGTGGGAAAGAGCCGCAATAACGGCACCGAGAACAATTGCAACAATAACGCTTATAAAAACTTTTAAAGCACTGCTCTGATAAAACTTACGCAAACCGCTTCACCTCCTGTTAAAATTTAAAATTCAATTAATGGTGCTTTTCAAGGCAGATGCCTGTACCCTCAACGACGCAGTCAAGGGGATTGTCTGAAATTGAAACGGGAATTTTGATTTCCTTTTCAATAAGCTCGTTAAGACCGCGGAGAAGAGCACCGCCGCCTGTCAATGTGATACCGCCGTCGATGATGTCTGCTGAAAGCTCGGGCGGAGTGTTTTCAAGTGTTGTACGGATAGCATCAAGAAGATGGTTGATGTTTCCTCTGAGAGCGTTACGGATTTCTTCTGCAGTAACTTCAACGTCCTTCGGAAGACCATCAACAAGGTTACGTCCCTTAACGCTCATCGCACCTTCGCCTTCGTACGGGAAAGCCGAACCGATCTGGATTTTGATATCCTCTGCAGTTCTTTCACCGATAAGAAGACCGTGCTTCTTTCTTATGTAATTGATGATAGCTTCGTCGTAGCTGTCGCCTGCAACCTTAACTGAACGTGAGGTAACAATGTCACCCAATGCAACAACAGCAACCTCTGCCGTACCGCCGCCGATGTCAACAATCATTGAACCGCGCGGAGCGTCAACGGGAAGGCCTGCACCCAATGCAGCAGCCATAGGCTGTTCAATAAGGCTTACGTATCTTGCACCTGCACTCTTTGCAGCATCGTTAACAGCTCTTCGCTCAACTTCGGTAACGCCTGAAGGAACGCAGATCATAACTCTTGTTTTGCTGAAGGGTGAAGCCGTAACAGCTCTGCGGATGAATTTGCGGAGCATTTCAGCCGTCGCGTCGAAGTCGGCAATAACACCGTTGCGAAGCGGACGGACAGCACCGATTGAGCCCGGTGTACGTCCGATCATATCCTTTGCCTGTGAACCGACAGCAACAACACGAACGGGAGTGTATCTCTGGTCAACCGCAACAACAGAAGGCTCGCGGATGATGATACCCTTACCCTTGACAAAAACGAGAGTGTTGGCTGTGCCTAAATCTATACCGATGTCCTGTGAAAACAACATATCAATTTCTCCTAAAATTTATTTTGCTGAGGTAGCTGAAGTTGATTCTTCAGAGGTTTTTTCTGTGGATGCTTCGGTTGAAGGGATTTCCGGTCTTGCACCGCCGAGGTCCTTGAGCTCAAATGCATCTTCAATTTCTGCAATAAGCTCTGCCTCTGTGAAGCATTCGTTGTAACCGAAGGCTCTGATTTCAAAAAGGGCAAGACCTTTTTCAACAAGGTAATAGTAGAAAGTGCCCTCACCGTGGTTTGATGTGTAGGAAATTGCCTTTGCCTTAAGACCGAGGATTTCGGTTTCGTATTCTTTGAGGTTATCGAAACCGTCAATCTTCTCAACGTAACCGCGTGCAAGTCCCTTTTCTGTTGCATAAAGTGTATTCGGGTCAGCCATAATATCGTAACGGACCTTTACCTCGCAAAGCGGCTTGCCGTTATCCTTGCAGACACCGTTGTGCTGCATACCGAGGTAATCGTTAGCGCAGTAATCCGACCACTTTCCGCCGAGCTTGAGCTTGATGAAAGCGTTTTCAATTTTCTTTCCGCTTTTGTTAACAACTCTGTCAGGGAAAATGTAGCTCTTTGTTGATTTAACACCGTTTGCGTTGGTCACTTTTTCAAAAAGGTTACCGTATTCGTCCTGTACGAACTCACCGTGTGCATCAGTAACAACAATATGGGTCAGACCCTGTTCGTCAACGAACACATCTTTTTTCCCGCGAACGGCGAAAAAGACGATTACTGCAACAAGAATTAACGCAGCAACGGCAAAAACGATTTTCGATGCTGTGTCCCAACCCTGCTTAGAAGGTTTTTTGTTTGATTTTTTTAAAGAAATATCTGAAATTTTTTTCACAAAAATTCGCCCACTTTACAATTTTATTCAGTATATTAGTATATCATCACACTGTCAAAAAGTCAATGCACAAACACATAAATATGGTTGACAGAACAGGCGGTTTTTGGTAGAATACTTTCAATCGAAATTGTCTTCGTAGCTCAGATGGATAGAGCGTTCGCCTCCTAATTGTTGGTCATGTCATTCACCTTTTTTAAAAAAGTGATCGTCACGAAGTTATTATAATATCAAAAAGTTCATAAAATTGGCACATGCCTCCTTAGTTCAATGGATAGAACGAGGTCCTCCTAAGACCTAAATATCGGTTCGATCCCGGTAGGGGGTGCCATTAAAAAGACCGAAAAACCCTTATTTATCAAGGTTTTTCGGTCTTTCTTTGTTTTTAATCTGCAAGAGGTTAATTTGTAGTTTTTTGACCCGAAAAGACGTTAACAAACAACTTCAAGGTGATAGTCGCTGCTAACAAATGTTAGCAGGATTTTTGTTTTTTGCTAACATTTTTTTGGGTTTTGCTAACATGAAATCATATCGGGTTCATTTTCTGCTAACATAAAAGTTGAATATTACAGGGTTAATATAGTCTACCAGGTTAAAAACACCTATGGTTCAATCCTTGGCGTTATAGTTTTCTCTTGTTAAATTTTGTTATTGAATAGTTAGAGTTTATATATTTGAAAGATATTTTTTTGAAAACAAAATTATAGATTCAGAACGATATTTGTATATATTCGTTGTACTTATTTTATTCATAAAAACCTTATATACCTTTTTTAAATTTGTTTGTATTTTTTTACTTTATTAAGATAGTTTTGATTTTATTTTTTATCTTTAAGAACTTTTGTTTTGTAAATATGATGAATTTTATACGTATATATTGTATAAAAGATAGAAAATTAAAATAAACAGAAAATAATGTGTGACATTTTAGGTTTTTCGACATAAATGTATATAGTTTTTATATTAGAACAGAGATAAATAACTAAATTTTAAATGTCGCTACAAGAAAGGAATTATTAAAAATGAGTGTATTGAGAATCCCTAAAATCCCACAGTACGGTGTCTTGGTTGAAGAAAAGTTCGGCAAAGAGGAGTCCCTGTTTCATGATGTTTATCAGGGAGCTGTAAAAAATGTTTATGATATTATAAATAGACACCAAAAAAAAACAACAGAAATATCTTTTAACCCATGCATTGCTTTTGTGGGAAAAAGGGGAACAGGAAAAAGTTCTGCGATGAGTTCATTTGCAAATTTTTTGCGTAAAAGCAAATCCTCTAATTTAAACTGGATAGGTGACAAAGCGATACAAGAATTAATCTATGATTCCAGTTTCTATATGTTGCCTGCGATTGATACATCAAATATGAGCGAAAAAGAAACTATCATAGCCGATGTTTCTGCTGAAATGTATTCTGAATACAAAAAAATCGATGACAGTATATCTGTAGAACAAAAACGAAGCTTTATTGAAGCAACCAAAAAGGCAAATGACACTGCGATTTTAAAAAGCACCGGTGACTGGACAAAGCAAGGAGACCAACTTTTAGCAGAAACAAATAAAGTTGTTCATATTCAAGAGTTATTTAAAGAAATGACAGATAACTTTTTATCAATAGTTTTGAAAGATGCACATCCAAACAAAAGATATCTTGTTATTCAAATAGATGATTTAGATATGAATGTTGCAAATTCATTTTCTATAATGGAAGAAATAAGGAGTATCCTAAGTATAAAAAATGTTATTGTTTTGATATCTGTTGATATTGAACAGCTGAAAACAGTCTTAAAATTTCACTTTGAAAGATCGTTAGAAACGAAAAAAGAAGGTGAAAATGAAAAAATTTCAAGGGATTTAGCTTATAAATATATTGAAAAACTTTTACCTGTGGATCGAAGACACTATATGCCAGAGTTATCACTTGAACAGCTTAATACTATACGAGCTGTAAACTTTTTAAACGAAGATGATGCAGATTGGAAAAAGTGGCAACTTAACCTTAATGAAAATAAAAAGCCTTCTGTATTTAATGCGATAATGCATCTTATATGGAGAAAAACATTGATAATTCCTACAAAAAACAGATTTAATGATTATGTTCTTATACCATACAATCTGCGTTCTCTTTGTAATTTTGTTGTTTTTCTAAGAAATATGGAGGATGCAGCTTATCCAACAAAAGGTTTAGATGAGAATAAAGTAACACCACTAACATACTTTGATTTTGCAAAAGAACCAGAGGGCGAAGCATACAGAAATGTTTTAGAACACAATTTGAATGCTTTTAAAAAATATCTCATTTCAAACATTGAAATTCATGTTAAGCCTGAAATGACACAAGCTGAGCAGAGAATTTCACAGGTGCTTCAAAAAATTATAAGTACGTTAGAACATACGAGTACCGACGAAATTAATAATAAAATAGTTGGAGAAATCATTTATGCCTTAAACGAAGAGGAGGAGAAGAATTATTTCAAACTAATTAATAAAAATAATACATTGACATCTATGTTAGAGGCTCTTCATAAGTCGTATTCTTTAGGTATTGGGGATGTAATATATGTGCTAAGAGAAATAGAAGAGAAATATCGATGCAGATATATTCATTATTTAATTGAAATAATAAGAACATTATGGAATATTAGGATGACTAAAGAACTATTTATTGTTGGTTGTAACCCCAAAAATAATCGTTATTTAGAATCAAAAGCAAAGTTTATTACTCCTTCGTTCCGTAAAGCAATTGGAACAATAATTACAAACCCTGATGTAGAAATAATAACCTATAATAAAGATCAAGAGATATCCGGATGGCAAGTACTAAAAAACAAAAGAAGACCTTCAATATTCGATGTTGTTATTCCAAACAACAAAAACTATATCAATGAAGAGATAGATCAAAACCTATTCACATGTGATGTTCGTTGTTGGCGAACCAATTTAAGAACGGGTGAACCTATATATAGGGGAGATTTGGCGGGAAATGAGCGACATTGGCTGTCACATCCGATGCTTATATTTAGTAATCTTTTGGCACCATGTGTTAGAGCAGATATAAATGATACTTTAAGAGAAGACTTTTTTGAATGGCAACAGAAGTATATTATGCCCTTGCCATTCCATTCTATAAATTTTATTCAAAGTTTTGTGTCTTTACTTGAGAATGTGAACTGCACAAAAAGTTTTCCTACAAATAAATCAATCTTATATTTTGTTTTAGAAAACTCGTTAATAGCTATTATCTCATTATGGGAAGAACTTTGTCATTATATTCCTGAAGTGCATGTTTCTGATGTTAATGAACTGGTTCAAAATTATCCAAGTGAAAGCGAAAATGAAAATCTTTATTTTTTCGGTGCTCCGATTACGAAAATTAAAGAAACAATCCGTGAGAACCATGAATTAGTTCTAGTAAATATAGCATTGCTTGAATTTATTAAAACTTCGACAAAAAAATTTGAAGAGAAGAGAGAAGAGCTTGATAACGAAGATAGATTGAAATTTTTTATTAGTTTACGCACACTAACGGAAGCTTTTTTCTCAAATACAAATATGTTTTTTCCTCCCGAAAAACACGAAATAGAAATAAAGCATTTTAAAGATTTTATAAATGCCTTGATGCCAGAAGAACCAAAAAAACCAGAAGATATAGATAATACCCCATACTATTTCCACGAAGAAGCAAAAAAGATTGAAGGTGTTGATAAACACAGTATAATACCATTCTATTACCGTGAAGAGGTGAAGCACCCATTAAAAGAAGAAATAGACGGTATACTAAAACAAGTAGAAAGAGGATGATTAAGCCTATGGTAATTGAAGATACTTTGTTTATTCTTTTCAGAAGAGTTTCTCCAGAAAAAGCAATTGACTGTTGGATAAGAAGAACAACAACTAAAGATAAGGACTTACAGAATCCTTTAAGTCTTTTACCTGATAAAGAGGAGTTCTATTCACTTTTGCAGAATCAGTTTCCACATTATTCTTTAAATGAGGCTGAATATGCATATAAATATGCTCAGCAAATTGCCGAAAATTGCGGAAGTGTTTATTCGGGTGTTTTTGGATTGTTGGCTGAAGCTGTAAAAGATATGCTTACAACCGATGTTAGAAATGAATGCTTATGTAATTATAAATGTTTACTTAATTTCCGAGAGCTATCGCATCCTATTGATCCACTGATTTTTGTTGCCGCTTACCTTGCAAAAAAAGATTTGCGTACCAATTACAAAAGAAATGTTTTCTCGTGGCCAATTAATATGCATACGAACAACGATAGGCTTAATCATATTTTAGATAAAGGTATGTCAGAAAACCACTTTCATATAAATGGTTCTTCAAGTTCTTTTCATTTTTCTTGGCTATGTTTAATGAACAACTATACTGCTTTACGAAAAAAAGAATTCGAAAAGGAAAATATGGATTCATATCCGTTAGATACATCATATGCTGTACCATCAAAATCAGATTCATATTATGTATTAACGTTTAAAGCGGTATGTATAAGGCTATTTTTATTTCAAAGACTCCGAAACCAATGGGTAGTTGGTGTAAATTCTTCAAATCCAGAAAAAATTGAAGAAGAAAATATAAAATGGTTAAATAAAATGCTTAGTGCAACTGAAAGTCAATGTGATTTGTATGCAGATGAAGTTAACAATATAATTTACTCTTTAAAATCTTTATGCAAACCAAATGAGTGGGGCTTTGTAGCTGATTATGCATCAATCGATGAACCATATCCTCCGATTGACAGTAGTGATATTCCTTTTCATCATGGGTTAGCTGTAAGAAACTATGAAAGAAGATTATATTATCCCTTATCGGGTGAACAAAGATTTCTTTATGATTTGTTTTATGCAATTTATGGCGGTAATAAAAACATATACGAACACTTAGATATCGCATATGCTTATCTTTTGATATACTGTAAATTACGGAGTGAATTAATTCAAGTAAACAATCGTGTTGGATTTGCAAATTTCCTTAAATATCAAGACAGGAAAGAACTGTTTACAGACAACTATCCCGAATATGATGACATGAGAGTTTGTATCGCACAACAAGCCGTATTATTAAACCCTCAAATTGTTTCTTTTGAAGGAAGATTAAGTCCTGCGGATTCTTCGGTTAAACTTATCACAAAGATAAACAGAATGTACAAATTAGCTCAGTTTTCGATAAAAGACAATGACTTAGATGTTGCAAATTCAACAAACAAAAAAGTACACTATGTATTACATTTCCCTAAATGCCCACTTGAATATACGGAAAGCGATGAAGAAATGATCTTGCCTAGGGATTACAAATTACGAAGGAACGTAAAAAAGCAAGCTAGCGCCATAATTGAAGCTAGAAAAAATAACCCGGATATTATGTCTATCGTGAGTGGTATCGACGCCTGTTCTAATGAAATAGACTGTAGACCAGAGGTGTTTGCACCAGATTTCAGACGTATGCGTCAGCATCAATATGAGTTCGATGGATTTATTGCTAAGCATCCACGACCCAATTTAAGGATAACATATCATGCTGGTGAAGATTTCCTGGATCCTGTTGATGGATTAAGAGCTATTGATGAGGCTGTTTCCTTTTTAGAAATGGACTGTGGAGATAGATTAGGGCACGCACTGGCATTAGGTATTGACTGTGAAGAATGGTATTTTACAAAACATCATAATGTTCTGTTAAAAAAACAAGCTTTGCTAGACAATTTAGCCTGGCTTTATGAAAAAATGCATCATTTTAACATTAATAATTCTGCTACTGAAGATCAAATATTTAAATGGTTTAAAAAATTATATACTGAAATATATACCAATTGTCTATCAAGCCTATCATATAGCACTCTTTATTCTGTAGATGTATTAGACTACTGTTCTTCACTTAACTTAAGAGGAAATGATCCGTATCTCTACTATCATAATCCTATTGGGAACAAAACCGAAAGAAAGCTTTTTGAAAAGAGCCTTCAAAACGCAGAGTTGTGTCCATGGAAAATACGAGAAAAAGCTGGTTTGAATTATGATTTGGCTTCAAACGCTTTGTATCATTATTATCATTTTGATAAAAATATTAAGTATAAATCTGAAGAAAGAATAGAATATTATGTTCCTAAATGTATTATTGATACCGTTTGCATGGTTCAAGAAAAAATGCAATATGATATCAGCCATCGTAATATTTATGTTGAATGTAATCCTTCTTCCAACTATCTGATTGGAACTTTTAAAGATTACTTAAAACATCCTATTTTCAGATTTAATAATAAGCACTTGTTTTCGCCAAACGATTTAAGAGCAAAGCAAAACAATCCTCGTATTTGCGCATCTATTAATACTGATGATTCCGGAATATTTGATACCTCTTTGGAAAATGAATTTGCTTTGATTGCGTGTGCACTAGAAAAGCATAATGAATATTGCAGCAAAGAAGATGTAATTCTGCCGGATAATATATATACATGGTTAGATTATATTCGTCAGCAGGGATGCGATCAGAGCTTTATTCGTATTTAAAAGTTTTTGGTTACCTATTATAAAACGAATTGAAAAAACAGTACTCAAATCCGAGGCGCACACCTACTGTGTGTCTCGGATAGAGTTTTGCCTAAAATTCGAACAATGAGAAAACGATGTTTAGTGTGATGTATTTTATGCTTTGAAAATATGGGTTACATCGGGTGAATTATATAAAAAAAGACTACATTCCTATCTCTTGATAAGTTTGTAGTCTTTCTCTATTTTTTTCTTTCTTACAGCAACTTGAGTTACATAAGATCTAAATGAGGATTATATGAATATAAATCTCTGAACAGTATTCTCAAGCCAAAAAGCATCATTAATTTATCTTCGGGATTTTGGGTTTCAGTGTAAGTCTTATATAAAGTTTTAATTTCCTCTGCAAAAGGGCGATTGGCATATTTGAAAATATTTTCACACCATTCGTCAATGAGGTTTGCTTCCTTGATGATATTTTCTAAAAGAGATTCACTCTTTGGGGTAAATTGATTGTCTTCACTTTCAAATGAAATGGAAACGTACCCATATAAATAGCTTTTGAGGTTTTTATACTTTTCAGCTGATTCAAAATCATTCTCAGAAAATTTTAATTGAATATTTTTATCAATTATATCACAGCAGTCCTGCAACCATACTTGGAAATTATTTGACTTTTTTTCTTTGGAAAACAAGTCACCTTTTTTATAAAGAAATCTACACATAAAACCAAATCTTAAAATTGTAGAGTCCGCACAATTTTCCGCGCTCAGTGCTGCAAACAAAGGTTCTTTGGCTAATATTTCAATATACGTTTCTAACCCAATACCTAATAACAAACACATTGCAATATCGGAGCGAATTTCACGAAAAAAGAATATAAATGTGTTTGTGTAAGCACGAGCTTTTTCAATAAAAACATCACCGATTTTTTGAGTGATATAATCAATGATTAAATCATATTGTTGATTGCTGTATTTATCAGAAATGAAAGATGAGACATGATTTAAAACTTTTACAATGTTGAGCTTAAGAAAAACAGACCTTATTCTTTCCATATACTCCATAGAATCACAAGAAAAAATTGCCGTATCTTCAAAATTGTAACTACTAAATGTTTTTATAATGCATTCTTTAAAGATACCAAAGATATCATTGTATACATCTTTGGGTAAACTTTTTTTGTAGTCGTATAAAAGCGAATGCAAAATCAGCTTGAGTATGACATCATTTCTTTTTTCTCGATTTGACGGAGGTATATAGTGGAAAAATTCATGAATATAAGCTGGAAAATAAGCGGGTAGATTTTGAATTGAATTAACCGGAACAACTAAAAAACCATGACAAAATTTCCTGGAAATGTGTTGTGAAAAAAGAGATATTAGTTCACTGCGATCATCTTTTATATCGTTAAAAATAGGGATAAAACCAAAAAAGTTTGAGTAATTATCATCACCATCACTATCCACTTGATTACGCCCTAAAAAAGAGGCTAAAAGTGTTTGAGTGAGAAATACCAAACACCAAACCCAATCGTGAAAAACATTTTTGGAACTTGCTTGTTCACAAAACATATCAAAACACTCAAAATATTGCTGGTTTCTATTGGATAGAATACAATTTTTTTCTGCATTTTCATAACGCACTTCACCAGATTCATACATCCAGTAAAGATGAGTTTCCTCAACTAAATCCTTAACAAGGAGAGAAGAAATTAAAGATAACTCTTCTTTCTTATCAATGCTATCGCATTCAATTTTGTTTAACTTTTTGGTCATCATATAATAATCGGAAACCCTCGGATTATATTTTGCAAACTGACGACCACTTAGCAAGTTTTGACGTATTCTCTCTTGATTAGTTGTTATACTATTTTTTGATACCGTTTTTTCAAAATCATATTTATGCATATCTACAGAAAGATATTCTTTCAAGTAATCATTAATGAAGTTTGAAACAAGTTCCAAGTTAAGTGTAGCATCAGAAGATAATAAACAGAAATCATAACAATATATACAACCAACAACTTGAACATTAGAAAAAATATTAGAAACAACATAATTTAATACCGTTACAATATCTAAATAAGTGCTAGCTAATTGATTTGAAACGTCAAAGAGGCTGCTCCCTGCAATGTTTTTGATCAGGGTATCTCTGATTTCGTAAGGTAAAGTATGTGTTTTACACTTGTATAGGTCGCAATCAAAAGTGGTTGTCGAATAATTGTAAATCAATAATTCTCCGTTTTTGATGTTAATGGGCATATCTTGAGTGCTTTTAAAAATACACTTTTCAACCCTTACAAAATCAGACTGTTTTTTATCAGGTTTTAAAAGTTTTAAAATAAAAAAAGAATCATTAAAAGCCACACGACCACTCCTTTAGCAGCAAAAAAAAACTGTGACAACACATTGAGTATCGCACAGTTTTTTTATTTCCTTTCTTTTGAAGTAAGCGAAACCCTATAGTATTCATCAAACCTGCTTCGACAACGAGAAAATGAATTTTGATATATACTATGATATTCATTTTCTTGCATATCTTCAACAGACTGCATCAACATAGTTTTTCGAAAAACCTCCAAGCCTTTCTGTTGCTCACAACGAGCTACACTTGTATCAGGAGAATCCTCTAAATCGTTACACAAATAGTCAAGAACTTCCTTGATCTTTGCATTAGCAATTGCATTCATGCGAACCCTCCCTTTTCAAACGATTATAAAGTACAAAAAAGCCGAAAAATTAGTGCAAATTAATCGGCAGAGCACAATTATAACACGACAAATGTGCGTTGTCAACTCAAAATTTGAAAAAATCTTTCAACTATAGAGTTGCCCATAACTACACAAATATCCGTCATTAAATTATATGCTACAGAGTAACAATGTGATTGCGATAATAGTCAACTCAACATTATTATCAAGATGAATTAAACAAGCTAAAAAATCATCATAATGTCTTTTTTATTATATATGATTAAGAAGAGAAAAACAACCCCTTTTCATTTAAATAATTATAAATATTTGATAATTTTTTGCAAAAATTATTGGTATTTTAGGGTAGCAAACTAAAACGGTTCAATGTAATGAGGGTTACTTTGGGAAAGGAAAGTCATTGGTTAATTCTATGCTTGACGAAAAAATTTTATTCGTATTGTGAGTAATAACAAGATGTTACACATACACATTACAATGTCCACTGCTGGGATATTTGTCTTTGAATATGGTTTTAAAAGAACTTCAGTATACGAACTAGTATGCAATAATTAAATTATACTTTTACTGATAATTTTTATAATTACAAGCTGTTCGTTTTAGTAAAACGAACAGCTTTTTGAATTTTTTGTGAACTTTTTAGAAAATGATGCCGAATTTGGTCTCTCCCAGTGCGTATATAGTGAAGGGTATTTTTTTCGACACCTTTTACGCACATTGAAAAGTGAATAAATCACTCATATAGGACGTTAGTTTTGATGACGAGCTACAGTAGCAGGTACGCCTTGATTTTCAAAAAAAGAAAAGAGCGAGAATCCCTGCACAAGTATCGGGTTGCAACCGGTATGGCGATGACTGTCAGAATGATAATGATACTTCTCTACGGAGCTGGCGGAGAACCCGGCAGAGGTGAAATTCCTATGATGCAGTTTAGCAAACTGTACCCTATATGTTTCCCGTAAAGCAAAAGCTATGCAGGGGTGTCGTGGACAAATACTGCATTTAACATAAGACCGATTCGCCTGATATGGGTTTCGGTCTCTGTACATAGCTGTTTAATAAAATAACAGCTATCTTCAAAAAGAAAGGAGTGAAAAAATGTTTATTCTCGATGGACTTTAGTAACAGAAAAGTTACTCATAATCAAATTATTAAAAATGGAGGAAAAAGTAATGATTCACGCTTTGCTCGTACTGCCCGGTCTTTACAGTGCAGTATTTCTTCAGATAATCAGTGAAATCGTTTCTTTCTTTGTATTCTAATTTATGATGAACATAGAAAACGAGGAAAAGGTAGTCCAAATCCCAATAAACCAAATCCGAGATTTTCCTGACCATCCATACAAGGTCAAAGACGATGAGAGTATGAACGAACTCGTAGAGAGCATTATGCAGAGAGGATTGATACAACCGATCATCATAAGACCAACGGAGGACGGAAATTACGAAATGGTATCCGGGCACAGACGAAAACGAGCTTTTGAAATTGCAGGGATTGAAAAAATACCTGCGAAAGTAAAAGAAATGACGAGGGATGAAGCAATTTTAGCAATGGTAGACTCAAATCTTCAAAGAGAAATTATATTACCCAGTGAAAAGGCATTTGCATATAAGATGCGACTTGAAGCTATGAACAGACAAGGAGAACGAACAGATTTAACTTGTTCCCCAGTGGGGAATAAGTTGAACGGAGTTAAGTCTGTTGATGTTTTTGCCGAAGAAACTGGTGACAGTAAAAATCAGATTTACAGATATATTCGTTTAACGCATCTTATACCTGATTTACTTGAACTTGTTGATGAAGGCAGAATTGCAATGCGACCTGCGGTAGAGATATCGTATTTACCCGAAGAAGCACAGGAGCAGTTATATGAAACCATTGACTATAATGATGCTACACCTTCGCACTATCAGGCCATCCGATTGAGAAAATTTCATAGTGATGGCAAATTAACATCAGAAGTTATAGAAGCGATAATGTCAGAGGAAAAGCCGAACCAAAAAGAAAAATCCCCGTTCAGGGATAAACGTATTGTCGGATTAATTCCCAAGAACATACCGGTAGAGGGACAATGCGACTATGTGCTGAAAGCTCTCGATTTCTATAACCGTTACCAACAGAGGATAAGGAATAACCGTGACAGGTGATTCTTTATCCTTTTTTATTTATGCCAAAGAAAGGAAAATCCAAAATGAACATTAAAGTAGAAATCAAGAAAATCCTCGAAGGTGATAAGCCGACAAAGGCTTATGCAAATATTGTTATCGATGATGCCGTTGTAATTTGCGGTGTAAGAATTGTCGAAAACGAAAACGGCAGACACATGTCTATGCCTATGACAAGTTTCACAACAAAGCAGGGCGAGAATGTTACAAGACCTGTTTGCCGTCCCATTACTTCTCAGGCTCGAAAAGAACTTGAAGAAGCTCTTTTTGCTGCATTTGAGCAGGAAATCAACAACATCAATGAAAATATTTAAAAATTTTGGAGGTAAAAAATATGTTTGATAAAACTAAATCATTTATTCAGAAGAAGGTTCAGAAGGCAAAGGAACGCCGTGCAGTCCGTGTTATTGAGAGGGCATATGCTATTGTCGAAAGTACAGTCGGTGAAGCTTATGTAGATACAGGCGTTAAGGTGCTTATCGCAGTTGTTCTCGGTGCGCTTGTTCTCACACTTCTTTATGCACTCTTCAACGACACAATTATGCCGAACGTAGTCTCAAAGGTTCAGGAACTTTTTAACTACGCAGGTTAACACAAATCAATAAAAACAACAAATGAGCATCCGTAAGATAACGGGTGCTCAAAAATTTTAAGAAAGAGGTAATTTTATGTTTAATAAGTTTAAGTCAAAGGTAAAGAATCTTGTAAGTAAGGCACAGAACAAGGTGCAGAATATTGTAAGCAAAGTCAAGCTTTTCTTTGCCACAGTTGAATCGATGCTCAATGTAAGATTTCGTGCAGTTCTCGGCGGTACAGCCGCAGAAGCTTATGTAGATACAGGCGTTAAGGTGCTTATCGCAGTTGTTCTCGGTGCCCTTCTGCTCGCACTTCTTTATGCACTCTTTAACGACACAATTATGCCGAATGTAAAGGCAAAGGTCATTGAACTGTTCAATTATGCAGGTTAAAGGAGATAAACCATGATTAAGTTGATTCACTTTATCAAAACCCTTATCATCAGCCTTATCTGTCTTGTACAGACTTTTTGCAAGAAAGTATGCAATAAGCTGTTCGGCAGATTCAGAACTGTACTCGGTGCAAGTTCAGCGGAAGGCTATGTTGATACGGGTGTAAAGGTTCTTATCGCAGTTGTGCTCGGAGCTTTACTGCTCACTTTGCTTTATTTACTGTTTAATGATGTAATCGGACCTACAGTCGGAGACAGAGTATATAAGTTGTTTGAATACGCAGGTTAAATATAAATTTTATGGGCGGAGCAGGTAACTGTTTCGCTCATATTTGTGAGGACTGATAATATGACAAGATTTATACAACCAATAGGACCGATAGGACTTATACCAATCGAAAGATTAACAGAGCTGAACTATGAGGATATCCTTCCGAATTTATTAAGGCTTATATGTATTTTTCTCTTTTATTTTACTATACACAAAATAACAAAGCTCATCATAAGTAGAACTCCCGGTTTTCAGAAAGAAAACAAAAAAATTCCAATATATCATTGTATCAGCATTATTCTTGTGTCAAGTATGCAAATTGCTTTCGGTTGGTCAATGGAGCTTGTTAAAGGAATAATCTTTATGCTGATTCTTCTTTATGCTTCGGTATCGGATATTCAGACACACGAAGTCAAAGATTTTGTTTCGGTTCTGATATTCGTTACAGGCTTTATAGGAGTAATATCTTCAGAGATTCCCAAGATGATTTTAAGCGGTCTTACAATAGGCGGAATGTTATTGATCTGTGCTGCGGTAAGCAAAAACAGACTTGGAGGTGCAGATGTTAAACTGTCTGCCGCTTGTTCCTTCCTGCTTAGATTTTCAAGAAGTATTGCCGGTCTTATTATCGGTCTTTTTCTTGCGATAATCTGCAATATATATTTCAATCACAAATCCAAGACAAAAGGTAAAGCATTCCCGCTTGTTCCATATTTAAGCATTGGCTTCATGCTGATGTATTTCTGCTAAGGAGGTATAGGTATGAATAAAGAACCCGTTTCTCTCGTCAATTGGGAGAATATAGATGAGAACAAAGTAAAGCTCATATACTCAGACGGTAGAGAGCTTGTAGTATCAAGGGAAGATTTTGACAGAACCTTTATAACTTTTGTTACTTCACCTCCCGAAGTAATCGCTCGAGATTTTTGTAACGAAGGAGTTGAAAACAAATGAAAAACAGAACAGTGATAGGAATTGTCTGTATTGTGCTTGCGGTCGCAGTAACATTCCTTGTATCACCGCTTGTAAATAATATCTCTGACAAGAAAACGGAGGTAGTCCGGTTTGTAACCGATGTATCTCACGGAACAGAGATTAAAGATACAGATGTTGAGCTTGTTAAAATCTCTGATTCCGCACTTCCCGAAAAGGTGATCAAAGACAAGAAAATGGTTGTCGGTAAGTATGCGACAGCAGATATTTTCAAAGGTGATTTTGCAACCGAAAGCAAAATAACAGATAACGCGAATACATCGAATGATGTATTGGCATCACTCAAAGGCGATAAGGTCGCTATGAGTATTACAATAAACTCTTTTGCAGGAGGTCTTTCAGGTAAGCTCGAAAACGGTGACGTTGTAAGTATTTATGTAACCGATAAAGACGATAAAACCGAAGTCCCTGCAGCTCTTAAATATGTCAAGGTAATCACTACAACAACATCAGGAGGTATTGATGAAAACGATGTAGTGGAGAATGAAGACGGAAGTTTTGAGCTTCCCACAACGATAACGGTGCTTGTGTCCGTTGAACAGGCTAAAATCCTTGCTAATTACGAGGAAAGTGCAGTAATGCACGTTGCCCTTGTTTACAGAGGAGATGAAGCTACGGCGAACAAGTTTCTTAAAGCTCAGGATGATTTCTTTATAAAAAAGAATGCAAGTGAGGGTGATAAGAATGGCTAAAATCATTGCTGTGATCGGTTCACCCGGCAGCGGTAAAACAACCGTTACTCTCAAACTTGCACAGGAGCTTTACTGTGCAACATCAAGCGGAGGAGTAATATATATTTCACCTTCACTGAAGGTTCCTGCCCTGGGTGTACTTTTCCCTAACTATACACCTGATAGTCTTTTTTCTCTCGGTAATATGCTCAATAAGACAGATGTTTATGAAGAAGATATCCTTAATCATCTTGTAACCGTTAAAGCAATGCAGAATTTTGGTTGTCTCGGCTTCAAATCAGGTGAGAACAAGTTCAGTTATCCTGAACTGACAGACGATAAGGTGCAAAATCTTTTTGATGTGCTCAATAAAATGGCAGGTTATGTTTTTGTCGATTGCACAGATGAAGAAAGAGACCTCATTTCACAGTATGCTTTAGGCAGGGCAGATAGTGTAGTTATGGTACTTTCTCCCGACCTTAAAAGTATGGTGTATCTTGCATCCAATGAAATTGTCTTGGGAGACCATGCACACAGAGCTATAAGAGTTCTCAATGTTAATGAAAATGAATTGTTTTCACCCATTGACGATGTCAAAACCCATGTTAAAAACATCTCACACATTCTGCCGTTCAGTAAGCAGATAAGAAGTCAGCATCTCGACGGTTTGCTTTATGAAAGAGCAAAAGACAAGAAGTACCGCAAAGAAATATCAGATATCATTAATAAAATTATGTAAAAGAAAGGATGATCCTAATGAAAAATGTTGTTAAACTTTTTGCAGCAGTAGCTGTTGCTACATCGTTGTCAACACTTATTGCTATGGTAATCAAGGAGAATTATTGTATCCCTGACAAAAAAGATACAGTAACTCCCGTAGAGACTGAAGAATCTGGCAATACGGGTAGCGAAAGAATTCATACGAGTTTGCTTGCTGTTGATAGCAAGCCTGAAAATTCCGAAATCGCGGAAGATGGTTGCGAAACGGTAATCGGTGAAAATCCGTAAAAGAAAACTATTTGAACGGAGATTAAATAATGCAAAAGAAAATTGATTTTGTAGAGCTGCTTTCAATGATTCAGGAGCATATCTCTTCCCGTTATGCGGCGGCACTGTCTGATTCAAGCAAATTGCCACAGCTTAGGACATATATAGAAAACTATCTTATTGCCGGAGGCTATTATGTTGAAGGAATTCCACAGAGTCAATTGGTAGACAAACTTTATTCAGAAATGGCTGAATACTCCATTCTTACCAAGTATCTCGGCAGAGATAACATTGAAGAAATCAACATCAATGCCTGGAATGATATTGCCGTTACCTATACTTCAGGCAGGACAGTAAAAGTAAGAGAACATTTCCGTTCCGCGTCCCATGCTGTTGATATTGTTAAGCGTTTGCTTCATCATTCAGGTATGATTATCGACAACTCTACTCCTATGTCACAGGGTCATTTGCCTAATAATACCCGTATTACGGCACTCAAAGAACCTATTGTTGACAATGAAGTGGGCGTCAGTGTTTCAATACGACATTTGCATCCGTCAAGAGTTAATAATGAGCAGATTATATCATCCGGCAATGCAACCGAAAAGATGATTGATTTTCTTTGTATGTGTATGCGTTACGGTGTATCTATGGTTGTAGCAGGTGCTACCAGCTCAGGTAAAACAACACTTCTTAATGCACTGCTTACCACAATTCCTGACGGTAAGCGAGTGTTCACCATTGAAACCGGTTCGAGAGAACTTTCCCTTGTCAGAAAGAAAAAGGGCAGAGTAGTAAATAACATAGTCCATACTCTTTCCCGTCCTTCCGATAACCCTGCGTTTGATATAACTCAGGAAGACCTTGTTGTGGCTTCACTACGTTTCAATCCCGATATTGTATGCGTCGGTGAAATGCGAGATGTTGAATGTTATTCGGCAGTTGAAGCAAGCCTTACAGGTCATACGGTTGTATCAACAGTTCACGCATTTGCGGCTGATTCAGCACATATGCGAATCGCACTTCTTTGCCAGAAGCGTTTCCCCATCGATTTTAAAACTTCTCTTATGCAGGCAGGACAGGCTTTTCCCATAGTTGTATATACGCATAAACTTGAAAACAACGAAAGAAAGATAATGGACATTTCCGAGTGTGAGATACTTCCCAACGGTGATAGGGTCTATCACTCTCTTTTCAGATTCAATATCACCAAAAATGAAATCGTAGACGGCAGATATGTTACGGAAGGCTATTTTGAACAGCCTGAAATAATGTCAGAAAGTCTTAAAAGAAAGCTCCTGCAGTTTGGCGTACCGCAGGCGGAATTAAAAAAGTTTTTAAAGAAGGGAGCGGATTATAAATGATACTCCCGATGATTGCTTCACTGTTCCTTATTATAGCAATCGTATGTTTTCTGAATCTGACACCGGAGCAGATTTCACAGGATATAAGTTCCGTTATATCAAAGAAACCTAATCTTCGTGACAGAGCAA
This sequence comes from Acutalibacteraceae bacterium, assembly GCA_045648305.1. Taxonomy (GTDB): domain Bacteria; phylum Bacillota; class Clostridia; order Oscillospirales; family Acutalibacteraceae; genus CAG-488. The sequence goes on from JAZRNR010000163.1 coordinate 40,511, forward strand.
GAGCACTCAGAGCAGGAAAGAGCAGAAAGGGTCTTGGTGCAAAACTTGAATATCTGCAATCAGCACTGGTATCTTGCGGTAAAGAAGGTAAATTCGCATTGGTATGTTTTTCTGCGTTAGTTCTCTTTGCTGTGGGTGCCGTTGTTGCAGTTCTTATTGATAACGTATTCCTTATCCCGGCTTTTTCAGTAGCTTTTGCTATGATACCGTTCATCTATGTGCGTAATATCATCGCCATATATGAAAGGCAGACTAAGGAAGAGCTTGAAACCGCACTTTCTATTATTACCACATCGTATTCAAGAGACGGTAATATCATATCGGCTGTTCAGGAGAATTTACCGTATATCAAGCCACCGCTTAAAGAAAGCTTTACGGCTTTTGTCGGTGATGCTTTAGCAATATCTACAAGTGTTAAACAGGCATTGTATAAACTTAAAGGCAAGGTAGATGATGAAATCTTCCGTGAATGGGTTGATACCCTTATACAGTGTCAGGATAATCAGGAGATGAAAGATACCCTGCAGCCGATTGTTTCAAAGCTCACCGATGTGCGTATCGTTAATAATGAGCTTAACACAATGATGTCAGCAGTAAGGACTGAATACTACACAATGGTCGGTCTTGTAGTAGGTAATATTCCGCTTTTGTATGTTCTTAATAAAGATTGGTTTCATACACTCATATTTGAAACACCCGGCAAGGTCGTGCTCGGTGTGTGCGGTATAGTGATAGTTGTGACATATTTCTTTATGCTCAAGTTCACAAAACCCGTAGAATACAAAAGATAAGGAGGCGGTCTGATGATAATGAAAATATGTGTCGGTGTTCTTGTAGGAATCGGCTTGTTTATGATACTTGCAGATCGTTTCCGTATTCCGTATATGAGAACATCAAAGGCAGTAAATAACCTTGCAAAACAGCAAAAGGAGAAAACAAGCAGTATTGATGTATGGCTTTCATCCTTTGCTTCATTTGTCGCAAGAAAACTCAGACTTAATGAATATAAAAAAGGTCAGTTGGAGTCTGACTTGAGAACTGCACAGATGGATATTACACCCGAAATGTTTATGGCAAATGCTATTGTAAAATCACTCATTATCGGTGTATTCGCAATTCCTGTTCTCTTTATTTTTCCGATTCTTTCTCCCGTGATTATATTCCTTGCTTTCATTCTGTACCGAATGAATATGAAGGGTATTTCCAACCGAATTAAGAAAAAGAGAGCGAGAATTGAATATGAACTTCCGAGATTTGTGTTCAAGATTGAAAAATCACTTATGCACAGTAAAGACGTTATTGAAATGATTGAGTCTTTTGCTAAAAATGCAGGACCCGAACTCAAACACGAGCTTGATATTACTGCTGCAGATATGCACTCGGGCAATACTGAGGTTGCGATTACAAGACTTGAAGCAAGAGTAGGTTCACCCCTTATGAGTGACGTCTGCAGAGGACTTATCTCTATCAACAGAGGTGATGTCAATACTGCTTATTGGAATTCGCTTTCAATGAAATTTGCAGATTTTCAAAGACAACATTTAAAACTTGAAGCTGAGAAGATACCGAAGAAAGTCAAGAGACTTTCGATGTGTCTTCTTTTCTGTTTTATGCTTATTTATGTTGTAGTGATTCTTGTTCAGATAGTTTCATCTATCGGTGTTCTCTTTGGCTAACGGAGGTGGAAAATGAAAAAAATTATTACTTCAAAAAAAGGTGAAGGTTATATAGATGTTGTAGTCGGCATTTTCGCTATGATGATGGTAGTTGTCGTAGTTCTCAATATCTTTCAGTTTATGACTCTTAAACAGGATCTCGATGGAATATCCGGTCAGCTCATTGAAACAGCCACATTCAACGGTTGCTTCGACAGTGAGTTTGACGAAAGGGTCGAAGGGTTACAGGGTCAGTTTTTTGATTTCAGTGTAACAACTGATGCAGAGGAGTATTTCAATGCCACCTACAAAAGAGTTCAGCTTGGAGATAAGATGGATGTTTATGTGTCTGTACAGACTTATGTGCAGGGACTCGGTATGTTCAGAATACCCGTAACCGTTACAAGCCACAGGTCAGGCATATCAGAAAAATATTGGAAGTAGGTGAGTTGATTGGATTTGCTTAAATCAAAAAAGGGTGAGGGATATATAGTCCCTTGCATCCTTATTCTTGTTTTTTCGATGATATTTGCAATGATTTTCACCTACTCAGCTTCCATATCCAAGGTAGAGATTATGAGAGAAAACACAAAGGTTGTTCTTGACAGCTTTGTGACTCAGAACTCAACAGAAATATATAACAGTATCAAACAGGGTAATGATTATACCGAGGTTATTGATGCGGATGAATTTCGTAATGAGCTTATCTCAGTTTGCACATTGGAAACAGAAAACGGAATGCTGTATAGTATAGATGCAGACGGACAAGAGCGGTTTCACATAACAGAACCTACTCTCAGCTTTCGAGAGGAAAACGAGCTTGAGCTTGTTGTAAATTACACGCTTTCAATTCCGATATGGTTTGCAGGAAACGAGATCCCGGCTGTAAATATACCCTTAGAGGTAACATCTGTATTAACTGAAAAATTCTAAAGTGTAGGAGGAAACTAAAATGAAGAAACTCAAAAACAACAAAATGATTTTTGCTGTTATTATCGGCATTGTTGCGGTAGCAATTATTATTGCCGTAGCGGTGGGTAGAACATCAGGAGATGATGCGGAGCAGACAACAACTGTGCCTACAACCGAAACAGGTGAAAACATCGATGGACTTATCATTGATGACAACATTATTTCGGAAACTGAAGACATAGAACTCACAACCGAAAAGGGGATTGAGGTTATTCAGCTCAAAGAACCCGAAACAACAAAACCTACATTCCCGAAACCCTCACAGCAGCAGGTGAATAATGTTAAACCTGCTGAACCCGTGAAGACGGGGTCAAATCACGAGATAATCGGCAACGACAGTGTTAAAGAATACAGTTGCGGTAAAAAGGGACATCATTGCGACAGCAAAGAAACCCATAATTTTATCGTACAGCTTGAAAACAAGGGTTGCCCGCACTGCGGTTCTCATTCCTGTAAATCATTTTACACCTATGACGAGTGGGGAAATGCGTGTTATGACCCTACCAAATGTGAGAGGTATTCCGAGAAGAATGACCCTTGTGAATACTGTCAGGAATGCGGCAAGAAGGTCGGTACGGGTTCAGGTAACACCTGTGTAAGATTCACAGTTGATACCAAGTGTCCCGAATGCGGTAAATCAGTAAAAGGTAAAACCTGTCATTCACATTAACAAATAATATTATGAAAGGCTCGGCTTAAAAGTCGAGTCTTTGTTTTTGAAAGGAAGATGATAGATATTAAAAAGGTAATTTCAATTCTTCTGATTGTCTGCACTTTTCTTTCTGTTATTCCCTGTTCTTCGTGGGCTTTGTCTTGGGACGGTGACTCAGCAGGTGGCAGTACAAGTGCGGTAAACGGAAGTAATACCGGATATGTTATACGCTCTACCAATGATTCTCAGTGTGTAGTCGGTTATCGTTTTTCTGTTGTTGATTCGGCAGGTAATATGAAGGTTACAAAGGTCATTGATGTTTACCGTAACACATCTAACGGTGACCTTGCCTATTCATCATCAGCAAAATTTTCAACAAAGTATAACAAAAAGCAGATTATTGCAAACAAGAATGCCAAGCTGACAACAACATACAATCAGACGAACTGTTATAAAGAGACGGCAATGGACTTTTTAACAGTTCTTCCCAACCCGAGTGGTGTTGAAACTTGGCAGACTTATGAAACGAATATAAATAAGGTTCTTTCAAAGCTCGGTGTCGGCAGTGTAAGCAATATGAATTACGGTGATAAGGTTATAGTCGAACCTCTTTTTGATGTTTGCCTTGCCGGTGAATATCAGGCATTGACCGCATCTGAAATTGCATATTGCGGACGAAGTGTGTTGGGAGGTTCAAGTAATGGCGGAACGAGTAACGGTACGTCATCAACTTGGGGCTTTATTGCCAATTATACAAACCGAATATGGCCCAACAAACTGTTTACGCCTGACGGACAAGGCTTATGGACATCAGCGAGTACAATCGGCAGTTCAACAAAGGCTACCTTTGATACCGTTATTTCTAAAGGCTATGGTGCAGGTATCGCATACAACCAAACAGATCCGTCAGCTTCATCCGAAATAACTTATACAATCAAGTTTGACGGAAACGGCAATACGGGCGGTTCTACCGGTTCGATGACAATGGTTTACGGTGTCGGCAAGAATCTTAATGCCAACGGTTTTACAAGAACATCGTATGAGTTTTTGGGTTGGAATACAAAAAAGGACGGTACCGGAACAGATTATGATGACCGACAGTATGTCAATAACCTGACGTCAACTGACGGTGCGGTAATCACGCTTTATGCTCAGTGGGAAAACTTTTTCAAACTTGAAGTACAGGAATGCGATGTTTACAGCGGTACGAAAAGTGATAAGACAACTCTGTTCGGAATAACAACGGGTAATGTCTTTGATGATTATGTGTATAAGACAGATTATCCGACAATAGGTGATACGGTATGGTATAACATCTATTTCCCTGCCGAAACAGAGAGTATCAGAGCAAGACAGTATGTAAGATACGTCGGTGGTTCATGGACAACAAGAGATGTAACACTCAGTAGTTCAAGCTCTTCTTCGCAGTGGTTTCCGGTTCAGTTTACGGGCAGTTACAAGACGATTACGGCAGGAACAAAATACTTTGAAATCCAAGCGAAAACAGACTGGATCGATGCATCGGGTAACGTTCTTAAAAGCGGAACAGTCAAGACCTTCTATATCCCGATAAAACCCGTAGTTCACAGAACTCAGGTCAGTGCAACAGGATATGAAGGTAATGTTGTCGCATATAACGGTAGTGCAGGTTCAGGCGGTAAGCTGTATTCAGGACAGCGAATTAAGCTCTCATATAACTACACAGCCGATAACACATGGACAGCAAGTGAATATCTCAGAGGTTCAATGCACAATTATTCAGGTTCAAAATGGACACCTGTTTATACAATAAATGACGGATACGATGCTGTAAGAAATAAAGAAAGTATTTCAAAAACTTCTCCCGTCACAATCAACAGTGCATTAGGCAAATATGCGGTTCCGAAGAATTCACAGAACAAGTTAAGATTCAAGCTTCAGACTTGGTGGTCAAGTGATAAGACACATACCTTGGAAGAAACTTGGTATGATTTACCCGTAGTAAAATCGGATGTAGCTCTGACAAAGATAACGCTTCTTGATTCATCAACCAAGGCAACGCTTGACCCGAACAATCTTACTGTCGGACAGAGTGTTCTTGTAAGATACACATATAAGAATAATACTGATGTTAAGGTCTATGTCGAAGGCTTTAAAAATGATAAAACTAAGCTGAACGGTGTTTATGCCATAGCCGCAAAGTCAACGATTGTTGTAGACGGATACACCTTTACAGTACCGAATACAAGAACAGTAAGTATATGGGGCGGTGTGTATCTTGAAGGTATGGGTATATATAACACGGAATATGAATCGGACGGAACAAATAACGCTTTGACACTTGTGTGCCAAGTAAAGCATCCGCTGACTCTTGAACCTATTGCACAGAATGCCGATTACAGAGAAAACACTGAGGTTATTACAAGTTTCTGGCTTAAAAACAGTTATTCCGATAACTATACACCGACAGAAGATGTTTCAGTAAAGTTCTGTGTGTATAAGGGTTCAACACTCATACACTCTTATACGAAAGCAAAAGTTGTTGTACCCGGCAACCTTCATAATCTGCTGTATTTCAAATGGAAAGTTCCGACAGGACTGAACGGTGCAAATGTCAGAATTACAGGCGAAATCGTTGATGACGGTGTTTCGTACAACAAGGTTTCTGCAACCTATTCGACAACACCGTATGTAAAGGTGATTACTCCCGACACACAGTTTGAAAAGAAAGCTCCTGCAGGATTTACAATTCCCGAGAATACAGGTGTTCAGGGAACAATATCAACTTGGTGGGAATACACTTATTCCGGAGGTAAGTATATTAAGACGGATTATTGTATCGGTCATATAAAAAATGCAATGACCATAACACCGTCGAATTTACAGACAGCGACCAAGAACGGCAGTGTATGGTATATGAATTCGGGTTACGGTATCAGGTTAGCTCTTGATAACGGTACTGATTCAGCAAAGGGCGGTTTCCCTGCAGCACCAAGTTCATCGTATACTCTTCCGCAGTATGCAGAATCATATTTTCCTGAATACGGTTATGCTGTGACAACGGGTACAGTCTCTACTCTGTCTCTTTCGGGCGGTAAATGGATATTCCCGAGTAACGGAAATTACGGCAATGTTCATTTCACTCCTCTGTGGTATCCTGACGGAAGCTATACCGTAAGGGCAAAACTCAGTGATTTATGGACACCTGCAGGTATGATACATCAGGAGTATAAGTCAAACACAATCAATATCCAATACTCTGCTTATGACGATTGGTATGTAGGCAGATAAATATGTTTAAGGGTGGCATTTTGTCACCTTTATGTTTTTATGAGGAGAATTACAGAATGATATGTAACTACAGTAATGTGTTAGCCACAAAACACGGCATCAATGCTGCTCTTATTGCAGGATATATCAACTACTGTCTTGAATCTTGCAGATTTACAGTAGAAGAAAACGGTTGCCGTTGGGTAAGGCTTTCGCAGAAATCAATAACAGGTGTTTTTCCCTTTATGGGTGTTTTTGCAGTAAGACACGCCGTCAGAAAACTCAAAAACGCAGACATTGTTGTTGTAGAACAGCTAAAAAAGAAACGCTTTGACAGCACAAATCATTACACACTCACGGAATACGGCAGAACCGTAATAAAAGGAGCTGGTGATATTGAATGATAAAAAGCGTATGGCGGGTGCTTATGAAGTAACCCATTCATTTGAAATCGGTAAGAAAGAAATCATAATCGGAAAAGATGAAAACGCATCTCCCGAAGAAAGGTTTGTCGTTGCTGATTACGAAAACAACGGAATCTTTGAGAGATATGTAAACGCACTTGTCGGAAATGACTTTGCCGAAATTGCAAAGATATTTGCAGAGAGAATCAAAAATGAAGCTGAACGTGTAATGGATGAAATCTCAAAAATTGAGGTTGATACTACACCTATTTATGCTGACGGATGTACCGTTATCAGTGCAGAAGATTCTATCAAAAACAAAGTTGTAGTAATCAGAGCCGATGTTTTTAAACCCGAATATCAGATTGCGACAATGCAGTTGCAGCTTTGTACGGGTGGTTTTGGCTGTGTGCCGCATTCAAGAGGTTCAGCCTGCTTCTGTACTAATCTTTACAGCGGTAAAGAGTCAAGATATGAACGCAGAGATATTCTCGGTGTTATTGAAAAAGACAAACTCCCTGATTGGGCAAAAGAAAGACTGGAGGCAGTTCAGAAGGAACGAGCCGCAAGAAGAAAGGAAAATGATGCAAGATGACAGATTTATTTATTAATCCCATTACAGAAGACCTTGAAAAATACACATTCAAACAGAGCAATCAGTTATATCAGCAGACAGGATGTATAGGTTATCTCCGTGCAGATCTCGGAGCGAGCGGAACTGAGTTCTTTTCAACATGGAATGATACCTGCACATTCTTTAAAACAGACGAGTTCAAGAAGGAATTTGATGACTTAATCAATGCCCTTCGTCTTGATGAAAAGTACGGCAGATTGCTTGGAGACAGAACCAAACTTGCTGAGTATTGCAAAAGAAAAGCAAAGCAGTACAGCGGTATGGATAATGAGTATTACGGAGTAACAATAAACACTGAAAATTACACGTATCTGTTAAGACTCAATCCGAAAATCGGTCAGTATAATCTTTACTGTTATTGCTTTGTAAAGCAGTATCTTGAAACACATCTTGTTGCTGCAAGCAGGGGCATAAGGTTCATAACCCCTTCATATAAACCTGTGTTCACGATTCCGGACGGTGACAAAATAAGGATCATCCATTCTAATGGCGAAAAGTATGATAAGAGCTGCAGATATATAGACGATTACCATACAGAGGTTGGTGACAGACTCTATCATATCTGCGAGTTTGCGGAGCTGATGAAGAATAACGGAAGCAAGGTCATTCCGCTTCGTTCATCACTTCCCGAAAGAGCATACAATGTACACCCGACTGACGGCAGCCTCATAATCATCACAAAGGGCGAATCCGGTTATACAGAATCAAATAACGGTGAAATAGACTCGGAAAAGAACAGAAAACTCGCTGACGGTCATAATTCCGAAATGGGTGTTACCAAGGCACAGGCAGAAGCAATGCTTGCAGGTTCTATGTTCGGCTGGCACGTACAGGGAGCTGACCCTAAAAGCTATGATGAAAACGGTAAGTTAATTCAGCAGAATCATCATATGCGAGGTGAAGCACGATGAGATTCATCGTCAGAAATGAAGGTTAATGAAAGAAAATTAGGTTGCAAAAGATGCAGATTCAGGGACGGATATGTGTGTAATATCTGTTGGAAAAAGGTATACAAAGAATTTTACGAAAGAAAGGAGAAGGGCAATGCCAAAAAGAGCAAAAACGAGTAAGATACAATCCAAGTTTGAAATAATTGAAAAGTTTGCTTTGCATGGAATCACTACGGAAGAACAGATAAAAAACCTCACACCGACAGAGGCATTGAGTATGAAAGATATATCCTTTGATGATATTTCTCTTATTCATAAAATTCAGGAATGTGTGAAAGAAAACAAAATATTTTCCTTTCTTACCGCAGAAATAACCGACACTGTTGAGATTAAAAGCACAGAAAAGCCGCCGAGAAAGGCTAAATCAAACAGTGAGGTGAAACCTGATGGCGAGTAAATTACAGATTATCAACGCTATGTTCGATGATGAAGTGAGCAAGGTTACGGACAGTTATGACAGGTGGACATCATTTCTCAGAACTGCATCCAATAACTATAAGTATAACTTCCACGAACAGATTTTGATTTACAGCCAAAGACCTGATGCAACGGCCTGTGCAGAGATAGGTTTTTGGAATGATAAAATGAACCGTTGGGTCAATCGAGGTGCATCGGGTATTGCATTGTTTGATTACTCAGGTAATTATCAGAGATTACGATATGTTTTTGATGTTTCGGATACAAATTCATTTTACGGTTATGAGGTTCCACGATGGGAAGTAAAAGACCGTTATCACAGTGAAATTGCCGAAGCTTTGACCAATGCTTTCGGTGATACAGCCGAGGGAGGTCTTGAAAGTGTAATTGACGATACTGCGAGAAATATGGCTGAAGATAATGCCATTGACTATATCTCAACCTTGAAAGACAGTGCAGACGGCAGTTTCCTCGAAGAGCTTGATGAAGATAATATTTCGGTTGTTTTAAAGAACACTCTTGCTTCAAGTATCGGATATATGATGATGACAAGGTGTGGTATCAATGCAGATGAATTTTATGACCGTGAAGATTTTAAAGACCTGTTTAATTTCAACACTCCGTCAACAGTTATTGCAATGGGCGTAGCAGTAAGTGATATTGCGGAAATGGGTCTTCGTGAAATCGAGAGTACGGTAAAAAATATTCAGAAACTTGAGAAAAAACAAAATCGCACATTTGTCAATGTAAAAGAAACCGAGTATGATGAGGGTGCAATAAACCAAACTGAAAGGAGAAATGAAAATGTCACAGATGAGTTACAGACAGGTAGGGGATTATCAGATTCCGAATCTCACATTGCCTCCCGAGGAGAACGTTACACTTGGGAAGTACGGTATGATGAGGAAGAAATACCTGATGGAACACAGGAAGGTCTATTTCACTCAGTTGATAGCGAAGGGCGAACTGATGCGAACCGTCAAACAGACGGAAACCGAAGCTTTACAGATGACGGAGCAGCTGACCGGACAGCTGATGAAATCTTGGGGAGTGACGGAGGAACTCAAAGCATCAGACCCGATGAAGTGGGTAGGCTTGATGAACAACATCAGGATGACAGTCGAGGAAATCGTGATGAAGGAACTGATTTACAGTTAAGCGGACACGACTTTGATGCCCGTTGGAATGGTGTCGAATATTTCCACCAAGACAAACAAAAAAGTGAGTTAATAAGGTCTTTTTTAACTCCGCATACAGAAGAAATCGCTATGTTCTATGAAAGTCATTCAGACAAACAGGAACGTAGCGATTTTATTAAGTCTTTCTTTAATTCAATACCTTATGAAACAACACTCACAAACGGGGTAAAAGCAGGTTTTGAAGCATATTCCGATGCTATCAGATTATGGCGTGATGACGGAACCGAACTCCGGGAAGCTTGGTCAAAATGGTTTCAGATTGAGCGTTCTGTTTTCGGTATGATACTCATTGAAGAATGGACAGAGCCGCAGGCTTTGTTGTTACCCGGTGTGGAAACACAACTTGAATTCATCGGCACCAAAGTAAAGGATGCTGTTCTTCCGTTACCGCAGGGTGCTATTGACTATGTGCTTGGCAGTGGCAGTGGTTTTAGTGAAGGTAAAATGCGTGTGTACCGACAGTTTACCGAAAGTCTTTCAAAAGAAGATAATATCAAGTTTTTGAAAAATGAGTATGGTACAGGCGGCGGTACAAGTGTTATCCCCGGTACGGGTTATTGGGAAAACCACGATGCTAAAGGTATTGAAATATCTGACCATTACAGTGTTCCTGAAAGACGAACTCTGCTTAAATGGAATTATGTTGAAAAGCGTATTTCCGAACTCATAAGGCTCGACAGATATCTGAGTCAGAAAGAAAAGGAAATGTATCCTCAGTGGCTTGAAGAAAGAATTGCAAAGGAAGCAGCGTGGAAAAAGACAAATGAAATTCGTCAGATAATCCGTGATGCTCCTGAAAAGCAGGGTCCACCGAAGGAATACAGATTTGAATATAACCTCGGTGATACGGTGTATATCGGTGCTGATGAATACACCATACTTTCTCTTGAAGACCCCGTCATTCTTAATGACAGCCAATATCCGTTATTCAGCAAGGAACTTTCTAAGGCTGATTTTGAACAAAAGATAAAAGAAAACCCTGCCAACAACCATTTAAGAGTTGAAGTTGCAGTTGAAATACCTGTAATTAATAACGAACTCGAAACAGAGGTTGATGACAGTAATAAACCGGATTTCTTGGTTCAGTATGAGCAGGTAAAAAAGGAAAATCCCGATGGTGTACTTCTTATGCATACAGGTGGGTTCTATATTGCATTTGGCAAGGATGCTCAAACACTTTCAAAGTACACACATTATACTGCTCCGGGAAAAAATTTCTACGGAAATGTCTTTACTCCTTGTTGTGAAGTTCTCGACTTCAATCTCAGCTATTGTCAGAAAGAGCTTTACGCAAACAATAACATTAATATTGTTATTATGGAGGTTGACAAAGGTGTTGTTGACAGATTCCCGACACCTTCAGTTGAAATAACTGAAACCTTTGATGTTGAATATACCGATGCTTTCTTCGTAAATGACGGCAGTAATAATGTTGAGTGGATATATTACAATCCTGACGGCAATGACGGTAAGGGACAGTTTGTTAATAACCTTATAACTTTCGAGGATATTTTAAAGGCAGCAGAGCTTCATACGGATGAAAAAGAGTTCTTTGATTATCTCGGTTCTGTTGCTAAACAGACACTTTCTGATTACGGCACAAAAGAATATAAGGAAGATTATGAGTATTTCCATTCTGCTGTTGATTTGACCGATTGCACAAATGAAACTATGCAGGCTCTTATTGAAGAAGCAAAGACTATTGAAAGAGATGCTCCTGCGAATCCTGAAAACAGCCGTGACTCCTATTGGGATGCTTACAATGATATAAAGCACGACAATCCTTCTTCTTTGGTGCTTTATCAGGTGGGAGATTTCTTTGAAGCATACGGTGAAGAGGCAAAACAGATAGCAAAGGCTCTTGATATTCACCTTACCGAAAGAACGGTTTACGGTAATACAAGAGTAGATATGTGCGGTGTTCCGAAACACAGACTTGAAACGTATCTTGATATGCTTACAGACAGAGGTTTTGATGTTACTGTTTCTGCCTTTGAAAACGGAGAAAGAAAAACATTTTCTCTTATTTCCACCAACAAGGAAGACCCGGTTGAGTCCAGACCCGTAGGCAGAATTGATTATCTTCATACAGACGGCACGGTTCGTGAAAGTATAGAATATACAAGCGAATATCAGTTCGTAAAGGATATTAAGGATGAGAATTACTACGGTACTCCGATGTCAGTCGTTGCTTATGCAGATAACGACGGTAATACCGTTTCACTTGACTTTATATCTGAACTTGACCCGCAGTTACAGAGCTTTCAGGTAGTCCGCAGTCCTTATCTTGAAAAATCACTGTCTGAAAGACTTGTTGATTTTTATGAAAGCTTCGATTTTTACGGATTCAGAGATACTCTTGAAATCGGTGAGTCAAAAGAGGATGCGGCAGATAAGCTTGCCCTTGATTTGCAGAACCCGCAGTCCATTGATGCTGCTATTGCAGAGTTGGAAAGTCTTGTTGCTGAGGCAGACCCCGAAGATAAAGCAACAGCACAGCAGTTGATAGCTGAACTGAAAGAAGAAAAAGACAAGCTGACTGTTATTCCCGATGCGGAGCTTATAGGCAAAGAGGTCATTATTGACGGTACCGCATTTGTTATCGAAAAGATTGACCCTGTGTTCGGTCAGGTTTCAATGCGTGACACTTCTTCACTGTATCCGATTAACCGTGTAGAAAATATCAATGTTGTACGTGAGTATATAAATCAGCAGAACACACCGAGCTATTTAATAGAAAAGGTTGATGAAATATCTGCAGAAGAAAGCGGACTCCCGTTTGATGTAACCATTCAGACGCTTCGCACAGAAGCACCTACCTTAACTCCGCCTGTCTGGGAAGAAAAGAAAGAGAAGGTAACAACACTTTATCCTACTATTCCCGACAGTGAAAAGCACAATTTCAGAATAACAGATGATAATTTAGGTGTAGGCGGTCCGAAAGAAAAATTCCGTAATAATATGGCTGCTATCAACCTCTTGCACGATCTCGAATTTGAAAACCGTCTTGCAACTCCCGAAGAACAGGAAATACTTTCAAAGTATGTAGGCTTCGGTGGTCTTGCGGATGCTTTTGATGAAAGCAAAGCAAATTGGGCAGATGAATACAAGGAACTAATTGTTACACTCTCTCCCGAAGAATATGCTGCAGCACGAGAAAGCACACTTACTGCTTTCTATACACCTCCCGGAGTTATCCGTGCTATGTATGAAGCACTTGGTAATATGGGATTCAGCGAAGGTAATATTCTTGAACCGTCTTGTGGTACGGGTAACTTTATAGGTATGCTTCCTGACAATATGCAGAAGAGTAATTTCTTCGGTGTTGAGCTTGATAGCTTAACAGGTCGTATTGCACAGCAGTTATATCAGAAATCAGGTATCACAGTACAGGGTTATGAAAACGCATCACTCCCCGACAGTTTCTTTGATGTTGCCATAGGTAATGTGCCTTTCGGTCAGTTTAAAGTAATTGATAAAAAGTACGACAAGAATAATTGGCTCATACACGATTACTTTTTCGGAAAGACACTTGATAAGGTTCGCCCCGGTGGTGTAATTGCATTTATTACTTCTTCGGGTACTTTGGACAAGAGAAATTCAAATGTAAGAAAATATATCGCACAAAGAGCCGAGCTTCTCGGCGCCATTCGTTTGCCGAATAACACATTTAAGGCTAATGCAGGTACCGAGGTAACTTCAGATATTCTCTTCTTGCAGAAAAGAGATACTCTTGTAAATGATGAACCCGATTGGGTTCACCTTGACCGAGATGAGAACGGTAACGAATACAACAAGTATTTTGTTGACCACCCTGAAATGGTACTCGGTGAAATGGTTATGGAGTCCTCACAGTTCGGTTATTCCTTGACTTGTAAGCCGTATGAGGACAGAAACCTTACTGACCTTTTAAGCGAAGCAGTACAGAATATTCATGCAGAGATTACAGAGTTTGATATTTCAGAAATCGGTGAGGTTGAAGATAATTCAGTTCCTGCCGACCCGAATGTTAAGAATTTCAGTTTTACTGTTGTCGAGGATAAGATTTATTATCGTCAGAACAGCAGAATGAATCCTGTTGATGTTTCTGCAACTGCTGAAAGCAGAATTAAGGGTATGATTAAAATCCGTGATTGTGTTCGTGAGCTTATACGACTTCAGACGGACGATTATACCGATTCTGCTATTCTTTCTGCTCAGGAAAGATTAAACACCTTATATGATGATTTTACAAAGAAATACGGACTTCTAAATGCAAGAGCTAATAGATTAGCTTTTGCTGATGACAGTTCATATTGCTTACTTTGTTCTCTCGAAATCGTTGGTGAAAACGGTGAACTTAAACGCAAGGCGGATATGTTTACCAAGAGAACCATCAAACCTCATATTAAGGTAACATCTGTTTCAACTGCAAGTGAAGCACTCGCTGTTTCAATCGGTGAAAAAGCAAAGGTTGATATGGACTTTATGTGTGAGCTTACGGGTAAAACGGAACAGGAACTCTTTGAAGAACTCAAAGGTGTAATCTTTCTTAACCCGGAATACACAAATGAGTATAGCAACGATGAAAGGTATCTCCCTGCAGATGAATACTTGTCAGGCAATGTACGAAAGAAACTTGAACTTGCAAGACGAACTGCAGAGATTTACCCCGATGATTACAACATCAATGTTGAAATGCTTGAAAAGGTACAACCTCAAGATTTGACAGCAAGTGAAATCTCTGTTCGTTTGGGTGCAACTTGGCTTCCACCTGAAGATGTTGAGAGATTTGTATATGAAATTTTACAGACACCTCGTTATGCACAGTGGAATATTAAGGTTAAATATACCGAACTTACGGGTGAATGGACTATCGTAAATAAGACTTATGACCGAACCAATGTTGTTTCTAATACAACCTACGGTACAAGTAGAATCAATGGTTATAGAATTATTGAAGATACTCTCAATCTTAAAGATGTTCGTATTTTCGATTATGTCGAAGATGAACATGGAAATAAAAAGCCTGTTCTCAATAAAAAAGAAACTGCTATTGCTCAGGGTAAGCAAGAAATGATAAAACAAGCCTTTCAGGATTGGATTTGGAAAGACCCGGAACGAAGAGTAAGACTTGTTAGAATTTATAACGATTTGTTCAATTCAATGCGAGCTCGTGAGTATGATGGTAGTCATATCACATTTTCGGGTATGAACCCTGAAATATCTTTACGGCCACATCAAATAAATGCTGTTGCCCGTATTATGTACGGTGGTAATTCCTTACTTGCTCATGTTGTTGGTGCAGGCAAGACCTTTGAAATTGTTGCTGCAGCACAGGAAAGCAAAAGGCTGGGACTTTGCAATAAATCCCTTATTGTAGTTCCTAACCACCTTACAGAACAGTGGGCATCCGAATACCTCCAACTTTATCCTTCAGCAAACATTCTTGTTTCTACGAAGAAAGACTTTGAAACAAAGAACCGTAAGAAGTTCTGTGCTCGTATTGCCACGGGTGATTATGATGCTATTATCATAGGTCATTCACAGTTTGAAAAAATTCCTATCAGTATTGAAAGACAAAAAGAAATGCTTCAGCGACAGATTGATGAAATAACTCTCGGTGTGCAACAAATCAAGTATGACAGAGGTGAGAAAATCACCGTTAAACAGCTTGAAAAAACGAAGAAATCGTTACAGACGAAACTCGATAAGCTCAATGACCAAAGCCGTAAAGACGATGTTGTTACCTTTGAAGAATTAGGTGTTGACAGACTCTTTGTTGACGAAGCTCACAATTTCAAGAACCTCTTTCTATATACAAAAATGAGAAACGTGGGCGGTATCGCACAGACGGAAGCACAGAAATCTTCCGACCTTTATATGAAGTGCAGATACCTTGACGAAGTGACTGGAAACAAAGGTGTTATCTTTGCTACGGGTACTCCCGTTTCAAACTCAATGGTAGAGCTTTATACAATGCAGAGATACCTTCAGTATGATGCACTTGAAGATAAGCATTTACAGCATTTCGACTCTTGGGCATCAACATTTGGTGAAACTGTTACAGCTATTGAACTTGCCCCCGAAGGTACAGGTTATCGTGCGAAAACACGATTTGCAAAGTTCTATAACCTACCCGAACTTATGATGATGTTCAGGCAAGTTGCTGATATTCAAACGGCAGATATGCTCAATCTTCCCGTTCCTAAAGCAAACTTTCATAATATTGCAGTTAAGCCGACAGAACATCAGAAACAGATTGTTGAATCTCTTTCAGAACGAGCCGAAAAGGTAAGAAACAAGATGGTTGATTCAAGTGTTGATAATATGCTTCTCATTACCAATGACGGCAGAAAGTTAGCACTTGACCAAAGACTCTTCAATGAACTGTTACCTGATGACCCTGACAGTAAGGTTGCAGCTTGTGTTGATAATGTTTATGGCATTTGGGAGAAAACAACTCCTCAAAAATCAACACAGCTTATTTTCTGTGATTTATCTACTCCGCATAATGACGGTAAGTTTAATGTTTATGATGACATTAAGAAGAAGCTTATTGCAAAAGGTGTCCCGGAAAGTGAAATAGCCTTTATTCATAATGCAGATAGTGAAGCAAAGAAAAAAGACCTTTTCGGAAAAGTCCGTTCAGGTCAAGTTCGTGTTCTTATAGGTTCAACCGCCAAAATGGGTGCAGGAACTAATGTTCAGCAGAAGCTCATAGCAATTCATCATACTGACTGTCCGTGGCGTCCTGCAGATTTGCATCAGCGTGAAGGTAGAATTATCCGACAAGGTAATGAAAACCCCGAAGTTGAAATTTACAGTTATGTAACAGAGCAGACCTTTGATGCATACCTTTATCAGCTCGTTGAGAATAAGCAAAAGTTTATAGGTCAGATTATGACTTCCAAATCGCCTGTGCGTTCAGCAGAAGATGTTGACGAGCAGGCGTTATCTTATGCCGAAATCAAAGCTCTTGCAACAGGTAATCCGTATATCAAGGAAAAGATGGATTTGGATGTTGCCGTTTCAAAGCTCAAACTTTTGAAGCAGAACCATTTGAGTCAGAGATATAGCCTTGAGGACAGAATTATTAAGTTCTATCCTCAACAGATAAAGCAAGGTGAAGAAAGAATTGCCGGGTACAATGCAGATATTGAAAGAGCAAAAGAAAACACCTTCCCGAGTGTTGATAACTTCTCACCTATGGTGGTTGAAGATGTTACCTATGACGAAAAGAAAGGTGCAGGTTCAGCACTTTTGGTGGCTTGTAAGGCGATGACTTCACCTGAACCGAAAGCAATAGGTTCATACCGTGGCTTTAATATGGAGATGTCATTCAATTCTTTTGAAAAAGAATATGTATTAACTCTTGTAGGTTCACTCAGACATTCTGTATCTCTCGGTGCTGATATTTACGGTAATATTACCCGTCTTGATAACCTTATATCTTCAATGCCTGACAAATTAAAGGCTTGTGAAGAAAGACTTGCTGATACAAAGGTTCAGCTTGAAAATGCAAAAGCAGAGGTTGAAAGACCGTTTCCGCAGGAAGAAGAACTCTCACAAAAAATGGAGAGATTAGCAGAGCTTAATGCTTTGCTTGATATGGACCATCGTGAAAATGAAATTGTCGATGGAGAAGTAGAGCAAGAAGGAACAGAAAGACCTGTTATTGATAAATCGATTTCAAGATAATTTTTACTCCTGATGCCTTTCATTTCGATGGGAGGCATCATATTCTGCCCATACTTTTTCTGCTTCGTCAGTAGTTTCAAAATATAGGTGTTTTTCCAAATATTCGCCGATTAATATAACAAGGTAGGGGTTATGGTTTTTTGTGCCATAAAATTGCCAATCAAGCATTTCTTCAAGTTCTTCTTTTGTGAAATAAAGACCTTTGCTATAAAAATCTTTAACTTCTTCAATAGTGTAATCAGGAGGAGAAGTAACAATTCCCATATGTAACGTAACAAATATTTCCGAAATTAATTTCTCTTCTGTTTCAGTAAGTAAATTTCTTTTTTGTTTGTATTTCTTTAATTCCTCTGGAGTAAAAAGTTCAGGGCGATTTTTGACAAGCAAAAATAAGCGGCACAAGTTATCGTAATGTCTTATTAATCTTTTCTTTTCTTCCATTGACTCAATATGCCATAAACCTCTTATTGACATTGCAAGTTTATCTGTAATTTTAACTTCTTTTTTCATTTTGAACACTCCTTACATTTTGGGTTTCATATATATATGACAAAAAAGCAAAATACTTCACATTTTTTTGAAGAGTTCACAAAATGTTTACTATTTAATAAGTATAGGTAGGAGTCGCAAATTGGTAAACAACCCAATATATCGTGAAAGTTGCATAAAATTGAATAAAAGTACAATTAGTTTACATATTAATTATAGATTAACTTGAATTAAAAAAAATATAATGATATAATAAGGAGAAATAATATGAGATTTAGAGGTGTTTTTATGGACAAAGCTAAAAATCTTGCTGAGATTCGTCGAACATGTGCGAATTATGCCTTGGATAGAGATGAATTAACACATTTCTATGTAGATACATCAAAAGCACGTGGGGTTGATATGCTTACACGCCTAACGAAACATTTTGACTATGTTCCTAATATTTATCAACAAGTTTTGTATTTGGGTCATCGTGGTTCAGGAAAATCAACGATTTTATATCAGTTAGAGCAGAAACTTAATAGTGTATATGAAATTATACGGTATTCTGTACAAGAAATGTTGGATATTAAAAATCTCACTTTGGTTGACCTTTTGTTTTCTATGTATGAGAGAATTTTCTTTATATATGCAAACATCATAAAGGATGATGACAGTGATTATGAAATCATAAACACGATTTATGAAAAATGGTATTCAGCCACAAAAATAGAAGAAGAAACTCACAAAAAAAGTACAATTAGTGTGGATTTTGGAGGGGAAGTTAAGCCGTCAATAAAGATTGCTAAATTGTTTGCAAAATTAAATACGGCTTTTCGTTTTAACACTTCTGAAAAAGAGATAGTACTCACAAATGTGAAAAATAGTATCCCAGACTATATATTATATCTCAACGAATTAATAGAACTTATATCAAAAAAAGTAGGCAAACCCCTTTTGTTTATGTTTGAAGACCTTGAAAAAATTTCACGCACATCTGCAGAAATACTGTTTTTAGATCAGGCAAAGTATATTCCTATGATAAAGGCACATATGCTACTTACAACACCTATATATTTTAAGTATTCTATGGAATTTAGAAGAGATACTATGCAGTATTTTCCAGACACAGAACGATGTCCGATGATTTCATTGACAGATGCACAAAAAAATAAAAATGAATATGGCTATAAAACAATGAAAGATATTGTTTATGCGCGTGTTCAGGAGAATTTAATTGATGAAGATACACTCGAATTAGCGATTACGTACTCTGGTGGAGTAATAAGAGATTTGTTTGCTATTATACGTGAAGCATCATTAAGTAGTGAAATTAATGGTAAATTAAATATTTCTAAAGAAGATATAGAAAACGCATTTGTTACTTTTCAGGAAACTTTTTCGGATATTGTTCATGATGTTCATATTCCGGTAATTGAAAATGTGTATCAAAATCCTCAAGGACCTATTTGCACTTCAGATTTGTTAATTGAACTTATGTGTGCTGAAGTTATTATTGAGTATAATGGCGAACAGTGGCGAGGTGTTCATCCTGCAGTTTCTGCTTATTTGGAAAAAAGGGGTATCTTGAATTGTAAAAAAGAGGATAAGTAATTATGATTGATAAACTGAGAAGAATCGAAGATTTTATTCAGGAAACCGAAAGAAATCTTGAAGGATTAAATAGGGTGATGTTATCTTCGGAAAGGAATTTGATTCTGGTCAATATTAATTCTACTTTTATAACCAAATATATTTTAAAATGGTTGAAAAAAAACAATGTTGATATACAAATTCCGACAGAAGCAGATATTATGGAATGTGGTTCTCTTGGTGGTTTTTTAAGGTATCAAAAAGAGTTGTGCGATTTTTCAAATAGTTGTTTGATTTTGGACTTTTACGAAGAGTTGTCAGGTTTGTATAGTAATTCACAGGATTTGTCAGACGATATAAATATAAACAGAGATTTGTTTAGAAACGCCTTCAATAATGTGATAATATTAACATCCCCTTACAATACATATTCAATAATGCGATATTCTATTGATTTCAAAAGTTGCATTAGTTACTATGCTGATATGACAAAATGGTTTTGTAGTATAGTTCCAATCCCACTTGTTAAAATTAGAACGTTTTCTAACTTGTCTTCAATACTCGTAGATTCTTATCAAAAAAACAAAGAACTTTTTTTAGATTTTATGGATTTAAAAGATAGTATTTCAAAGGTAACAACTTATACGCATGAAGTTTTTGTGAATTATTTGAATGAAATTAATAAGTTCAATAATTACTTATATCATTGTGATTTGTTGAATGATCTTATAGATAGGATAGTTAATATAGAAGCTAAAAAGGGTACTAATGAAAGTAGGATTAAAGATCTTCGAAATATTGCGCATAGCGTGACATTGTCTATTGAAACGGTTGATATTTTAATAGTGTTAGCAGAATTTTTTTATAAAGAGAATTGTTTCTCAGAGTCAATATTTTGTTATCAAAAATCAAATCAAATACTAATTGAAAATGGTAATAAAGATAAAAACAATCAGGCGGTAATATCATACATACAATGCAATATTGTTGTTTGTAATTATCTTTTGAAAAATAAACATTCGCCAGAAGATTTAATGGAAGAGTTAAAGTTTCGGTTGATATGTGGTGAAAATATGTGTTCATCTGACCAAATTGAGTTTATGAAAACATATTTGTTATTGGTAAGTTGTTCCATTCAACATTACTCATTTTCACAACATATAGACCTTTTTAAAAATTTAACAATGACTAAAAAAACATCTTTTGAAATAATGGATTTATCTGAATCTTATGATGTGGCATATTCGTGGAGTTGCTTTATTGATAATTACTTTTTTCCAGCGGTAATGAATAGAAAAAAATCTGATTTAACAGAAATAATATATTATGTACAAAAGATGATATATTTTTTTTCTAAAGGTGATTATGTAAGAGCAAGGAATTCGTGTAAAACAGCTAGAAGTAAAGCAAAACTTTATGGATACATACAAGTGTATGAAATTATTGATAGAATATGGAAAAATATGAAATATTTATATAAAGAATCAATGATGATTGACATTGAATAGTTTTCTTTCTAGTGTAATTTTGTGCTCTATAAAAAACATCCATCCAATTAGGGGTGGATGTTTTTATTATAAAAAGGAGATGATTGATTTAACAAGAGAGAAATTAAATATCGAACTTTACGAAAAGATATACGCAGAGCAACAGGAGTTCATAAGTTCATTAAAAACTATGACTCCTGAAAGTATTATTCAGCACGCATACGAACTTGTTATCCGCGAAGATATATTATTATCACTCGATGATAACGACCTTGATACAAGACAGAGTAAAGCTCTTTTGAATAAAAAGAAACCTCTTGATACACTATTCCTTGCTTGGGAAAAACACGAAGGTGACCATATGAATGAAATACGTGATTGTATTGAAAACAAGGCTAATGACCTTATTAAACTGGCAAGAATTAAAGCGGGTAGGGACAGCAGATAGTATGGCATATTATTCTCAAAGTGCTATTAACAGAGCAAGGGAAATGGATCTTCTCACTTATCTGCAAACTTATGAACCTAACGAGCTTGTGAGGATTTCAGGTAACACTTACACCACAAAAACACACGATAGTTTAAAAATTTCAAACGGGATGTGGATGTGGTGGTCGAGAGGTATCGGCGGAAGAAGTGCTGTTGATTATCTTATGAGGGTGCGTGATATGACTTTCATTGAAGCGGTATCACAAATTGCAAATGATGAAAGTGCTCTAAGGAAACAGTATGAAAAACCAAAAACGAGAACGGAAAGAAATCTAATACTTCCTACAAAAGCAGATAATAATAACATTGCAATCGAGTATTTGAAACAAAGAGGAATTAATGAAGAGGTTATTTCTTACTTCATTGAAAACGATATGCTCTATCAAAGTGTGCCGATGAATAACATTGTATTTGTCGGTTACGATGAAAATAACAAACCTAAATATGCAGGTATGCGTGGTACAGAAAAGTACAGATATATCGGTGATGCTTACGGAAGTGATAAGTCATTTCCTTTTCGGTTAGTAAATAAAGACAATACAAATATTCATATTTTTGAAGGTGCAATAGATTTATTATCTTATGCAACACTTCTTTATGAGCAAGGTTCTGATTTCAAAAGTCAGAACCTTGTTTCTTTATCCGGAGTATATAAGCCGACAAAAAATATGAATAATGCACAGATACCACTTTCATTACAGACTGTACTCAAAGATAATCCGCAACTTAAAACTGTTTATCTTCATTTGGATAATGACTCTGCAGGCCGTAAAGCTGCAGAGGTAATAAGCAATTTATTGAAAGATAAATACACTGTAAAAAACATTTTGTACCTGTAGGTAAAGATGTAAATGACTATTTATGTTATTCAAAAAATTTACCATACAGAACTTTTGAAAAGGAGGTTGCATGTAGATAATGAAAAAATTTGAAGTAATTATAACCGAAACTTTGAAAAAGAAAGTTGAAGTTGAAGCAGAAACTCAGGAAGAAGCAGAACAGATTGTAACCGATGATTGGTACAGAGGTGAACATATTCTTGATGCTGATAACTTTACCGAAATTAACTTTGAAGCAAAGGAATGTATTCCTGAAAAGATAAAAGTTGTTTTGGTTGAACCCGGCAAGATTGCAAAAGTTCAGGAGATTGATTCTTCTCTTGAGAGTATGCAAAACATTGTCGGAGGTAATGTTGATGTTCGTTATTTATCAGACGGTCTAATTATTCATAACCGTGAAGGTAAACTTCTTTCTTTACCATTAAACAGAGGACTGTGTGATGGTGAAGGCAGAGTTAATGATATCATTTTCGGAACATTTTTTATCTGTGACAGTAAAGAAGATGAGTTTACAAGTCTTTCTGATAAACAGATAACCGAACACTTAAAAAGGTTTAAGTACCCTGAAAAGTTTTTTAAGGTCGATGACCGTATAACTAAAGTACCATATAACCCGATAAAAAAAGAACATGAAAGATAATGGAGGAATATATAATGAAAAGATTTAAAGCAGTCGTAATTCATTGCTTAGCCAATGTGGTTGAAGTAATTGCAAACTCAAAAGAGGAAGCTGAAGCAAAGATAAAAGATATTGACAATTCAACTGACGTAATTTCGCAGCTTGAAAACACGAAAATGTTTCCGGTATATAAGGTGTTTGAAGCTGACAGCGAGTCAGAGGACTGTGATACAGATGATACTCAGAACGTTTCTGACGACGAAGAAGTCTGATTGATGAGCTGTATTAACAGAAAAAATGCGTGGCATCAGTCTTAACAAGCATTGGGTAAAAGGGACATTTTACCCGCTTGTTAAGGGTTTTCACCCCTAACACCCCCGAAGAAAGGAGATGATTCCAATGGACACATTGGCTTATGTTGTGTTGATAGCATTGGCGTTTGCCTCTAATATTACTGCAACAGTATTGGTAGAAAAATTCAAAAGAAAAGGATTGATTTGTTGTGAGTGAGAGAAAATATGAATTTCATATCTATCTTAACGAAGAGGAAAAAGATGCTTTATGCAAACTTTCTGAAATTATAAAACTTTCAAAGTCGCAACTTATAAGAGAAATTATTTTAGGTTATTCTCCACCCGAAGGACCTCCTGCAAATTATGACGAATTGATTTATCAGTTACGGTGTATCGGTAATAACATCAATCAGATTCTTCGCATTGCAAGAACGAATGGTATATTAAATCCTGTTGAGTTGGAAAAGCATTTGTCTGAGCTTAAAGATGTTGAACAGGAAATGCATGATGCTTTCAGGATAAACAGAAAAAATTAAAATGGCAATAGTATATATCATTCCTATTCGTACACATCTTGACAGAACACTTGCTTATGTCGGTAACAAAAATAAAACTGAAAACGAAAACTACGAAAAAATGTTTCTGAATTTGCATAGTGTACTTGATTACAGTATTAATGATTTAAAAACAGAAGAACAGTTTTATGTTACTCCGACTCAAAACCTGACATCAGTTGAAAACGCATTTCAGGAAATGAAGCGAACAAAGAAACGTCATCGCAAGACAGACGGAATTCTCGGTTATCACATTATTCAATCGTTTGCACCCAATGAAGGAACACCGGATAAGATTCACGATTTGGGAATTGAATTTTTAAACAGAGCTTTTAACGGTTATGAAGGAGTCGTTGCAACACATCTTAATACAGACTGTTTGCACAATCATCTTGTAGTGAACTCTGTTCAAGCAAAATCAGGATTGAAGTTCAACGATTGTCTTGAAAGCTATTATAACCTTCGTGAAATTTCTGATGACCTTTGTCGCGAATACGGGTTGTCTGTTATTAACAATCCGAAAAAGCGTGGTCATAAAAGTTATGATTTATATATGGCAGAAAAAAACGGAGAGTGGACAAAGGATGCAATCATCAGAAGAGATATTGATGAATGTATTCTGACAACAACAAATCGAAAAGCATTCTTTATTGAAATGCAAAGACTCGGATACACTTTTAATTTCAATCGTAAGTATCCGACTATTTCACATCCGAACTTTGAAAGACCGAGAAGATTAAAAACTCTCGGAGATGATTATACAATTGAAAGCATAGACAACAGAATAAAATCAAAATGGCAGAGATACAGAATAGATATTCCTCAACAAGATAATCTTGTTGGGGATTTTTTTGTTCCTCTCGTTGAACAAACTTATCAACAGATTTATGTTTCGTTTGTAACCGTTGTTCAGTATGTAAAGAAAAATCCTAACAAGAACAGAGGTCTTGATAAATATCTCATTGATGAAATGCGAAAGCTTGATAAACTGATTGAACAACAAAATCTTTTGTGTGATAACAACATCGATACTTCCGAACAACTTTCAGAATACAGACAGTCTTGCGAAAAAGAACTTCAGGAATGTGATGAAGGAAGAAAACGTCTTCGCAATATGTTAAAGGTTGCGGTTAGAAGTAATGATGAAAAAGAAATAGCTGAAATCAAAAATTCAATTTCGGTGTTAAGTCAGAGGATGAATACTTTAAGAAAAGATATTCGTATCTGTGACAGAATACAAAACGATGAACCTAAAATCGAAAACAAGATAAATAAAATTATGAACGATAAAGAAAGAAGGGAGATGAGTACAGATGAACGCTTCAGGCGACGCAGCAGAACAAATCGTGAGGATGACACTACAGGGCGTTGAAGTTGCAGGTAAGATGTCAATGGACGGAGCTGAACGTCTTATTAAGCTTATCCTTGCATCTCGTAAAGATACAACAAGAACAAAAGGCAGAGCTTCACTTAACACAATGCTTAAATCTCAGAAGCCTATTAAGGTTTTTGAAATCGATCAGAAGGATTTATATAAGTTTTGTAAAGAAGCAAAAAAGTACGGTGTTATGTATCACGTGCTTAAAGATAAATCTAATGAAAATAATAAGTGCGATATTATGATACGTGCTGAAGACTCACCAAAGGTAAACCGCATATTCCAAAGATTCAAACTCGGATATATCGATAAAGCTGATGTTCGGAGCAGTCTTGAAAGATCCAAGAACGGTAACAAACAACCGAAAGAAAAACAGAGACCGGAGAAGAGCATGGAGGATAAATTCATTGATGAGCTCTTTGAGAAACCTCAGCAGAAAGAAACTTCGCATATCGAAAACCCCACTATGGCGAAGGCGGGAAAATCCCGTCCGTCCGAGCCTACCTCCGGAATCAACGAAATCCGACGTTATACACGGGATGATGCTTCTTCCAGACCCTCAGTCAGGGCAGAGCTTAACAGGCTTAAGGAAGAGAAACAAAAGGCGGCAGTCGGAAAGACAACTCCGCAGAAATCAAAAACAACAAAAACAAAAACGAAAGGAACTAAAAAACATGACAGAAGCAGATAATATTATCGGTAATGAACCGACAAATGAAACAGAACTTTATTCAAAAGAAGATTGGATAAAGCAGAAAAATGAGAACCGCGCATTAGCTTATGAAATGCTCGAAACAGCAACAGAAGAACTTAACAATCCCGATACCGTAATGGCGTATCTTGATGTTCAGAGCAGATTCGACAGATACTCGGTAAGCAATGCACTTCTGGTCGCATATCAGAACCCTGATGCAACAAGACTTTGCGATTCAAAGACGTGGCAGAAGAATCATGTGTTTATCAACAAGGGTGAAACAGGTATTGTTATCCTTGAACCCGGCAAGGAATATACAAGAGATGACGGCAAAAAGGTCATTCCGTATAACGCAAAGAAGGTCTTTGATATTTCACAGACCAATGCAAAGCTGAGACCGCAGAGAACCAAAACTCCCGATGTCCGTGTGGTAATAAAGGCTATGATTACCACATCTCCCGTTCCTGTTGAAATAAACAATGAACTTCCCGAAAACGTGAATGCTGTATATCAGCCCGAAAATAAAAAGATTCTTATCAGTCAGGGAATGAACGGTGATGAAATTGTCCGTGCACTCTCAAAAGAAATTGCATTTGCAAAACTTGATAAGGGTGATTTCAACAGAGAAAATCTTGAGTTCTCCGCACAGGCTATTTCATATATTGCAACATCAAGAGCAGGCTATGAGCCTGAACCAATTACCGGTGTAAGCGAAAAGTTCCTTTCTCTTGAAGCAAAAGAAAAGAGAGCTGAGCTTTCACAGATTCGTGACCATGCGAATAGTATTGCAAACACAATTACCAAGGCACTTGAACCTAAGCACAGAGAACACAGTGACAGATAAGGCGGTGTTCATATGAAGGATGAAAAAAGATTAATAACAGTTGATTCCTTTGAACACAATCTGTTGATTAACGGTTTCAATGAATTCAGAAACAGTTTACTTGAACAGGAACAACCTACGGAAGATGTTGACAAGCTTCTTTTGAAAATCATTGATGCTCCGCCTCTGAGAAGGAGGAGATTTGACCGTGCGGACAGATAAACTATCCCAAACAAATCTCATACTTTATTCCTGCGGACTTATACCTGTTATATGGCTCGGACTGTTGGTTGCACCGTATGTTGATGGCGGACTTGTAGATATCATCGAGAATCTGTCAGTTGCTTTCAGTAATCCTTTTAATATTTCTTTTTGTGAGGACAGCTTAAAAACTGTCCTCATTTTTATTGTCGGATATGCTCTCGGTATCGGTATATATATATCTAATGATAAGAATTACCGAAGGAGAGAAGAGCACGGCTCGGCTAAATGGGGAAAGCCGGATACTATTAAAAAGAAATATATGGATAAGGATGTTACCGAAAACAAGGTTCTCACTCAAAATACTGCAATCGGTCTTGACGGCAGACAGCACAGAAGAAATCTTAATGTTTTGGTCTGTGGTGGGTCGGGTTCAGGTAAGACCCGATTTTATGCGAAGCCAAATATTATGCAGGCCAACTCCTCTTTTATAGTTCTTGATCCAAAAGGCGAATTGCTTCGTGATACCGGAAATATGTTAGAAAAGCGTGGCTATGACATTAAGGTGCTTGACCTTATTAACATGGATAAGAGTGATTGCTATAATCCGTTTGTATACATTAATAATGATAATGATATACAGCGACTTGTTACCAATCTGTTTAAGAATACCACTCCGAAAGGAAGTCAGAGCAATGACCCGTTCTGGGACCAAGCGGCAAGTATGCTGTTAAAAGCACTTGTATCATATCTTCATTATGAAGCACCGCCCGAAGAACAGAACTTCTCAATGGTTCTTGAACTTATCCGTGCAGGTGAAATACCTGATGAACAGATGGATACTATTATAACGAGTCAGCTTGATGATGTGTTCAACAAACTGGAAAATGATAACCCTGACCATATTGCACTTAAGTATTACCGTTCATATCGCAGCGGTTCAGCGAAAACTTTGAAATCAATTCAGATTACCTTGCTTGCAAGGCTTGAAAAATTTAATCTTGATTCCCTTGCGAATATGACCTGTACAGACGAGCTTGAACTTGACCAAATCGGAGAAAAGAAAACGGCAGTATTTGCACTTATTCCCGAAAACGATACAAGTTTTAATTTTATTGTCGGTATGCTCTACACACAGCTTTTCCAACAGTTATATTATCAGGCAGATTTTGTACACGGAGGCAGGCTTCCCGTTCACGTTCATTTCGTAATGGACGAGTTTGCTAATATTGCCTTGCCCGATGACTTTGATAAGCTGCTTTCAACGATGCGTTCCCGTGAAATATCTGTTTCAATCATCATTCAGAATATGGCACAGCTTAAAGCATTGTTTGAAAAACAGTGGGAATCGATTGTAGGTAACTGTGATGAGTTTTTGTATCTTGGCGGTAACGAGCAGTCAACACACGAATACGTTTCAAAACTGTTGGGCAAAGAAACGATTGATACAAACACTTACGGACAGTCAAGAGGCAGAAACGGTAGTTATTCAACTAACTATCAGATTGCAGGACGAGAACTTCTCACCCCTGATGAAGTGCGTATGCTTGACAACAAGTACGCACTTCTTTTTATTCGCGGTGAAAGACCGGTGCAGGACTTAAAGTATGATATTTTAAAACACCCCAACGTCAAAGACACAACAGACGGAAAGGGTGAAAACTATGTTCACGGCTTTGATGATTATTCAAGCTTTGAACTTCTTTTTAAGAATCCTGAAGATATTGATAATAAAGATATAAAGGATTCAGATATTATCGTTTATTCAAATGAAGAAATAGAAGCATATTTATATGCTATGGAGGTACAAAATGGACAAGAAAACAATCAGCAAAACAAAGAAAATCCCGATGAAGGGTAACGTAAGAAAAGGTTTCAAGGCTTATGTGGGTATTATCCTTTGCCTTGTAATGCTTTTCACTTTCAGTGTAACAGCACTGGCAGCAGATGATCCTGTTGCAGTTGTAAACAATCTTTCGACATTCATATTCGGACTTATCAGAGCAATCGGTCTTATTATCCTCGGTTTCGGTATCGTGCAGGTCGGTCTTTCTCTTAAATCGCACGACCCGTCACAGAGGGCCAACGGGTTCCTTACAGTAGCCGGTGGTATTGTAATCACATTTGCAAAGGAAATTCTTGACCTTATTGTCGGATAAGTAATGGTATTTAGGGAAAGTTCAATTATAGTTTGTTCTATTATGCTTTAACTTTTGTTACACTCTTAATGAATTTTATTCACTAAAGGGAAGGAAAAATTAATATGATTGATCTGCCTTATAAGACTGCAAGTTTCACAGGACACAGACCGCAATCCATAACATATCTGTGGGATGAAGATTCTGTTCAGAGTTTGAACCTGAGAAAAAGAATCCGATCTGCAGTTATATATTTAATTGAAACATATGATGTCAGACATTTTATATCGGGTATGGCGATAGGTGTTGATATGATTGCTGCCGAAGTTGTACTTGAAGTAAAAAGTCAGTATTCCGACATTACTTTGGAATGTGCAATTCCCTGTGAGGTTCAACCCTTAAAGTGGAGTGATAAGTATAAGAGCAGATATTACCGTATTCTAGAGTTAGCTGACACAAAAACCATTCTGCAACCAAACTATACTGCTGATTGTATGCATAAAAGAAATTGTTATATGGTTGATAAATCCGATTTTGTGATAGCAGTATGGAACGGTTCGCCTTCAGGAACCGGGAAGACGGTATTGTATGCAAAAGAGCGTGATAAAAGGATAATTAAAATCAATCCATAAGATAAGAGTGTGCGAATAATCGCACACTCTTTGTTTTATGGAGTATTCGAATCCTGCGTTTGAATGTAAAAATGCAAATTTAACAGAAAAAGTGTTTATAAAAAGCCTTGGAAGTTTTTGCTTCTATATATATAAACAACCGAAATGCGAAAATGTAACACTTTTTTTAAAAAATTTTTTCAAAGGAGGTTTTTGATGGAAGATTCAAGTAATTGGGTAGTGCAAAATCTACAGAATGCACTTTCCACTTGGAACGATAAGTTAAGTGAAATATGGCTTCTCATCACTCAATCCCCCGAAGAATTTAAAGACGGTACGATATGGAACGTCATAACCAATATCCACGGAGCACTTCAAGCGATAGGCTATTCGCTTTTGGTGCTCTTTTTCGTTGTAGGCGTAATGAAAACCTGCGGTAATTTCGCAGAAATGAAGCGACCCGAAATTGCCGTTAAGATGTTCATCCGCTTTATACTTTCTAAAGCAACCATTGACTACGGTCTTGAATTGATGATGGCTCTGTTTGATATTGTGCAGGGCATTGTTGCGAAGATTATGGCAACGTCAGGTCTTGCATCTATTGAACAAACAGTGTTGCCCGACTCAATCATACAGTCAATAGAAGACAGCGGATTTTGGGAAAGCGTACCCTTGTGGGCAGTCACCCTTATAGGTAGTCTGTTCATAACGGTTCTTTCCTTCATTATGATTATGACGGTTTATGGACGTTTCTTCAGAATCTATCTATACACAGCCATTGCCCCGGTGCCTTTAGCCGCATTTGCAGGTGAATCTTCATCCTCAGTCGGTAAGAGCTTTATTAAATCTTATGCGGCAGTTTGTCTTGAAGGTGCAATTATTGTACTTGGTTGTATAATCTTCTCGCTGTTTGCCACTTCACCTCCGGTCGTTGATGAAACGGCAGAAGCGGTAAATCAGGTATGGAGTTATGTAGGTGAATTGATATTCAATATGATTGTACTCGTCGGAACAGTAAAAATGAGTGATAGAGTTGTTAAGGAAATGATGGGACTTTAATTATGAAAGGAGATTCAGATGTTTGAACAGATATATAACCTGCATTTGATTGACGGCGGTGTGGTGTCAATTAAAGAAGAACAGGATGCTTCAGGTGAAAGCTCTTTTATGAATGAATTTATGAGTTGTAAGTCTGAACACGTTTTCTGCATTGGTGATGAAATAAGCGGGTTTACCTATGTACCTAAAAGAAGCATAGTTTATGTGACAACAGGGGATGTGGATGAGGTGAACGACCTTGGAAGTTAAAATCAACAGAGAAATACGAGATTACAGTGAAGCTGTGTATTTCGGTCTTAATCTGAGACAGTTCATCTTTTCGATTCTTGCCTGCGGTGTTGCAGTAGGACTGTACTTTCTTTTAAAACCGTTCTTCGGTATTGAAACACTCAGTTGGGTGTGCATTGTAGGTGCAGCTCCCTTTGCAGCACTCGGCTTCTTCAAATATCACGGAATGACAGCAGAAAAGGTTTTGTTCGCTTACCTTAAAAGTGAAATTCTTATGCCTAAAGAATTGAAGTTTATTGCAGTAAACTATTATGACAAAATGGAAGGGGAGAGTGACGATGTTCGACCTCATAGGCACAATAAAAAAGAAATCCGGACTCGATGAGTTGTTCGGGGACGGAATGTCAGTCCCGAAGTCCGTTCAGGATGTCATTAAAATTGATGCCGTGTATGCAGACGGTATCTTTTTGACAGGTAGGGACAGATATTCTAAAACATTTAAGTTTACCGATATAAATTATGCGGTATCAAGTAAGGAAGATAAAGAAGCAAACTTCCTGCGTTACAGTGAAATCCTGAACTCACTTGAAAACGGTATTTCAAGTCAGATTACCATTATCAACAGAAAGCTCAAAAAGGCAGAGCTTAAAGAAATTGCACTTCTTGAAAGAGCTAATGATGATAAGGATAAATACCGCAAAGAAATCAATGATATGCTCACAATGATAGCAAACGGAGCGAATGCCATTGTTCAGGACAAATATGTAACGCTCACAATTCAGAAAAAGACGGTAGAAGAAGCACGAAGTCACTTCAACCGTGTAGGTGCAGATTTGACTGCACACTTTTCAAGACTCGGTTCAAAGTGTACAGAACTTGATTTAACGGAAAGACTTCGTATCATTCACGATTTCTGCAGACCTAAAGAGTCAGCAGATTATCATTTTGATTTGAGAGATACGATGCAGAAGGGACAGCATTTCAAAGACTATATCACACCTGACGGTTTTGAATTTAAATCAGACTATTTTAAAATCGGTGAAAGATTCGGCAGAGTTTTGTTTATACGTGATTATCCCTCATATATCAAAGACAGTGTTGTGTGGGAGCTCACTGACACAAACAGAAATATGATTTTTAACTTTGATATTGTCCCGGTATCAACAGAAGAGGCTCAGAAATTCGGTGAAAAGCAAGCACTCGGCATTGAAACCAATATCGCAAACTATCAGCGAAAGCAGAATGCTAATAACAACTATACGGCTGTTATACCATATGACCTTGAACAGCAGAGAAAGGAAGTCAGAGAATTCCTCGATGACCTTACAACCCGTGACCAAAAAATGTTCAAAGTTGTTATCACAGTTATGCATACAGCAGATACTCTTGAAGAGCTCAACAGTGATACAGAAGCAATTCAGGCAACAGGCAGAAAGCATATGTGTCAGCTCGGTGTTCTTAAATATCAGCAGTTGGATGGCTTTAATGCTACATTGCCGATAGGAATAAATAAGATTGAAGCAAGGCGTACTCTTACAACAGAAAGCCTTGCTGTTTTTATGCCCTTTAAAGTACAGGAGATTCAGCACGATGGCGGTGTATTCCAAGGTGTTAATGTTATCTCTAAAAATATGATTATTGTAAACCGTAAGTTCCTGCTTAACGGTAACTGCTTCATTCTCGGTGTTTCGGGTTCGGGTAAATCCTTTACTGCAAAGGAAGAAATGGTAAACCTTCTTCTTTCAACTGATGCAGACGTTATGATTATTGACCCTGAAAGAGAATACTCAGCTCTTGTTGAGGCAATGGGCGGACAGGTTATCGAGCTTTCAGCAAAGAGTAAGAATCATATCAACTGTCTTGATATAAACAAGGAGTATGCAGACGGTGCAAGCCCTATTGCATTTAAGGCTGAATTTGTACTTTCTCTCTTTGAACAGGTTATGGGCAAAGACGGTATTGATGCTATTCAGAAATCTATTGTTGACCGTTGCCTTACAAATGTGTATTCAAGCTATATCAAGAGAGAATACACCGGAAAGGTACCTACACTTGTTGATCTTTGCAACAATCTGAGAAAGCAGCCTGAACCGGAAGCTCTTGAGCTTGCAACTGCTATGGAATTGTTTGCATCAGGTTCACACAGTACCTTTGCACAGAAAACAAATGTAAACATTGAAAACAGACTTATCTGTTATGACATTCTTGAACTCGGCAGTCAGTTAATGCCTATCGGTATGCTTGTAGTTCTTGACAGTATTCTTAACCGCATCACAAAGAACAGAGCTGAAGGCAGAGAAACGTATATTTTCATTGACGAGATATATCTTCTTTTCCAACACGAATATTCTGCGAACTTCCTTTTCACACTTTGGAAACGAGTTCGTAAGTACGGTGCATATTGTACGGGTATCACTCAGAATGTTGATGACCTTTTACAGAGCCACACAGCACGAACAATGCTCGCAAACTCCGAGTTCATTATAATGCTCAATCAGGGCGGTACTGACAGAGAAGACCTTGCTAATCTCTTGCAGATTAGCGAAACACAGATGACCCACATTACAAATGTTGAAGTCGGTCACGGTCTTGTTAAGGTCGGTTCTGCCCTTGTTCCCTTTGAAAGAAAGTTCCCGAAGAATACGGAACTGTATAAACTTATGACCACTAAGGTCGGCGAATTAAATTAAAGAAAGTAGAGGTTTTTATTTATGTATAAGATTAATAATTTTCAGAATAACGACGATGTAAGGATTCTCGATGAAAGAGGACCCTTTACCATTATTGAATACAAGAAAGATTTGAGTGTTACACCTTCAACGGCAATGCTCGCTTTCTTCTGTAACGAGATGAACGTAAGAAAACGTCAGCTCATCTGCAACCTTGCGGAAGCTGATGTCACAGTGCAGGCAGGAGCAATGCAGTGGTCTGTCGGTAATGTAAATGCAACAACAGGCATTAAGGGTGTAGGTGACCTTTTCGGCAAGGCAATCCGTGGCAAGGTTACGGGTGAAAGTGCAATCAAGCCCGAATACACAGGTAACGGTACACTTGTTCTTGAACCCACCTATAAGCATATTATTCTTATGAATACAGCCGACTGGAACGGCGCAGTTGTCCTTGATGACGGTCTTTTCCTTGCCTGCGATTCTGCACTTGAACAGAAAGCAGTAATGCGTACAAACCTTTCTTCAGCGGCTCTCGGTGGTGAAGGTCTTTTCAATCTCGGACTTACAGGCAACGGTATGTTTGCCATTGAATCAAGATGTCCGAAAGAAGAACTCATTGAAATTGAACTCAATAACGATGTTCTCAAGGTTGACGGCAATCTTGCTCTTGCCTGGAGTAAGTCACTCGATTTCACGGTTGAGCGTTCAGGCAAAACACTTGTAGGCTCTGCCGCATCCGGCGAAGGTCTTGTAAATGTTTACAGAGGTACCGGTAAGGTTCTTCTTGCTCCTATTGATAAGACGATGCTTTACAACACTATCAACTGAACCAATCAAATCTGAATTTAATTTAGGAGGTGACTATGGGTAAAGGTATTAAGACTCGTGAAGTAGTCAAAAATATTAAGGTTCACGATACTGCTGTGAATGTCGGTGACAGAATGAAAAACATCGGTGTCAAAACAAAAGACACCGTTAATGAAAACATCAATCAGGCTGATAATGTCACACCTGAACAGTATGCAACAGATAAAGTATCTGAAACAATGCGAACAGGCAGTGAAAGTGTTGCTGTCGGCACAGAAAAAGCAATCCGCAAGGGTGCAAGTAAAGCGAAAGATAAAATCAAAGAGAAAAGAGCCGAGAAGAAAGCAGCAAAAGAAACGGAGAAAAAAACCGATAATCCACCTGATGAAGAAGCTCCTGAAGGCGAAAAACCAAAAGGGGAGAGCGAATCTTCTCCTAAAGAGAAATCATCTGAAACCGGAAAACAGCAGAACAGTCAGAAAACCACTAAATCTAAAACAGACAAAGGCGATGCCAACGTTGTTAAAGAAAAGCAGGATAAACCCGTAATCAAAGAAAAAACTCAGGCACCGCCTAAAACAAAGACACAGCCTGAAACAACAGTTGAGGAAATAAAGAAACCCCGACAAAGAAAGCAAACTGCACCTAAAACCAAAGGTAAAGCCAATATTAAAAAGCTCAGTGCCGAAAAACAAACAGTTAAGACGGTCAATAACGGAACCCGTAAGATAAAGCAGTCACAGAGAAGTCTTAACAATACCGCCAAAGGTATTAAGAAAGCAGATAAAACTGTAAAAACAGCAAAGAGCGTAGCCAAGAAAACTGCATCGGCAACAAAGAAAAGTGCAGAAACAGCAAGAAGAACAAAACAGGCTGCACAAGCAACTGCAAAAGCGACAGTTAAAACCGTTAAGGTTGTGTCAAAAGTAGTTGTTGAAGCGGGCAAGGCTGTTGTTGCAGGAGTTAAAAGCATAGGTGCTGCTATTGCTGCTGGCGGAGCACCTGCCGTTATTGTTATCATTGTTATCTGCTTAATCGGCGCTATCGGAGGTACTTGTTTCGGTATCTTTCTTGCAAACGATGAAACAACCGGCACGAACAAAACAATGTCACAGGCTATATCAGAACTCACATCCGAACACTATGCAAATCTTACTGCGATGAAAGCATCCTACACTTATGATTTACTTGAAGTGCAAGGAGACACTTCGATAAATTGGAAGGATGTTCTTGCAGTTTATGCAGTAAAAACAACCTCAGGCGAAAATCCGCTTGAGGTTGTGACTTTAGATGATGCTAAAATGGAGCTTCTTCGTGAAATTATGAAGGATATGAACACAATGACGGGTGTTGTTACACCTAAAGTTGTTGCGGAAACTACCGTTACAACAGATGAAAACGGTAACTCAATCAAAACAACAACCTATGTCACAAAGAAGGTTCTTACAGTATCAATTATTCAGTTGAGTGTAGATGAAATCTCTGCTCTTTACAATTTCAATGACGAGCAAAAAGCATTGTTGGAGGAATTGATGAGTGATGAATATTCCGACTTGTGGGGAGAGCTTCTCGGAGCAAGCGGACAGATTATTCAAAGCGGCAGTTCTTATGTCGGCACAGGTATGTTTACTTGGCCGTTTGAAAGTACACAGACCGTTACTTCTCGTTTCGGAACTCGTGTTGACCCGATTTCAGGTGAAGTAAAAACTCACGGTGGTACAGATATTGCAGCTCCGCTCGGAACACCTATTCTTGCAGCGGCTGATGGAACAGTAGTAACTGCAACTTGGCATAATTCTTACGGATATTATGTAAAGATTAAACACGATAACACTTATTCAACGCTTTACGGACATTGTTCAGCTCTCCATGTATCTGCCGGACAGACAGTAAAACAAGGACAGGTAATTGCAGATTGCGGTTCAACAGGTTACTCAACAGGACCTCATTGCCATTTTGAGGTTATTCAGAATGGTGTCAGAGTTGATGCGTTGAGGTTTTATAAGTAGATATCAGTTGAATAAGTGCAGATAAAAATACTCTACCGTAGTTTGACCGAGAGGGATAGGTACTTCTCTGGGTGGTAAGATAAGGTTTAGGATGAGATAATCGCTAACCTAACGATATTGAGTTGCATTTTTGTTTGACATAATAATATTTTTCTTTCCATAAAAACATCCTGTTATTTGGTAGCTTAATTTTACCTAATAGCAGGAGGTTAGTCTAATGTGTAGATAAAATAATATTCAAACTTCAAATCACAACGTTTTTGCAGTAAACCGGAGCGTTTTTGCAGGATGCATTGCAGTAAACATCTTCACATAATATTGTATATGTATAGATATAAATACAATTATTTACAAAGCTATATTGCCAAAGACTAAATCAAGCACTCAAAACAAGCTGAATATTCATACGCAGCAATAAAAATCTCATATCGATTAAGAATAAGCTGCGGTTTCCGTAGCTTATTTTGCTTTAAATAACAAGGGAAGTGGTCAAAATGCAGATGTAATTGTGTTCTTAAACTCAAAAGAAATACAAGGAGGATAAATTTATGAAAACAAAAATGTGGATAAGAATCATATCAACAATTCTTTCAATTCTTTTTGTGCTTGAAATTCTGCCAATTTCTGTAATGGCGGAAGAGTACAACAAATACAAAGATTTATCAAACGCAGAACTGTTTACTCAGCAGGAAGAAAAATCGCCTATCGTTTCCGAAGTGGTTTCTGAACGCGATGCCTTCAAGAAGGTTTTTGAACGCGAAGACGGTTCGTTTACAGCAATCATTTCATCCGGTCCCGTTCACTATTTCGAAGACGGTGAATGGCTTGAAATTGACAATACACTTACAGAAACAAACGGTACAATCACAAACGAAAGTAATGGCTTTTCCGTTGACTTGCCGTCAGAGATAACATCAGACAAAAATGTAACCATAGCAACTGAAAAGGCAGAACTTTCATTTACTATGGAAAACATATCATCATCTGTAGCAGAGATCGCAGAGATTGAACCTGTTAATGATGAAACATCGCTTATGATGGGTCTTGACAACATCGCTTCATCTGTTGAATACACATCTGTTATGACAAATACTGATCTTGTGTATGATATCGGTGCAGACTCTGTTAAGGAAAGCATAATTCTTTCATCTTGCCCATCTCAGGTAACTGACTATTCATATACAATTAATACAAATGGTGCTACTCTCTATCTTAATGAAGATAACAGCATCAATGTTGTTAAGAACGGACAGATTGAGTTTGTTATCGAAGCTCCGTATATGTTTGATTCAAACGGTATTTCGACAGATTATATTGATGTATCACTTGAAAACATCGGTGAATCTACATATACCCTTACATACTCTCCTGATTATGATTGGCTTTCATCAGACGAGAGAGTATACCCCGTAACAATCGACCCGACAACTACAGTTTATTCTGCGACTGCTATTTCGGAGGCATTTATCGGAACGGTTGATTCAACTGCAACTGATCTCGATAAGTTTCACTATTTAAAGAATGCAAATAGACTTTATTTTAAATATTCAGATTCTGTTTCAAATGGTTTTGGTAAGAATGCAGTTATCACAAATGCTGAGTTTTCTCTTTACTGCGAGGCTTTGACGGACGATGATACTCTTGCTGTTTTTCCGATTTCTTCAGAGTGGACCGAAGAAACTGTAACTCCTGTCACAGAAACTGCAGACTTGCTTGATTATAATATCATCAAATATGGTGAATCAGCAAAACGTTATGTTTGGGATATTACTGAAATAGCGGCAAAATGGCAGATGAATCAGTTTGATAACAACGGTATATCTATAAGACAGCTTAGCGATACAATCAACACAAAAATTTACCGTTCTACAACTGCTAATCTTACTTCGCGCAGACCTTGGTTCCAGATTGACTATGTAACAATCGATAATATGGCAGAATATGATACTGAAACTGTCGATATGGGTAGAGCGGGTACATTCTATCTCAATAAATATACCGGCACATATTATGTCAAAAGATCAGACCTTAGTCTCAACGGTAATGTTTCTCCTGTAGAAATGAGCTTTACATATGATCCGTGGAGTGCAAGTATTACACGAGGTTCATCCTACGGTGCTTATTGGATTACAGATTACTACAACAAAATATTCTATAGTCAGACTGTAACAGAGAATGATATTACAAGACATCAGTATACATTCAGAGACAATGGAGGTATCAAAACACGTTTTGTCGAGGTTGTATCAACAGATGAAGATTACAGTACAGTGCCTGAAGGATTCACTGAATCATACCTCACAGATTATACAAGATACAAGGCGGTTTCAGGTGATTTAAACAAATGTCTTTGGGTTCCTAAGTCGGATACAACTTACAAAGATTTCGCTAATATGATTATCGAGGACTCTACTTATCGTTACACGATTGACAGCATCAATAGAGTAACATCACGAGTACATAAGACAAGTGGTGCGGTAATAGCTATCGAACACAGAACAGCATCATCTGATGCAATTCGTTCTGTAACTGATGGTGTCGGAAGAAAATATGATCTTCCATCAGCAAAAGATACTAATGGCAAGACAATTACAGATAAGTTGGTAATGTACAATTCTTCAGGTAATGTGATTAAAGTTTCAACTCTTACAGGGGATGTCGCAATCGGAGTAGATTATGGTTATACCGCAATTGATGATGCAACATCGCATCTTACAACAGTAACCTACGCTGACGGCGAAGCAATTACTTACGAATACAACACAGACGGACTTATGACATCTGTCACTAATGTTGACGGTTCTCGTCTTGAACTTCGTTACAGCGGTGACAGAGTAATCGGCTATACAAAGTATGCTTATTATGTATCAGCCGGCAATTCACAGAACTGCTTTGAAAGTCAGCTTGATATTAGCTTTGACGGACCGAAACAAAGAACATTTACATATTATGAATATGATAAAACCACTCCGTCAATTGTTACTAAGCAGCGTTATGATTCAACACTGCAGGCAACTGATTATATAAACAGTGACGGAGAATACAGTTATACAAAAACAATAACAACCGATACAACTGAAATTGCAAGTTATTCAACAAATGACGATGAGGCAACCAACCTCATTGCAAATGGTAATTTTGAAAGTGGTAAAACAGGTTGGATAAGTGTACCGGATAATGCAAGTATCGGATTGCCTGTGCTTAGTGAAACGTTTGCTTTTGATGGAGTTTCCGGTAAAATGATTTCGCTTAACTCAGGTTTAAGAAAGAATCTTCGTGTAGGTCAGACTATTTCAAGTTTACCCGCAAATGAAGATACAGTTTACACTTTGAGTGCTTGGGCAAAAACGTATCGTTCTGTGGCGACAAGCTATGTTAATGACCACGCACATCTCGATAAAACTTTTGCGATTTGTGTAACAGATAACGAAGGCAATGTTCTTGCACAGTATGATTTTGACACAACGACCGATGAATGGCAGTTCGGTGCTGTTTCATTCGAAACAGATGTCACTCTTGAAAATATCAAAGTAATTCTTATGGCAGACGGTCAAATGGCATATACAAGATTTGATGATGTCAGGTTGATTGAAAGTTCCACAAGTAGTGTGGAAATATTGTTAGATGAGGTAGAAACTTTTGATACTCAATCGACAGAAATCGATGAAGCTTCACATTGTTCTTGTAGTGATTGCTCAGATGGTACTTGCAATTGCCACGAGTGCTTAAACGAAGAATGTGATTGCATAGGCGAATGCACGCATCAGACCTGTGTCGGATGTTCAAAGTCTAAAGACATAGAAAAGAATGAACATGGTAGCATAACCAGTCAAAGCACAACGGTTGGAGATAAATCTTCCACAACCTCAATAACATACACCGAGAACGGCAACTATGTTTCCGATGGAATTGACCCTAACGGAACAACTACAACCTTGAATTATAACGAAGACAACGGTTATCTAGATTCAGTTGTCGATGGAAATGGTAATCAGATTTCATACAAGTATACAGCTTATGGTGCTTTAGCTCAGGTTTCACAGGTTGTATCAGGTTTATCAAACGGTTCGTTTGTAAGTAAGGAATATACTTATCTTCACGATAGATTAACCGCAGTTACGCATAATGGTTTTTCATACACCTTTGACTATGACGGTTATGGAAATAAAACATCTGTAAAAGTTGAAAATCAAGCACTTGTAAACTATTCTTATAATACTGATCGTTCACTTAACACGATCGAGTATTCTAACGGTCAAAAAATACATTATAACTATACTGATTACGGTTTTATTACGGGTATATGGTTTGATGATGACACCAACTGTAAGTACACCTACAATTACGACAGTGCAGGCAGATTGGTTTCAAGTATTGATAACATCAACTCTACAATCACCAATTATGCTGAAGACAACAGCTTTAGCGTATATGAATATTCAAATGGAACAACTGGCGAATTGATTTATTCAACGTCATTTACTGATGAAGGTTCCACGATAAATAATGTTTATGGTAACTCCTACGAGCATTACGAAGCTGACACAGATTATAATCACGATACAGGGACTTCTGTTGTCACGAACAGAATAGAAAACGGTGATGAAGTTTTATTTGATGTCATTGAAACAACAGACTATTTTGACAGAGAAATAAGTCAAAAAATTAAGATTTCTGATAATATGTACTATAACTATGAGTACAGTTACGGTGATACCCCTGACACAGCAAAAACACAATTGGATTCTTGTGTTTATTCTGCTTTGGTCCCATCGGGTACATTAAGCAGTGTTACTTGGTCTTGGGATTACGATAATAACGGTAATCTTACTCACGTTATGGAGTATAACCCCGAAACGCAGGTTGAACGTGAAATTTACACTTATTTGTATGATGAAGCGGGACAACTTATCAGGTGTAACGATTTTTGTGAAGAAGCTACTTATACATACACCTATGATATCGGTGGCAATCTCGTAACAAAGAAAATTTTTGCATACACTACAGGTGAACTGGGAGAGCCTTTGGATACAATTAATTATACTTACGATTCCATATGGAAAGATCAGTTGACAAGTTTTGATGGTAAGACTATAATTTATGATAGTGTTGGCAACCCTTTATCTTATGATGGTTGGTCATTCACTTGGAGTGCAGGCAGACAGTTATCTTCTGTTTCAAATGCAGATAAATCTTTGGCATTCAAAT
Organism: Acutalibacteraceae bacterium; assembly: GCA_045648305.1. Lineage (GTDB taxonomy): Bacteria > Bacillota > Clostridia > Oscillospirales > Acutalibacteraceae > CAG-488. The sequence continues at coordinate 82,493 of JAZRNR010000163.1, forward strand.
ATAACGACAGAGGTTTAAGAACTGAAAAAACGTTAACTGTAAACGGAATAACAACTGTTATTGAGTATGTCTGGAACGAAGATAAACTCATAAGTCAGAGTGACGGCATAAATCAACTGTATTTTATTTACGACAGCGAGGATCGCCCGATAGCCTTTGTACTTAACGGAAATCAAACTTTCTACTATATGAAAAGTCCGTTAGGCGATGTTGTTGCAATCTATGACAAAAACGGTGTTTATGCCGGTGGATATCAGTATGATTCTTGGGGTAATTGTACTTCTAATATGTCTGATGATTATCCTAACTTGATTTATCTCAATCCGTTTAGATATCGTGGTTATGTTTATGATTCGGAAACAAAACTGTATTATCTCCAGTCACGTTATTATAATCCAGAATGGGGCAGGTTTATCAATGCGGATGATGTGGATGAAGTTATTGGTGTTATTCCAAATAGTATATCAATAATTGATAATATATGTACTGTTAATCTTTTTGCATATGCATTAAATAATTCTGTAATGTGTGTTGATTATACAGGTAAAGCATCTACAACTAAAATGAATGCTGCGGAAAAAACTGTAATGCAGGTGTTTTTTATTGTAATAGCATACAACTTCACCACAATAAAAGGGTGTTCATATAATGGTTTGATTACTACAAAAGGAGCAATTAGTATCAATTTTCTTTCAACAACCTTTTATTATAAGGGGCAAGTTGGTTATGATAAAGTTTATATTAGAGCGTCAAACGAAAGCGATAATTTTTATTCTGTAATTGATTCATACAAAAAGGCGTTTGGTGAAGAAGTATATAGCCTTTTAGCAGATGTTGCATTAGAAAAATTTAAACAAGAGTATTATTATCCATCCAAAAAGAATAATAATGAAAAAATTTTCCCTAATAGAGATTTTTTGTTTTCAAAAAAATGTTTAACCAAAGAAATTAAATTGCATTTTGAAGGATATATGTGGTCAATTAACAAAAAGGGATATTATTGTCCATTGGTATTTACTCTTTATAAAATTGTAAAAGTAAAAACGAAAGCTAATATTGGAGAAGCTTGTAGAGCTGCTGATATATTAGAAAGAGGGGTTCACGACGAAATATTGGAATCCATTGGATTTGATTATTACAATGGAATAAACAATAAATATCAAAAAACCAAAGAGGATCCGTATTTCAATACGGTTACGAAAAAACGAAGTCGTACTGTATATGAAGATTGGAAATATTTATTATTTTAGGGTGAAAATCATATGAAAAAATTTTTGAGAATTTTGGTTATTGTGTTAACAAGTGTGATTGTACTAATTTTAGGAATAATAAATTTTCCTATTGGAATAAATACATCGGATTCTATTATTAAACCCATAGTAAAGGAAGTAGAAAATAAAAAAATGCTTTGCTATGCTTACGGTGAGAATGTTTTCGCTGAAGATTATTATAGTTTAAAGTTACCTTACGCGCATGTAAACCTTGTTTACAAAAATGAAATTATTGTGAAAGAAGTTTATACATCAAGATTCAAAAAACTTTTTCCGACAATTTTAAAAGAAAAGTTTTTGATTATAGGTAATGAAAAAATAGTTGAACATACAGGCTTTTTATATGACCCGGTGTATTATAATATTGGCATTAATGTACCGGAAATAGTTGCTGAAAACATAAAAGAAATTTCTTTGTGTGAGGGAACTTATCATTATTATTGGTATAAGCCAACGGATGATGTTGAAACAATACATGATGTTGTCCAATCATTATATTCAGAAGAAGTCAATAATGAAGTAAAGTACAAAGAGTGCGATGTTAAGGTTGTCGAATCTCATTCTGATCTTGAATACATAGAAAACTTTGTAGAAAATATAAAAAATTCTACAAAAATTCTTAATCAGGACGGGTATTATACTATGGATTTTGAAGACCAAAAAGTAATGTATCGTATAGAGTTCAAAGACGAGGAATTCCCTTTTTATTTAATTGTTGCTATAGTAGGGGGGATGTATTAAGACAGGATTAGCGCAGGGGACGATTAGCGTGAAAACCTAAAAGTGTAGACCCTGCAAAAAGACAATACTAAACCAAGGCTGTTGCAAAAATGTGACAGCCTTAGGTGCAGAAAAATATTTAAAACACAAAGGGACGGTTCTTGTAGCACAGGGGACGGTTCTCTGTGTTAGTTAAAAATCAAAATCCCATGGGGTAACCACTCCCCATGGGTAAACCAAAATCAAATATCTTTCAACGCGGAAGCACCCATTAATTTGGGTGCTTTCTGCTTTGTGTTTACAAGCTTGCAAAACTTGACGAAAATCTAACGTTTTTGTCGAAAAATGAGACTTTTATGCATAGTAACTTGACTTAGTTCTATATAGAAGTAAATTAATAGTAAAAATGTGTTTCTATTAACAATGCCCAAAATGATTTCAAGGTGGGGTGTGACGATTCTATAATATTATATTTCTTGATATAAACATATAATTAATTTATCCGTTTGATATATTTAATTATATAAATTGTGCAGATAATATTTTATATAATAATTTAAAGGTGGGAGTCAAATGTCAATAAAGTATACCGGAGAACTATTATTAATGCCTTGTCCGACAGTTTTAGTTACATCCAAAAAAGATAATATTGAAAACATTGTAACGGTTTCATGGGCAGGAATTGCATCTTCTCATCCTGAATATATTACCATTTCTATAAATCCTAAACGTTATTCATACGATATTATAGCTAAAACCAAAAAATTTTGCATTAACATTCCTGAAGTCGACTTAATAAATGAAATTGATTTTTGTGGGAACCACTCTGGTAGAGATATAGATAAATTCTCGGTTTGCCATTTTACTAAGAAGTATATCAATGATTATGTGTTAATTGAACAGTGTAAATTGCATATTCTTTGTGAGGTTGAAAAAATTGTAAAATTGGGAAGTCATCACTTGTTTATTGCAAAAGTAATAGAAAAATATCTTAATGTTGACAATACAAATAACATTCATGAATACTTAAAACCAGTTGCTTATTATAGGCCTTATTATTATAAGCTTGAAGAGAATAATATAGGTATATATGGCTTTACAAAAAAATAATATGATGTTTATCGTAGTTTAATTTCTAAATATGATTATCAAAACATTCAGAAGGTGAAAGTATGATATGTGGTAAGGATTTAATTATCAAGTTTTTAGATGAAACAAATACAGCTAAAGAAAGTATAACAATCACAACATCTGAAGAAGATGCTTCTCCTTTTGATAGAAATGTGCAAGTAGGTCGAGATTCTATTGACTTAAGAATAGCAAGTTCTGGCTATAAAATAAAATGTAATTATGATTTCATTAATACATTAGATTCAAAGGTTGATGAGTATTTTTATGATATCTCACTTGAGAAAGACGGATATATTATTCAGCCTGGGGAAACAATAATTGTCAACACAGTGGAAAGAATAAAACTAACAGGAAATATAACTGGAGAATTAACGGGACGAACTCGTTTTGCTAGAATGGGTCTATCCGTTTGTAGTGCTACAAAATTCCAAAGTTATTCTGACGCTATTATTGTTTTGCAAATATGCAATCATAATAAAGTTCCTTTAAAGATATTTCCATATCAAAAATTAGTTCAATTGGTTATTCACCAAGTAGATGGAATCCCAAATGAAAAACGAGGCAATTACCATAACGAAATAAAACTTATGAAACCGATAATTGGCGATGAAGAATTAACAGGTTTGTCTCCTGAAAGAAAAAAGTCTATAAGTCGTCAAATGCCACAAAAATCCTCTTTTGTTACAGAAGATGGTAACATTGATAATAAAAAGAGATTGAAGCAAAACAACAAAATTATGAATATATTTTCAAAAATATTTAGTTCCATATCCGCCATTCTTGGATTAATAATAGGTATATTATGCTCTTTACCTACTTTTAATACTACGCCAATAATAGTAATGTCAATTTCATCAGTATTATTGATAGTTATGTCGGTTGTGTTAGACACAATTAAAGATAACAATTTTATTGATTAAAGGTGATTACAATGATAAAAACATTGAGGATACAACTTACAGAAGAATGCAATTTAAATTGTGTATATTGTTGCCACGAAGGAACTAAAAATGATTTTAGCATTTTAAAAAATAGAAATTTGGCTTCTTTTATACGTGCTACATATGACGTTCTTGACATAAAAAGAGTTAAATTTACTGGTGGAGAACCGCTAGAATATGATGAAAATATCTGCGATATAATCAAAAACATAAATCGTGCTGACATACAATATTCAATAGTAACCAATGCAACAAACTACGATACTTTTATAAATTTAGTAGAAAACACCCCCAACATTGAGGTAACCATCTCACTTCCAGTACCTCCCGACGAAACATATCTGAAAGCCTTTAAAACTATAACAGGAGCAATTAATGAAAAAAAAGCGTTTTTGTCTGTTGTGGATTGTGTCGAGTATATGGTAGAGACCAAAAAATTTTTTAAAATAAATTATGTCTTATGTAAAGACATGAACACAACAAATACGCAAATAAAAAGCATGATTAAATATGCACAAAATCATCCTACGATACAATTAAGATTTTTGGAGACAGCAGTAAACAGTACTAATAATAAAAACGGAAGAATGTCGAAGTTCGTGTTTACACAAAATGAGTTTGAAAAAGTTCTTATAGATTTAGGGTACGAAGAATCAGTCGCAAACAAATTATCTGACAAAAGATCGTCGTGTTTATATAATTTGGATGGTTGCATAATTAAATTTATCAAATTTTTTTGTAATAATAATTGTTATAATTGTCCAGAAGATAAAACTTCTTTATGGTTAACTTCCACCGGTTATATAAAAAGATGTTCATACAGAAGTAGAGCAATACCTGTTGATAATTGGCAATATAATAAAATTACCAAACAATTAGAAGAAAGTATATTTGAGACTTAAATGTTTAATCAATATATCATTAATATTGGATGCGTTTGTTACTGTGACCGATTTTTATTGTACATATCATACTAATAAATCATCGCAAATTGCGGTGCCTTCTTGTTATTGGTGCATTTATGCATGAAAATTAACCCTCTGTTCTACTGGTGGCAAATAACGAGTAGTGCTACAATAAAAACGGCGAGTTTTATGCAAGCAGAATGTTGTTAGTAGCAAATATAAACACAGGGGACGGTTCTCTGTGCTCGATTGAAAATGAAAATCAAATATTATTCAAAAAGGAAGCACTCATTAATTTGGGTGCTTCCTTTGTATTTACGCCTTCGATAACGAAATTAAACGTTTTTGTATAAAATCGATACGTTTTTACTTTGTACAAATTTTTGGGTCGTTTATATGTTAATATCAAAACAGGCTAATTCTTTCGCTAATATTGATAAATCTACATGTGTTACATAGTGCAACTCGATGTTTTTGAAAATGGTGTTAGCTTTTAAAAGCTATAAATGCTTTTTATATTTATAAAAGAAAGCGAGGAAACAATATGCAAAAATTCATCAAAATCTTATCTATCGTTTTAGTTGTTGTTTTTTGTGCGCAAATAATTGCACCCGGAGCAACAGCTATCACAGCAACTCCTTTTGTAGGAAACAATGTTGCAAAAAGTGCATCAAAAGGAATTACATTACCTTCTCTAAACGATGATTTAGGGAAGATAGAAGCTGATTCCATTGTGCAAAACATTGACAGCTCGGACAATGAAATCATAACTCCGATAATGGGCGAAATTACGGAATTACGAACCGAGAATGCAAAACACTATCGCCACGAAGACGGCACCTATACGGCTGCTGTCTATCCTGAGCCTATTCATTATATGGATTCAAGTGGTGCGTGGAAGGATATCGACAACACTCTCACTCTTAAAAGTGTTGCCGGAAAAGCTACTTATACTCCTGCCACAGCAGCTCTTGATATCCGAATTCCTCAGGATTTTTCAAACAACCAAATGTTAACCATCGGTAAAGACGGCTATACAGTTGGTATGAGAATTAAGTCATCAGATAATTTGGAAACAATGAGCCGAGAATCTGCAACTGCATCCACAACAATCAATTCTGCTAAAGCTGTGATTAACAACAACTTTGAAAGTTTACAGGCAGTTAACACATCGCCCGTTATAGATGCGACTGCTTCTAATAACTTGAAAGTTGAAGCAGAAAACAAACAGTTTATGAAACTTGAAAAGAAGGTTTCTGCTGTTAATTATAACGGTGTTTTAGACGGTGCAAACTTACAGTATGTTATCACACCAAGCAGAGTTAAAGAAAACATCATTGTTACTAAAACACAGGATTCATATGTTTATCAGTTTGAACTCGCTTTAGACGGTCTTACTCCTGTTGCTCAGGAGAACGGTTCAATAAATCTCTACGAAAACATAGACGATGAAGAACCTCTGTTTGTCATTGAAGCTCCTTATATGTATGATGCAACAGAGGAAACCAGTTTCGATGTTGCAATGAGTTTAAATGGTAATACCCTTACTGTCACAGCTGATGCTGAGTGGATTAATGACGAAAATCGAGAGTTCCCTGTTGTTATCGACCCCACATTTTCTGCAAACACTACAACTTTTTATGATGCAACTGCAAACCAAAACACTCCCGATATGAATTTTCCGTCCTTTACTACATTATATGCAGGTAACGGAACACTTAATCTCAGACGAACATACATTAAATTCACACTTCCTCAACTCCCGGAAGGTAGTGTGGTTACAGAATCAAAATTAACTTTAATCCAACACGATGTAACTTTGGGAAACAGTGACCGAAAACTTATGGCTTTCGATTTAACGCAAAAGGGTTCTTGGACAGAAGGTTCTATTACTTGGAACAATCAGCCTGTTTCGAACAGCCCTAACGCTGCTGTTTACGATAATGCAGTTAAAACCCTAGACTATGCATCTTTCCAAACAACAAATGTTGACGGACAGTCATACTCTTTTTATATCACAAAAGCCGTTAAGAATTGGTACGAAGGAAGTGCTAATAACGGCATTATGATAACAAGTGATGATGAAAGTGCAAACAGTCAGGCAATTTTATATTCAAGCGAACACGAAGACACAACTCTTCATCCATCAGTTACTATACGATATAACAACAATATCGGACTTGAAGATTATTGGTCTTATGAAACAGTTGATATGGGACGTGCGGGCGCGCTGTATGCTAATCCGTATAACGGTAGTGTTACGTATGTTCATAGCGATTTGAATATGACAGGCAACCGTCTTCCTATCAATATTTCTCATGTTTTCAACAACAACACTTCCGATATATATAGTTCCGTATATAGAGGAATGCTCGTAGGAAAAAAGTTTCACCTGAGTATTCAGGAAGTATTAGTTCAAGAGAATCCCAGAAAATATAAGCATTACGATGGAGACGGTACTCTTCATTACTACATTTTAAAAAGTAACGATAAAATTGAACACGAATATGACCCTACCAAAACACTTACATTAAACGACTCCGAATATATAATAAGTGATGCACAAGGCAACAAGAAGTATTTCAATTCAGCGGGTCAGCTCTATAAACTTGTTGACAACAACGGCAATACACAGACGTTTACTTTTAATGGCAATTTAATCACAAAGGTAACGGATCCGGTTGGCAGATCAGCAATTTTATCATATAATTCTGACGGACAGCTTATCTCCATCACTGATCCCGCGGGTCGCGTAACCACTTATACTTATAGAGGTTTGACTGAACCTGCGCCTCTTATAAAAATAACTTATCCTAACAGCGATACAACTAGTCTTCAGTATGCAACAGATAACCTTGCATGCATTAGATCTAATAACCGTACGAATTGTATAATAACTTATCACAATTCAACTTACAGAGGATATCGAGTTTCAACTATAAGACAGTATGACAAAACACCACAGGTAGTTAACTTATCAACATTCAGATATGTCGAAAATAATGAATCTGGTATTGCATCGGAAAATACGGTTGTAAGTCGTTATTTTGACGCAGATAAAACCAATTTTGATGGCTCGAACACCTATTTGTTTGATACTTACGGACGTGTAACCAGTATAACAAACGAAAACCATCAAACTCGATACGCTGTATACGGAACGTCCGCAAACTATGCTACTTTTAATAAAATTCAGGACTCTTCAGAGCTTTTAACTATTTCAACAAACACTATTAATAACCATGGATTTGAAAATGGTAATGATGGTTGGTCTGCACTACAAACAGCAAGCGGAAATTGGGGCGTTGTTGAAGATACCGCATCCAGTTCTTTGGGACGCAAGTATATGCAACTCGAACTGACAGGTAACTCAGGAGCGTTTGAAGTTGGACAAGACTTCACCGCAACAGCAGGAGAGACATATACTGTTTCTGTAGATATCAACATTCCAAATGCACTTGAACTGAATAACAACAATGGTGTTGCATTCGGCTTGGTATATTGTATCAATGGCACATGGTACAACTCTTCGTCAAGATGGCTTGGTTCGACAAGCGGATGGGAGCGTTTCAGTCATACTGTGACATTGCCAAGCGGCAATATAACCAACTGCCATGTTTTCCTTGAACTTGTCAACGCTGAAGGCATTGTTCGCTTTGATAATGTTCAGGTTGAAAAAAGCGGCGGTTCTCGTAGCTATAATCTTGTTGAAAATAGTGATTTTTCAACAGGTACGGGCAGTGATGTGTATGGTTGGACAAGTTCTGATATGCAGACCGGTGATGGTGTAAAATACGACGTAGGTGCAGGGCGTAATTGTTATATGATGATGGGTTCTGTTTCCAAAGCTAAATCTATATGCCAAAAAGTATATGTAAATGCAAACGCCGGAGATTCCCTTATAATAGGTGGTAAGGTAGCTGCATATGTAACAGATGGTACTAGCAATTCCAGAAAATTTGAAATACGTGCTGCTTTATATAATGCTAATGGAACATGTATAAAGATTGTAACAGTTCCTTTTGATAAAAAAATAAATCAGGAGAGACAAGTAAAGGCTGCCTATGTACCGGTCGAACAAGATTGTGAATACATAAACTTCTATTTTAATTATCATTATCAGGCTGATGCTTTCACCATTGATAATGCCTTTGTTTATGTAGACAACTATGGTGAGCACTACTCCTACGATGAAACCAGCGGTTTGACAACAGCAGTTTATAACGACGAAGGAACTAAAACTGAATACATACACGGTGATAATACTGATGTTGATGAGGTTACTCAGACTGTAAGCGGTGTTGAACAAACTGTTGCGACATATACCTATGATAACAATCATAATGTTTTAACCGCAACTAATAATGTCGGCAGTAAAATTGAATATAAATATAATACAACCGGTCAGGTAACTAAACAAACTACTATATCTGTAGATGAAAATGGCCGTGAAACAAGATCCTCTGAAACCTTTTTGTATGGTCAGAATGGTAACTATTTATATGAACACGTTGACGCTAATGGTATTCGTACACGGTATGCTTATGATAATACTACCGCTGCAAATCAAATAAAGAAAGGTTTGCTGACAAGCGTAACAGATGCTTACGATTGTGTTACAACCTATACCTATGACCCAGACACAGATGAATTGCTTTCGGTAAGCGGCTCTGCAGACTCAACTGTTCCTGAACTTACATCGACAACAACTTTTTCCTACGAGGATTATTTACCGAAAACAATATCTCGAAACGGAACAACATATTCGTATGAATATGACTCTCAGAATCGTGTTACTTCAAGCAAAGTCGGCACCCAAACATTGGTAACCAATTCATATGACAACAGGCAAAGATTATCAGGTGTAGAATATGGAAATAACGACATATACACTCCGATTTATGACAATCGTGATCGCTTGGTAGGTGATTCCTGGAATAATACGCAAATTTCACAGTATTATTATAACGACAATGATAGATTGTCAAAGGTTGTGGATAACGTTACAAATACATCTTACCAGTACGATTATGCTTTCTATGATTTGCCTCTCAGAGTTACCGGAAGCGATGGAACAGTGACAGCATATGATTATGATATGTCCGGTAATCTTGCTAGATTGACTTTTAGTGATGATAATGCAAATATATATTCAGGTAAGTACTATACCAACGAAAAAGGTATGCCTGAAGATATTGTTATCGACACTCTCAATAACACATTGATTCACTATAACTATGACGATTTAGGCAGAGTTGAAAGTTATTCCTACGGTCCGGTTATAAGAACAATCACGTACAGGGATACTGTCGGAAGCACAAGAACAACTGCCAGAAATCAGATTAAAGAAATTGTTGACGAAACCAAAGACGGTGAAATTCTTCAGTCATATTCATTTGAATACGAAAGTACCGGTTATTTATATGAAATTACTGAAACTGTAGATAATCAAACAGTCAATTACTACTATGATGAATTAGGCAGACTTGTAGATTGTACAGAATCTGCAGATAATTTCCATACGTTTACTTATGATGTAGACGGCAATATCACTTCGATCGGTTTCGGTTACGACCTGATTCACACATTCACTTACGGTAATGCGAATTGGAAAGACCAGTTAACTGCTTTCGATGGTAAGCCAATTACATACGATGATATCGGTAACCCGCTTACTTACGACGGATATACTTATACTTGGGAACGAGGCACTAAGCTTGCCGGTATAACAGGAAACGGTAAAAACATCAGTTATGTATATGACTCGCAGGGCAATCGAGTTCAGAAAACAGTTAACGGAGTAACAACCAATTATCTTTATTCGGGTAATTTGCTTATGCGTCAGACTGACGGTACAAATACCATTGATTTCCAGTATGATGTAAGCGGTGATGTGGTTGGGTTTATTTACAACGGAACACCGTATTACTATTTAAGAACATTGCTGAATGACGTTTCCGGTATTGTTGACGGAGAAGGCAATGTCGTTGCCGAATACAAATATGGCGCATACGGTAACATCATTTATGCTACAGGTGATTTAGCCGCAATTAATCCTATTCGTTACAGAGGCTATTATTATGATACCGAAACGAGTTGGTATTATCTTCAGTCAAGATATTACAACCCTGAATGGTGCAGATTTATCAGTCCTGACTGTCTCTTTATCGCAGGTGATGCAATTAACGGAAGTAACATGTATGCTTATTGTAATAATAATCCAGTTAAATACATCGACACGTCCGGTGCAGCTTCTGAAACAAATAAGATTGATCTTACACCCGTGGCAGATGGTATACGAATAATTAGCGGCAAACTATCTCAAACATTATCTGAACACGCAAGGGACCTTTTTGCCGGTACCACCGACAGAATCCTGAACGAGTTAAAAAGTGTCTGTGAGTATAAGCTTCCTGGCCAAAAGGAAGGATTTGCTTACTCTTATCCGATGATATTTATTGGAACACCAATTTTATGTATCGGTTCGCTCACAGTATTACCTCTTCTTGATTTAATAATAAATCCTGACCAAAAATTCCCTGAAAGTCCTGAATTCAAATTGCCTACAGGAATTAGACACTTCACACCATGGAGTATGGAATTCTTAACAGGATATGCGACATATTTTCTTGGCTTTGAAAGTGACGGTGGAGGAAAAACCTATACAACAAATCCGGATAATTTTATGTGGCAAAGTATGGTAGGTTATAATTGGTTTTATGATTACTTTTTCAGCTTGGGTGGACCAATAACAAAAATAGTTCTTCCCTTTGATGCTCCCGCGACAAGCCTGTTTCCTGATGCTTCTTATGCAGTATGGTGTTGGAAAGCGGACTATTGGAACTTAGGTGCTGGCGCTGAAATAGGAATATATTGGCAACCAATAAAAGCTCTTGCTGAGCGTGGATTCTACCGTATTGACCAAGAAAACCTTCTTGTTGATGTCAATATGCAGGTTACTTATGATCATTCAAAAGACGAGCTTTCTTCATACAATCACATAGAGGTTTTGCATGGTAACGGTGAACCTCATTCATCTCTCAAGCAAACAAGTTGGTGGATTACTAATTTTACACCGCATATACAATTTGTGGATTTAGAAGCATTGAATGTATGTCAGGCTGTTAATTTTGCTGAAAGTGGCATTCATAGTAATTTGTATGAGGCTTTTTATGAAAAATATAGTAACGACGATACACATCCTGAATTATCCTGGTCTGTTTCCGAACCTCAGTGGGAATACTTAAATTTTGATAGTGAATATCCTTATGAATTCTACATTCAGTACTAATTCACATTGTGATTTTAAAACTATCATCATAACCAACTATAAGCCAACGGTTTTAATTAGAAACAAACCTTAACTGGTTTAAATTATATGTTCATACACAGCCCTATTTCAATAGGGGGTGTATGAACGTCAATTAATTAGGAGGTTTTTATTATGACAAGATTTCTCAGTATGCTTTTCTCGATTTTTATGTTCTTTTTTTCTTGGATGATACCTGCTGAGACACCTGGTGAGAAGCCTTTTGATCCGTACACTATTGAAATAAATGGTGTAACATATCAGAATGGATTTGTTCCTCAGGATATGCATTTTACAAAGGAATATGATGTTGACAAAGAAAACCCTTTGTATAGTAAGTTTGCTTTACCGGAAACTATTAATTATTATCGATTTGAGGATAATTGGATTATCAGACATGAAAGCACAACATGGGCTACTAATGTTCAGGATGTTTTATATTGTCCGATTGGTGAATGGGAGGAGCTTCACGCGTATTACGCCGACCCCAACAACTATCATTATTATTTTAAAATTCAGCTTGATTTTGGAAACCTTACAACATACGAAATTCCGAATGTTGATATGGAAATGTTTGAAAGAATAATTCAGTTTGATGAAGATAATAGTTACGGAACAAACAGTTCAAACAAAGCGGAAACCATCAAACTTCCGATTAGTCATGCTGATAATGTCCGTTTTCAGAAAGAAAGTAAAGACGGATTATTTTATAACCATACTACGGAGTTTACCATATACGAAGGTCGTGTATATTATTACAGATATTCCAATATGGCGACTGGTCAGGATGAAGTGGCCGTTCTTCCAAAAGAAATGGAAGACTATATTATTTCATTGCTCAAAACAACTGATTTAAATGAATATTTTCAATAATCTAAAATTAATAAAGGACAAAAGTAAGTGAAAAAAATTAAATATAGTTTAGTTTGCATAGTTACTTTACTTATGTTATCCTCTTGCACCATAAATCTTTCTGATTCTGATACAACCAATTCTACAACAACTGGTGCAAACGACTCGATTGTTGTGGAAGAGTATAACGAAGACACAGCAGATACAACTGCAATTAAGGTTAACGGTATTATCTACCGTAACAAGTTTCAAGGTGATTTGATACTTCAAAACCTAAAGTACAGCGAAGAAGTTGTTCTCCAAAACACTGTCGGGAAATTTCACCGCATTGAAGGAACAAAATATGATTTGCTTTACAATGCAAATTCCGAAGTTACAGGTGCATCAGAAAGTGTTTACTGCCGCAATGACCAATGGCAGGAGCTTAAAAAGTACTATTCTAACTCGAACAATTTCACATATCAATGCATTGTTAAAGCTGATAACAATTCATCTGAAACCATCGATGTGAACAAAATTGATATAGTCAAGCTTAATGAACTTTTAGTTTTCTGCAACGAGAACAAATATGAGCCAAACAGCTTCGCTGAAACGTCCAACAGAACAGCGTTTTTAACATCAAGTCTTGGTGACAAAACATATCGCTTCAAAATGTCCAGCAAAGACGGGTTATTTTCTGCAGATGCTAAATCATTCAGCATCGTCGATAATACTCTTGTTTACAGGTATTATGAAGTGATGTCAGAAAACAAGACCTTGATTATTGAGGTTCCACAGGATTTGAGTGAATATTTTGTATCAGTAATCAGTAATTTGGATACTAAGTAAAACGCAACCCAATATCATAATTAAAAAAGCCGATGCTTATTCTTTCGAATAGGCATCGGTTATTTTTTATTGTATTATCTGTATGTGTGAGGCTTTTTCCTTGCTTGCTGTCATCAACTTTTAAAATTCAAAAACGCCTTCTTAAACGCACTGATTTTTCTGGATGAAGTATAAACCGAGTATTCTTTATCACCATATTTCACCTTAGCAAAATCCTTGGTAACCTCGTAAACATAGTTAAGATTAACGATGAAGCTGTGATGAGGCTGCGCAAACACATTAAGGTCAAGCAGATTTAACCAATAGTCAATGTTATAATTTGTCTCAACTCTTCTGTCTTTCAGATAGAGCACGGACTTCCTTTTTTCTATCGCAATGTAAAGAATCTCATGCGGACAAATCCGGAGTATGTCTTTGCTGCTTGTATGTATAATGATGCCTGAATTACAGCAGTACTTCTCACAAGTATTTTCTTCGTCCTTTAAATCAATGCAGATTCTTTCACATCCGCAACATTCAACCAGATTATATTTTATGCCGTTATCTTCCATAAAACCCAATAGTTTTGATTTTATTTCCTCTTTTGTAGTAACTTTGTATGCCGTTGAATCCATAAAAATACCATCCTCAATTTAGATACAGAAATAAATTTCTATATATAAATGAAGAAAATGACAAAATGTCCCACGAAAATTTCACTTTTTTCAAACTTTCGCTGTTTTCGACAAATGCGGATGATTATAATTGTGCATAATTATATTATGTAAAACAGGTTAATATCATAATTTTCTGCAGCATTTTTATTAATAAGAAATTTAACCGCAAAAAGCATCTTCTACAACACTTGTTAAAAAAGTTTTCTGACTTAACTTTTTTGACATAATTTCACAAAACTGTTATAATTATCCAGGTTTATAAATTATTTGAGGAAGAGGACTGGTATAGGTTGATTAGCGCAGAAAGGGCAAAAGAAATTGCTGATTTATACTATGATGACGTATATCATCTTTGTTATTCAAGGCTTAAAAAGGAAACGGATGCATCCGATGTTACTCAGGAGGTTTTCCTTTTCTTTCAGGAGAACTGTAACGAACTCGAAGATAGTTTTATCAAAGCGTGGCTTTATAAGGTTGCTGACAATAAAATAAAGGAAGAGTTCAGAAGCATAGCCAAGCGTGAGAAGGAGCTCATCTTCGGAACTGTATTCGGAACACAGACAAGTGCGGATATTCTCTACGAAATGGAAGAGGATAATAAGATAACCGACGAAGAGCTTGAAGAAAAGAAGCAAGGAATACTTTCTTCGCTGAGTGAAAAGGAGCTTGAACTCTTTGAAATGGTTTACACAAAGCGTATGGAATATGCTGAACTTGCAAAGGCACTTGATACTACTGAACATGCGGTAAGGTCGAGAGTTTACAGATTGAGACTGAAAATCAAAGATAAAGCAGCATTTGTATTTATGGCACTTTTACTTCTTTTTATGAAATTATAAAAATTTTTCAAAAAAATATAAATTTTTTGCGTGACAAATTGCATTTTCTTTCATATATATTTGAAGGAGGTTTTACATTTATTGAAGCATAAATACGGGAGGTGAACAAATCCATGGAAAACGAACACAATAAGGCGACTGAGAATCAGACCTTAAAGGACAAGCTTATGGCAATCATTTTGCTTGAAACTGCAAAGGATTATAAGAAAATGGACAGTGACCTTGTGACGGAATGTGTTGATTTTCTTATGGAGCTGGAAGGAATACCAAGACTTACTAAAGAAGAAATTGAACAAAGAGTAAATGAAATACCGTTTAAAGGCAAGGTAATGGCTCTGAACTCTTATGCTAAGAAAAAGCTGAGAGCTAAGCGTATTGCTATCATAGCCGCTGTGCTCGCGGTACTTATTGCACTCTTGGGTATATTTGCTATCAGTTCGGGCGGTGTTATTGAAGAATTTTTCAGAAAAGTGGGTGACTCCATTAGCGAAATCCTTGATGACGGTCCGAAAGAACATAGCGGTATAACATTTTATAAAAATGACAAAACAATAACATATTCCTCACTAGAAGAATTCAAAGAAAGTGAAGGAGTAGATATTTTATATCCGACATGGTTGCCGGAAGATGAAAAGATTATTGAAATCAGTTATTTAGTTGAAGGGGAAACAGAAATATACTTGTTGTGTTCAAGTGAACCAGATCACAGTATTGCTATAGACGTTGATACTGAATTGGCCGATGACTTTAAGTTGAATTGTGAAGAAAAAGAAGTTTTAGATTATTTGGTATATTACGAGAGCACACCTTTGTTTGTACAAGGCAACTTTGTCCATGATAATAACGTTTATCGTGTGAAAGCTGATACAGAAGATAATCTTTTCAGAATTATTGAAAATCTGAAGGAGATTAACTGATTATGAAAAGAATAATTGCACTTATTATGGTAGTTGTTTCACTCTTTTGTATGATGTCTGTTTCAGCAGGTGCTCAGGGAGTGGACGAAGATACGGTTATTATTACCGCAAACGAAACAGTATTTATTTTTGATGCAGACACAACTGTAGATTTTCGCGAGAAATTTATTGCAAATTACTTTAACGGTGAAGACGACGGTGTAACAACTTACGGTCTTACGTGTACGCTTTTCGGACACAAGATTGAAACAACATCTGTTACTACTGTAACACACAAAGCTAAAGCAACATCACCTCGTTGTCTGCGTGAAATATATGATGTTGATAATTGCACACGGTGTGACTATACGAAATCAACAAAGAAGGATGCTACATACATCGTTTGCTGTGCATAAACTAATCATTGCCGATGTGCTTAACTGCATATCGGCAATAACCTTTGAATAGGGTGAGAGAATATGAAAGAAAAACTAATCGTCAGCTTTTTCGGCCATAGGTTCATTGACGATTCTCAGACAGTTGAACAAAAGCTCTATGAACTCCTCCGCATTATAATGAGCAGGGGAGACAGAGAGGTCGAGTTCCTAGTCGGCAGAAATGGCGACTTTGACCTGATGACAGCGTCCGTTGTGCGAAGACTTAAAAAGGAATTAAACGCTGAAAATGTTTTTCTCACCCTCGTTCTGCCCTATGAAACCGCTGAATTGAGAAACAACGCTGAAGCTTTTGAAAACTATTACGATTCAATAGAAATCAGCGAAGCATCTGCCGATAAGAATTTTAAATATGCTATTACAGCAAGAAACAGAGATATGATCGACAGGTCAGATGTGGTTGTTGTTTACGTCAAAAATCAATCAGGCGGTGCGTATCAGTCTCTCAGATATGCAGAGAAAAATGATAAACGAATTATAATTTTATATAGCGAACAAAATGAAAACTAACCGAATTTGCTTATGCAGATTCGGTTAGTTTTTTTCGTGACAAACCTCGAATTCGGTCATATATAGTTATATGACAATTTCAGAGGTGATATTTTGAAAGAGTACAAACGCTGTATTAGTGTGATAAGAACATATCTAAATGACACAACACTTAAACTTAATGTGAAGAAATTGGATACACTTATCAGCCAAGAACTCGAAAAGCCTGCAAATGAAATGGACACACAATTAATTGACCTCTGCCTCAATGCACTTGTAGCATACCGAATATATATGTCAGACAGACAATGATAGAGTGTATAGGTGGATTAAAATAAATAATGGGATTATATATTAGTATTTTAACATTACAAATTTCTATATTAGGTTTTATAGCACAACTAACCGGCTGAACAATATTATTCTATTATTGCCTTTACTATGGATGATGTTTGCCACTTTACAATTTTAGTTGCATTGTTCTTTACAATGGTTGATGTTCTTTCAGATCCCCAAGGTTCTATGGCGATGATTTTTTTACCCATTTCTTGTGCTAGTTCAATTTCAATGTTTATCCATTTGCTGTATGTAGAATAAACACCTGCTAATATTAGAATACAACTAGCATGTTTTATTTGATTTCGAATTGCTTCTTTTAATTGATAATCGTACTTTGCATTGTGTATAGGATCATCTTTAGGAACTGAATAGTTTTTATAAGAAAAATTATCAGCAGAATCTAAAAGATTAATCAATTTTTCATATGCATCGGAATAAGCCCATGAATGGCTAATAAAAAGATTATATGTCATAATGTAAATTACCTCAACTTTCGTTTTAATTCTTGATAAAAAGCATGTGTATCGATCTTTTTTGCACTTGATAATCCGTAATGTTCTAATATGTAGCTTTCTTCATAAGACTGTCTAACATCAACATACGTAGCAATATCATCTGAATTTTTCAATCTTGGCCAATAACTTAAGTAATCAGGTAGCTCTACATCTGATGACAAAAAGCTTGCCGTTGGCATATCTTTTTGAGCGGACATGCCTATTTCAAACGGAACCCACCAAGATTTCTTGGTAGACTCAGTCATTACGACAATTACGTCAGTGCAGGAGTTTAAATTTTTCTTGATGTGTTCAGTGAGTGCCTTACCGTCATTTGCTATTTCATTATCTAATACATCAAGGTATGACGAAACTCCGTTTTCATCTAATGTACGTTTCACCCATAATGCACGTAGCTCGTCTTCTTTTTTATGAGAAATAAAAACCTTCATTATGCTCCACCTCCTTTGCAATTACAAATTATTTCCAACAGTTTTTTACCAATAGGAACAAGAATCGAAATTGAATATAGGACAATGAATAAAATCGGAATAATTTTTTCTATAGTAGTTAGTCTTATATATTTCTTATTGTTGTTCAGCTTTTCCCATTCATATGAAAAGGGAGAGAGTGGTAATTGCTGTTCTATTTCGTTTATAATGTCATATTTTACTTTGCTAAGCCTGCTGTAACTATTAAGTGTGTATAACCATAAAAAACAAATGCACATACCCGCCAACGACAACAGTAAACTTTTATATTCAATGGAAAAACTGATTACTGCTAATATGGCAACATTAATTGTTATAAAAATATTATTAGAATTGTTTCTTTTTTCAGAATTGCAATTTGCCATTTCGACACATGTTTTCCACTGTTCTAAAACAGTTGGCTTGTATTTTTCTCCATATGTTGTTTTATCAGTTGAGTATAAAGTCATAAATATCTACTCCTATGTAATTTTTGATACTTCTTTATGATTTTAACTGGTTCTAATGCCCAATTTATTAGTACACTTTTAGATTATACAAAACTAAATTATGTATTCAATATTGTTTGCAAAAATGCTTCATTTTTTGACAAAAATGATCGATTTTTGTATGAGTTATACATTAAATTTCAATGTTGCTTTATAATGTACAATATTTACCAGGGAGTATAAATATTATGTTTTTGCGTCGTTTTTGAGTGTTTATTAAGTTGAAAAACCATAAAAGCTTACTTTTTTGCAATATTTCAATGCATTTTTGCAAATTTAATGAATATTTGATCGAAAGAGTCTAGAATATGCATATAAACATATAGAAAAATAGAAATTTATGGTTTAAGTGTTACTTTTCTTGATTTCATTTGTTTTAAATAATTGTAAGGATGTAGATTACAATTTATTTCGATAATTATATTTATTTAAAACTTGTTTTTTTCGCTTGGTGGAGACCTCGGTATATATTTCAGTTGTTGCCACGCTACTATGACCAAGAATTTCTTGAACAGAACGTAAATCCGCTCCATTTGAGAGAAGATTTGTCGCAAATGTGTGTCGCAAATAATGTGGTGTTGAATTTTCATTAATTCCACAGGCTCTTTTTGCCGAATTATATATGTATTCTATACCATGAATACTCAGTTGCTCACCAAAACGGTTTACAAATATCTTGTCTGTATTTACCGGTCTGTTATTGCGGATTTTCAGCCATCGTGTAAGGTTGGTCCAAGTGTCGTTACAGGATATATAAATGAGCCTTTGTTTTCGACCTTTACCGTGGATAAGAATTGTCCGTTCAGAAAAAATCACATCACTAAGTGCGATGTTTGACGCCTCGGCGATTCTTATGCCGGTACTAATTAAAATATCAATTAATGCAAGGTTGCGGGAATTCTTCCATGAATCAAAAAATGTTGTTTTCTTTTCAGCACGGTTAGAAAGATAGGTTAGCAACTTTGATGTTTCTCTGACTGCCAACGTTTTTGGAAGCCTCCGCTCTTTCTTGTAGCGGAAATGATGATTCTGGTAATAATTGACATCAGTATAACCTTGCTCACAAAGAAAACTAAAAAACATTTTCAGCGTAATTAGCTTTCGGCAAATTGTGTTGTCTTTGAGGTCTCGCTCTTTGGATAACACCTGCACATATTTCAGGATAACCGTTTCATCAAGCTCATTGTCTTGTAGAAATACCTGAAAATCCTTTAAATCCGAACGATAAGCCGTTATCGTTTTATCGGATAAATTTTTTGTAGATTGGATGACTTGTATAAATTCATCACTTGCTGTTTTTATACTTCTCATTTGATCGCTCCTCGAAATTTTGAAAATGTGTTCGCAAAATCATTTTAACAGAATTTCGAGGAGATTAAAATTACTTACAATAACTATAAATTATTGTAAGAAAAATAAGATAGATAACTATTTGTTATCCTAAACAGGAGAGAAAATATGTCAAATATTAAACACGAATATTTAATAGAAACAATTGAAGATTTATGTAGCACTATCGAAATAATTAAAAATGAACTTTCCAAATACAATAGCGATAAAGTTAAATACAAAACTTTATGGTATAGGGGACAACAAAATTCCAGTTGGGAAATTGTGCCATCGATTCAAAGAAAAGATAATATGGTAAACGAACAAGTTTTTTCTCACTCGTTTTATCATAATGCAAGTCAAATTATGGCAACAAAAATACCCAAAGTAGCATATGATCAATGGATTTCAATAATGCAACACTATGGCTTACCTACGCGTCTTTTGGATTGGTCATATTCACCTTTGGTGGCATTGTTTTTTGCTTTGTCCGATTCAGAAAATACCACCAATGAGTATTCAAGCATTACAATTATTTGTCCTGAAATGATTAATTTCAAACAAGGTTTTGATCCATATATTTATCCCATGGATTCTGAATGTGCATTTAGTTTATTAAGACCAGCCTTCAGTACTCATTATGAAAGTTCGAATAAGATTTTAGCATGCTTTTCTACTAGTAATGATTTACGAATTTATGCACAACGAGCAGCTTTCACAATTCATGATACAAATACAAAGTTATGTGATATCTGTGATGATCCCTGTATATTCACTATCTTAATTCCATCGGAAAGGAAAGCATATTTTCAAAACATTTTAAAAAACTTTGAAATAAACGAGAAGTATATGTATCCAGATTTATCTCATATAGCAAAACAAGTGATTAAAAATCGAAGAGTTCAAAACCAGGAAGTGCCAATATGAAAAACGACAAAATATTAGTTTTTTTTAGTAGACCAAATCCTTACATAGAGCAACAGCAAATTTTTATTGAAAAACTACAAAGCATATTTGGTAAGTACGATTTAAAAACTGTCACCTTGGAAGCTGGTGAATATGATTTAACAGATTCAATTAATTATTTGAAAGGGATAATAAGGCAATGTTATGGCATCGTTATAGTAGGCTTCAAACAGATACATATAGAAAAAGGGATAAAGAAAAAAGGAGGAAAACCTAATGACTCTTTTTTTTATCCTGAAGAAATTGACATATCAGGTCAATCTCTTACTAGTCCGTTTTGTCATATTGAAGGAACTATTGGACTATTGTACGATTTGCCTTTATTAATCATAAACGAAGAAGGAATACGAGAAGAAGGAATTGTAAAAGGCGGTAGATTTAGTGTGAAAACAATTAATTTTGATTTATCTAATATAGATGATTTTTTCGCTGACAACACGTTTAATGAACAACTTTTAGTGTGGATAGGTAAAGTTACCGACTATTATTTGTTTTTAAATCTCAAAAAGGTTTAAGGATTTTTTGAATTTCGTCTATATCTTCTTTAAGTTTGGTTATGCCTTGTGTAATGACATTTTTCTGTAACACCGACATGTCGGTGTCATCTTTTAGTAATTGTGTCATTTTATCGTAGTCAATATATTTGCCGTTTATAATAGATTTTAGATCGTGAAGATTATATCTATAATAAATTCTTTCATCATATTCCCCATTTTCGAGAGCAGTCATAGGTTTTTCCTGATATATCTTAGCAAAATGGATTGCAGTATAAAAATACTCTTTTATAACATTGGGATCTTCAGTTAATTCGTGTATTCTAAGAAGTGTTGCACAATAGTTTCTAGGGCAATATAAATTCGTTTTACAGAAAAAGGAACCGATTCTATAGTGTTTAAGTGCATTGTAATAATATTTTTCATCTCCGGTTAAATTGTATATCCTTAAGCTAATTGCTGCTATACGTCCAATCAAATATTCTGAATTGCAGTTTTCTACATCTATATTACTTTGCAAAAAGTTTAAACAATCGATTAAACTTTTGTTACTCTTATTCTTTTCTGCAATTTTATATTTAGCTAGTGATAAAAGTAATAAATTTTCTTCTGATGGATCGTGTTCATATAATTCTGCAAATTGCAATTCTGCTTCTTCAAAATTATTTTCTTCTAGTGCTTTGTTCCCTTCCAAGTAATAACTGTACAATGACTTGTTTATAGAATTTGGAACGTTCTGGTTATACATTTTTCTTTCAATTAGAGCTCTATGTATAGGATTATCTGGAAGATTATCAGTGCTAGTTATGGCGAAATCAATAAATTGATTTAATTTAGTCTTAGCTTCTGCTATAGCTTTTTTATTTAATGTTAACCCACTATGCTCATAGAAAATAATAGGAACATAATTAATATCAAAAAACTTAAAATCTTTTTCTTTATCTTTCGCACAAAGAATTATTGTAGATTTTGGTTTTAAAGCATGTCTTACACCTAATTCATATATTGCATTTGCATTCATAGTGCTAATATCTGCAATAACAATATCCGAGTTGCTTAAACAGGTAATAAACTTGTAATCTATAGAAGTTGTTCCAATTATTTCATCACATCTAAATGCATTGAATTTATCATCATTATATAATGAATATGGTCTCAAATTGTTTTCATTAATACAAGGCTTGATTATTTCATTATATGTTAAATCGAGATTAATGTTATTCTTAATTCCAAACCCCATAATAACAAAACAACTTTTCATATTTAATATCTCCCCGAACATAAGATAACAAATAGTTATCTATCTTATTTTTCTTACAATAATTTATAGTTATTGTAAGTATTGCATGTTGATATTATGGAGCGTGATTTAAATTGGATATTGAGAAATTAGTTCAAGAAGGTTTGGGTTTTAAATCCGGCTCGACAAATCAAAAATTTAGAACCGATTTAAAAGACAAAGTTATAGAAACAAAACTCGACGCACTTCCTAATGGAATTGTGTCGAGTTTCATGAATGGTGAGTATAAAACATATATAACGGTTGAGGAGATAGTTTTATATCGCACATACGGTAGAGGATACAGCAAGAATAGGGGAGCTAGTTGGAACGGTAGTTATGCATCAACGGAGTTTGCTGAATCAAGAATTGATGTAAAGATAAGACTTGCGTTAAAACCTGAGTGGGTAAACACTAGATTGGTTGAGGAAAAAATACTTGTGCCGATTGGCACGAAAATTAATGTAGGTGTAGTTGCTCCGGTTATACTTGATACGGGCACCGTATTAGATGGTGGAGCGGAACAAGTGTTGTTACCTATGAGTTGGCCCAAGGAATGGGTAATAGGATACAGGGAAGTTACGTCAAAGCCATTAATGGACTATCCAGAATTTTGTCAAATGCCACCTAAAGATAATCGGGAATAGTGCAAACAAAGTGTTTTAACAAAAAGATAGATCAAAGAGCAGAAAAAGAAAAAACAAAGAAAGAGAATAATGTAAGACGTAGAAATATTATAATTTACTATGATTTAAAATTGATTTTTGAAGGAATTTCACAATTGTATTCTTTAATGGCAGTTCTTACGGTTTCAGGAAAAAGGATATGAAAGAAAAGTTCTATGAATTTGCTGATAAACTCGATATTTACATAGATGATGGGATTATAAATGTAGCTTCATTACACGAAGTTTTTATAAAAAATTGATCAAATAATAATTTTTGATATATAGAGATATGTGTTCAATAGGAACTGTGTTAAAATTAAATACATTCGACTTTAACTCGAGTATGCGGAGCCAATTATTAGATTGCGACTACCCTAGCACCGTATGAAGCCAGAATGGAATCAAGGTATAACTATACCTGTTTCTGTTCTGATTTCTACGGTGCTTTTTATTTGCTCCATCAACTTGCTTCATAGATGTTAGAAGTTCCTTTCTGCGGTTATCCGCTACAGAAAGGAACTTTTATGCTTTTCAGATGGCTTTGTTTTATAGCTGAATATCCGTAATCTCCCAATTTTGATTTCAACTGAATTTCAAAATTTAAAGGAGATTATAAAATGACCAATAATGAAAGACTAGAACAATTTACCCGTGAGTGTAAGTTGATAAATCTCAGATATGAATACGAGGGATATATGAATGAAATTCAATGGGCTATAGTAACTGAGCTTTCAGAAGAAGAGCTTTTTCAAAAATATTCCGAAGAAATAAAACCCTATACTCCATTTATCAGACTTTCTGTGTCTCAGGGTGAAGTGTTTGAAGAAGGCATAAGGTATGAAAACAAAAACAGAATGAGAGAGAAGAGATGCGGACATGTTTTTGATATTACCGATGATGATTTTGGAAATTATCATCCTGAACTAATTGTAACCGATACAGAGGAGGAGCTAATTAGAAGAGATGAAGCAAAAACCTTACAAACCGCTTTGAACACTCTGTCAAAACTAAACAGGGAAAGGGTTTATAAATTTTTCTTTCTTGGAATGAACTATTCCGAAATAGCCCGGGAAGAAGGTCTCTGTGAGTCGTCGATAAGACGCTCAATTGAAAACTCTGTTAAGAAATTGAAAACTTTTTATGAAAAGATGCCGAATTGAGGTGTTCCCAGTGCAAACATAATGAAGGGTATTTTTCCCTTCAGAAAAATTTTTTTGAAAGGTAGATATTCATGCAGAATGAAAAAATCCAAAAAGTAAAATGGGGAGACATTTTTTATTGTGATTTAGGTAAAGCGAACGGTTCGGTACAGTTCGGATATCGACCTGTCGTTGTTGTTCAGGCAAACTCCTTGAACAAGTCCAGTCCTACAATCGTGGTAGCTGTAATTACATCTGTTCGGAAAAACCAATCTATGACAACACATATTCTTCTTGATGAGAATTGTGGTTTGAGTGAACCTTCGATGATTGTTTTAGAACAACTGCGAACAATAGATAGAGTGGAAGGGCTCGGAAGATACATAGGTACAATTTCAGATGAAATTAAGAGAAACGAAATAAAGCAAGGTCTCAAACATTTGGTAGGAATTCCTCGAAATCCTAGAAGAGAACGATTTGGTCGAATAGCAACGTTATGTATTAATTGTCAACAAGAGTTAATGAAAAAACCTGACAATATGATAAGAAGAATTGACCCTTTGCAGAGAGAAAAAGGACTTTGCGAAAAGTGTCAAACCTATTATGGATATGACTATCTTATTACAAAAAAGTATAAACATGCGGAAAACCGGGAGGTGAAAAAGATTTGACTGAAGAAAAAACTAAAAAAGGAGCCGTTTATGAAAAGCGAGTATATACTGTCGAAGAAATTATGAACATACTTAATATCGGTAAAAACGCGGCGTATACTCTTGTTAATTCAGGCGTGTTCCGCTATGTCAAAATTGGCGGTCATTATCGCGTATCAAAAAAGAGTTTTGATGATTGGCTCGAGGCTGAAACCATAGAATAAAAATCGCACATTTGTTGTTTCTCTTATATGTTGATATCATATAGTCAAGCCGCTTGGTTATATGATATCACCTGTTTAATAGGAGGAATTGTCATGATAGAAGAAAGCAAAAAATCTACTCGGTTAATGAAATACAAGATATTTTAGGTATTTGTAAAACTAGTGCATATGCCCTTGTTAAAAGAAAAGAGTTTTACAGTATAAAAATCGGTGATACATATAGGATTTCGAAAATTAGTTTTGATGAATGGTTAAATAACAGAAAAGGGGAGTGCTGATTATGGATAAACAAATGTCTCTTGATGAAAGAATACTGTTATTTAATACTGAAAGTGATACTCGGTATCTTGAGGAAATATTAAGAAATGATAGGGGAAAGGAGGAAGAATTATGGCAATCCTATTCATCAGAGCAAATCCAAAAGATGTTTTCATTAACTGAAGATGAAGCACTTAAATTGTTGAAGTCAGGATTGTTCAAGGTTTACAGGGCCGGTAATGAATACCGAGCTTCAACAAAAAGCGTAGAGGAAAATCAACAAATCGTTAAAACAATGATGAATTATAGAGATAAAAAGACCATATCCGTTCCCGATTTGAGAAGGATTTTAGGCCTTGGAAAAACAGCAGTGTATCGGTTGGTCAATCATCAGTATTTTAAAACTTTTGTGGTGTTTGGGAAAATGAGAGTAGATGTCGAAAGTTTTGAAGAATGGTATGCCAATCAGTTTCATTATCGAAAGGTAAACGGTGAAAGACCCGGAAAAAACTATGGAAAAACAATTACATCTACAACAATTGCAAAAGTTTTAGGCATTTCAAGACCATCGGCAAGAGAACTTATTGATAAGTACGATATGGATATGATATGGGTTGACGGCACAAGAAGAGTAAAGCAGGAAAGTTTTGAAAAGTGGTATGCTTCTCAAACTCATTATAAAAAAGTAGCCGAGATAGAGGAGGTTGAAAGATTTGTCAACTAAATTTGAATCTAAATCATTTTGTGGTAATGCGGCCTTTGAGAAAAAGAGTTACACAGTACCTGAAGTAATGAGAATCCTTGATACAACAAGACAGTCTGTTTACAAACTAATAAAAAGCGGTTGTTTTCGGGCAGTAAAAGTAGAAAAAGGCTATCGAATTGTTAAGAAGAGCTTTGATGATTGGTTAAACGGTACGGAAGGGGTAGTATAAAATGGCATCGATACAGAAAAGAAAAAACAATAAATATTCGGTAATTTATGATGTTGTTGATAAAGATGGCAAAAGAAAACAGAAGTGGGAAACGTTTTCAACCAATGCAGAAGCGAAGAGACGAAAGAATGAAATTGAACATCAGCAGGATAACGGTATTTTCGTTATTCCGACAGTCACAACGGTTGCAGAACTGTTAGAAAAGTATTGTGCCATATATGGTGTTGCAAATTGGGCGATGAGTACATATAACTCTCGTAAAGGATTGATATATAATTATATAATTCCTCTTATCGGAGATTATAAATTGATTGATATAACGCCTTTGATGATGGATAACTTTTATCAAAGTTTATCAAAAGTTAAATCCAAAACAACAAACAATCGAAAAGCTAAAACCCCGTGTCTTACTGCACATACCATAAGAGAAATCCATAAATTGTTGAGAAGTGCTTTTGGTCAGGCAGTTAAATGGGAGCTTATGCCGAGAAATCCTGTTCTCAATGCTACACTTCCTAAGCACGAGAGCCAAAAGAGAGAAATTTGGACTGCAGAAACTCTGCTTAAAGCACTTGAGTTATGTGAAGATGATATTTTGTCGTTAGCAATAAACTTAGCCTTTTCGTGTTCTTTAAGAATGGGGGAGCTGCTCGGTTTGACTTGGGATTGTGTTGAGATTTCAGAATCAAGGATAGCAGAAAACGACGCTTTCATTTATGTAAACAAAGAACTCCAAAGGGTTAACAAGGATACTATGGAGCTTCTTGATAAAAAAGATGTTGTCAGGGTCTTTCCGCATATATTATGTAACCAAAACACATCGTTAGTTCTTAAAGCACCCAAGACAAAGACAAGCGTAAGAAAAATATTTCTTCCTAAAACAGTAGCTTTAATGCTTGTAGAACGAAAACGACAGATAGAAGATATGCAAGACCTCTACGGTAATGAATATACTGATTATAATTTGGTTTTTTGTCATTCGTCCGGCAGACCAATGGAAGCACAGATTATAAACAGATCATTAAAAAAACTCATTACGGATAATAACTTGCCACCGGTAGTTTTTCATAGCTTCAGACACGCGAGTATTACGTATAAGCTCAAATGGAACGGTGGTGATATGAAATCTGTACAGGGTGATTCCGGTCATGCACGAATGGATATGGTGGCGGATGTATATAGCCATATCATTGACGAAGACAGAAGATTTAATGCACAGAAATTCGATGAACAGTTTTACAATACAAAAGGGTTAAAAAACTGCGAAGAAGGCAAGACAGCACCTATGCCGAAGTTTGATAAAGATATTTCATTTCTTGACCCGATGGCAAAAACAGAAAGCAAAAGCACAACCGAAACAAAGTCGGAAACAGATGATAATGCGGCTCTTCTTGCTAAAATACTTGCCAACCCTGAAGCTGCTGCTCTATTGAAAATGTTAGCAAAAACAATATAAAAAATAACCGATGCCTATTCGAAATGAATAAGCATCGGATTTTTCTAATTATGCTCTATATCTGTATGATAGGAATATAATAACAGGATAACTTCCACCTAAAAACGCTGTTTTGCTAACATTTTGCTAACATGAACGAAAAATATTAGCGAATATTAGACGATTTTGCAAGGGAAAATATTAACACCAAAACACTTGAAAACCTTGATATATCAACGATTTCAAGGGACTTCAAGGGACTCGAGCAACGCCTATAGGTCGAACTCCTAAGCGAAAGGCCGTGGGTTCGAATCCCGCCGAGGACGCCAAAACAGCAAAATTCCCAAGGGAGTTTTGCTGTTTTTTTATTTTTAATCCTCAAGGGATTCGAAAAGGACGACGGCAAAGCCGGAAACGAGCGTCCGGTGGACGGTCGTTTAGTCCGCGGGCGTGTAGCGGCGGTAGCCGCGTAGCGAATCCCGCCGAGGACGCCCGTCCCTACGCGGTTGACTGAAACAGGGTTCGTAGGGGCAGATATCATCTGCCTGACATTTTGCACATTTTTGACGGGACGTCGAGGACGTCGTCCCCTACAATAATAATTTTAATTCTGTTCAACAAACCCGAATTTGTCAGGCAATAAAAAAGGAAACACCACCACGGTGTTTCCTTTT